>NZ_JBQVNP010000019.1:0-51459 GCF_052436255.1 Roseateles sp. | reverse complement strand
TCGCGCTGGACCCCGCGCCGGCGCGCGGCCGCAAGCCCGGCTGGCGCGAGGCCGGCGTGCCAGTGCGCCGCGCCCTGCGCTATGCGCGCTGCGCCAACCTCGATTCGGCGGCGGCCTGCAACTGGCTGCTCGACGCGGGCGAGATCGCGGCCGGCCAGACACTGTGCCGCTGCTGCCGGCTGACGCGCACCCTGCCCGACTTGAGCCTGCCCAATGCCGGCGCATGGTGGCGGCGCGTCGAGCAGGCCAAGCGCCGCCTGGTGTCATCGCTGATCGGGCTGAAACTGCCGGTGATCTCGAAGGCCGAGGACCCCGAACGGGGCCTGGTCTTCGACCTGCTGCTGGCCGCCCCCGGCGCGCCCCCCGTCATGACCGGCCATGCCGATGGCGTCATCACGCTGGATGTCTCCGAGGCCGACGACTCGTGCCGCGAGCAGCGCCGCGACCAGCTCGGCGAGCCCTATCGCACGCTGCTCGGCCACCTGCGCCACGAGAGCGGTCACTACTACTGGCAGCGTCTGGTCGAGCCCACGGCCTGGCTGGAGCCCTGCCGCGCGCTGTTCGGCGACGAGCGCGAAGACTATGGCGAGTCGCTCAAGCGCCATTACGCCAACGGCGCACCGGCCGACTGGGGCCAGCGCTTCGTCAGCGCCTATGCCAGCGCCCATCCCTGGGAAGACTGGGCCGAGACGTGGGCGCATTACCTCCACCTGGTCGACACGCTGGACACGGCGCGCAGCTTCGGCCTGGACGGCGAGCGCGTCGAGCTGAGCTATGAGCGCTTCGGCGTCGAGCTGCTGCAGGAAGCCGGTGACACCGATGCCACCGGCTTTCTGCAGCTGATCAACAGCTGGATGGAGTTGACCGGTGTGCTCAACGAGCTGTCTCGCAGCATGGGCATGGCCGACTTCTATCCCTTCGTGCTGTCGGCGCCGGCCGTGCGCAAACTGCATCTGGTGCACCGCATCGTGCGAGGTGCCAGCGCGTGAAGCCGCCGGGCTTTGTCGCTGCGCTGGCGCTGGCGGCGCCGCTTTTGGCCGCAGCGGCTGCGCCACCGCCCGAGGCCGTGCAGTCCTTGCTGCAATGGCTGCAGCAGTCCGAGGACAACGAGGGCGCGCCCTTCGCCATCATCGACAAGCGCGATGCGCGCTTGTGGTTGTTCGATGCGCAGCGCCGCCCCGTCGCTGCCACCCCGGTGCTGCTCGGGCAGGCGCATGGCGACATCTCGGTGCCAGGCATCGGCGAGCGTGACATGAGCCAGATCCTGCCGCACGAGCGCATCACGCCGGCCGGCCGCTTTGTCGCCGAGCCGGGGCGCAATGCCTCGGGCGAGGAGATCTTCTGGATCGACTACGACGCTGCCGTGTCGCTGCACCGGCTGCGGCCCAGCGATCCCGCCGAGCGTCGCCCACAACGGCTGCTCTCGGCCACGCCGGCCGACAACCGCATCTCCTATGGCTGCATCAATGTGCCGGTGGTGTTCTTCGTGCGGCAGCTGATGCCGCTGTTCGCCAGCGGCCGCGGCGTGGTCTATTTGTTGCCGGAAATTCTGCCGGCCGGCCTGCTGTTCACACCAAGCCAGCGGCCCCTCGAGGGGGCCGCTGCTTCAGACTGAGTGACGGGCCAGGCTCAATTGCGGTCACGGCGCGGTGCGCGCGTGCCATCGGCATTCCAGTCGCCGCTGTTGTTGGACGCCGTGCCGCCGTTGTAGCCGGTACTGGCAGTGTTGTTGGCATTGTTGGCGTTGTAGCCCGTGCCCGCCGTGTTGTTGGCGTTCGCGCCCATGCCGGACGTGCCGGTGGTGTTGGCATTCGTGCCCATGCTGCCCGAAGTGCTGCCGGTGTTATTCGCGTTCATGCCGGTACCCGAGGCGCCGGTCGTGTTCGCAGTGCTGCCGGTGGTGCTGTTGGCATTCGTGCCCGGCGTGGTGGCGCTCGTGCCAGTGGTGCTGCCCGTGCCGCTGGTGCTGTTCGTGCTGCGGGTGTTACCCGTGGCGGTCGTGTTGTCGGTGTTGCTGGAGCCGGTGCCCGTGCCGCCGGCGCCACCGGTCCCGCCGGTGCCCTGCGCGTAGGCCAGCCCGCCCGCCACCGCCATGCAAACCGCGGCCACCGAGGCCACGCGGGTGAAAGTCTTGCTCATGTCCATCTCCTAAGTAAGTTCAATCGCCCGCCGCCCATGCCGATCATGAAGACGGGTGAACCACGACAGGCAACGGCGATGCCTGCGGAGCCAAGAAAATTGTCAGCGGCAGTGTTGCGTTAGGGTGGCCACCGCGGGCTGTGCCGGCAGCAGCAGCTCTCGCGGCAGCTCCGGCGGCGGTGACGGGCGCGTGCCGATCAGCGCGTCGAGCCGGCTCAGCACCTCGTCCACATACAGCGGCTTGGGCCATAGCTCATGGAAGCCCCAGGCATAGATGTCGAAACCGAGTTCCGCCGTGACGGCGACTGCCGGCACCTTGTCGCAGCCGGGCAGTGAGCGCAGCAGGCCGAGCAGCCGGCTGCCGTGGCAGTCGGGCAGGCCCAGGTCCAGCAGCAGCAACGCGGGATTCAGACCGGCAGCCAGGCACAGCGCCTCCTCGCCGTTCGTCGCGACGACGAGCTCCAGCTCAGGCCGTCGCTCGAAGATGGCCGCCATTAGCAACGCGTTGACCGGGTGGTCCTCCACATAGAGAACAGGTCGGCGAGCAGGGCTGGGCATGGATCCTCCGGTATGTGACCAGCGCGTATGGCAAGCGGCGTGCCCACGAACCGTCAAGGCCCGGGCACCTGTTTTGCCGCGCGGGCGTGAACCAGCATTCAAGAGGAATCACCATGTCTACCGATGTCACCACCGATGCACCGCGCAGCTTTGGCGTCTTCAAGCCCGTGGGCCATGTTGTCATCTCATTTCCCAAGGCCGACCAGGCCCGGGCTGCGGCTGAGGCCATCGCCAAGCTGGGCGTGGTATCCAGCGCGGTGCACGAATACAGCGACACCGAGATGCTGCGCCAGATCGATGAGGACATCGCCCACGCCAGCCCGCTGGCCTCCGTCGGCCAGGAGATGAACCTCGTGCTGGCGCACCGGGCGCTGGCCGAGAAGGGCTATCACTGGCTGGTCGTGCGTGCCACCAGCGATGAACAGGCGGTGCAAATGGCCCAGGCGGCCAAGGCGGCGGGCGCCGAACGCGCCCAGCAGTACGGCCACTTCATCATCGAGGAGCTGATCGAGCGCCCGGGCAACGAGCCCCAGGTGGCCGAGTCGCCCGACCGCGGCCTGGACGCGCAGACGCCGTCGGGCAAGGAGACCGAAGCAGCCGAACTGAAGAAGGCCGGCGCCTGAGCCGGTAGGGGCTGCCGACCGGGCAAGTCTTGCGGCAGCGTCTGCAGCGTCTTTGGCAGCCGCATGGCACGCCGACTGCTGGCCAAGGCCCCCCGACCCGCTTTCAGAAAGGCCCATCATGAGTTCCGCCGACGACACCCTCCAGACCCAACGCAGCATCCAGCAGCGCCAGGATGCCGCCGATGCCCGGCAGCCGTCCGAGGACGACAAGGACCGTGGCGCCATGCAGGCCGGCGCCCGCAAGCAGCCCGAGGCGCTGCCGGCCCAGCACCTGGAAAAGCCCGGCCTGGAGGCCGACCTCGAGCTGGCGCCGCGTTTCATGGCGCCCGACTATGTCGGCAGCGGCAAGCTGCAGGATTTCGTCGCGCTGATCACCGGCGCCGACTCCGGCATCGGCCGCGCGGTGGCGGTGCTGTTTGCACGCGAGGGGGCCGACGTCGCCGTGGCTTACCACTCGTCAACTCAGGATGCCCAGGAGACGCGGCGCTGCATCGAGGCCGAAGGCCGGCAGTGCCTGCTGCTGCAGGGCGATGTGAAGGACAGCGCCTGGTGTGAGCGCGCGGTGGACGAGGTCATTGATCGCTTCGGCAGGCTCGACGTGCTCGTCAACAACGCCGCCTTCCAGGAGCATGCGTCCTCGCTGGAGGAACTCGACGACGAGCGCATGCTTGAGACGCTGGACACCAACATCGGCGGCTATATGCGCATGGCCCGCGCGGCCCTGCCGCACCTCAAGGCCGGTGCGTCCATCATCAATACCGGCTCGGTGACCGGCCTGGAGGGCAGTGCCAAGCTGCTGGACTACTCGGCCACCAAGGGCGCCATCCATGCGCTGACCAAGTCGCTGGCCAGCAACCTCATCGAGCGCGGCATCCGCGTCAATGCGGTGGCGCCCGGGCCGGTCTGGACGCCGCTGAACCCGGCCGACAAGCCAGCCGAGGAGGTCGCCGAGTTCGGCAAGAAGACCGACATGAAGCGCGCCGCCCAGCCGGAGGAGCTGTCGCCGGCCTACGTTTTCCTGGCCTCGCCCGTGTGCGCCGGCTACATCACCGGCATCGTGCTGCCGGTCACCGGCAGCGTCGGTGCCATCTAGTCGGCCGGTGTCCAGCGCGCATTGCGGGCCGAGCGCCGGGCCGCCCCAAGCCGGCCCGCGTTGGGCGTGATTTACCGGTCAAACCGGCAAATCACGCCGTCCCCGCGGGGGACCGACCAGGCTTGCCCGCGTCCAGCGGGGCGAAGCTGGGCGAGGGGCCAACCAGCCCGGCACCTCGATTGCCCTAAGTCGCTGCGGCCTTGCCCGTTTAACCAGGAGAACACCATGAACTTGATCATCTGGCTCATTGCCGGCGGCTTGATTGGCTGGGTTGCCAGCCTGTTGATGAAAACCGACGGCGAGCAGGGCGTCATCCTCAATGTCCTCGTGGGCATCGTCGGCGCAGCCATCGGTGGCTGGCTGATCTCGCCCATGGTGGGCATGCCCAGCATCAACGATGGTTCCCTCAGCCTCGGTGCCCTCGTGGTGTCGTTGCTGGGCGCGGTCGTGCTGCTGGCCATCGTGAACCTGATCCGCCGCGGCACCACGCGTTGACCCTTTCCCTTCATTACTAGCAAGGACCATCATGGCCACCACCACAGCCAACACTCCCTTTCCCACGTCATCCGCCTCGCCGGCTACACCGGCGGCGGGCGCAACATCGGCCGTCAACGACGCGGCCGTGAAGGCCAATGACGCTGTCGACAAGGGCGCGGCCGCCGGGCACGACGTGTTGAACCGCGTCGTGCAGGGCGCGCACCATGCCATCGATCGCATGGCCGAGACGGCGGCGCCGGCCGTGCAGCGCCTGCAGGATGGCGTTCATTCGGCCAGCGACACGCTGAGCCAGCGCGCCCACGATGCCCGCGAGATGGGCGACGAATGGGCCGAGAGCCTGCGCTCCACCGTGCGCGAGCACCCGCTCGCCGCCGTGGCGACCGCCCTGGCCGTTGGCGTGCTCATCGCCCGCCTCGCGCGCTGAGGCGGCCTTGGCCGACCGACCCGCCCGCGAAGGCCCACCACCCGGTACGCCCGGGCCCGACGCGTACCCGGTGCCTGCATCGCTGCTGGCGCAGCTGCAGGCGTTGTGGCGCGAATTGCCCGGCCTGGTCAGCGACCGCGTCGAGCTGCTGTCGCTGGAGCTCAAGCGTGCGGTGCGGGCCCTGGCGCAGATCGTGGCGCTGCTCGTTGCCGTGGGCATCCTCGGCGTCACGGCCTGGCTGCTGCTGTGGGCGGGCGTGATCCGCCTGCTGGTGGACGCAGGCTTGCCGATGGCGGGTGCGCTGCTGCTGTCCGTCGTCGTCAACGTGCTGGCCGTCGTGCTGGTGCTGCAGCGCGTGCGCAGTCTGCTGCCCAAGCTGAGCCTGCCGGCCACGCGCCGCCACTTGATGATCACGCCCGATCCGGCGCCTCCCAAACCGCCCGAGGAGGGCAACGATGAACGCAACGCGGCCCCCATGGCCGGCCAGCCTGTCGCACGCTGAGGCCGCCGGCGATATCGACGAGCAGATCCGGCTGATCGAGCACCGCTTGATCGCCCGCGAGGAAAACCTGCGTCGCGGCGTCGCCGACTTCAGCGGCCAGCTGCGCGAGACCCTCAGCCCCAGGCGGCTGCTGGTGCCCGTCGGTGGGGCACTGCTGGGCGTCGTGGCCCTGGCGTCGCTGTGGCGTCGGCCGCGGCCGCAGCCGGTGGCGGTCCATCTGCCGCCCGAAGCTCCGTCGGGTTCGCTGCCGCCGCACATTCCGTGGATGCAACTGCTCGGCCTGGCCTGGCCCATGCTGCCCGAACGCTGGCGCCACCGCGTCAACCCCGCGACGGTCAGCAGCCTGGTGGTGCTGGGCCAGCCCCTCATCGACAGCTTGCTCGGCCAGCGCGACGCCAGCCCGCTGGAGGTCATGCCCGAGGTGGACCTGGCGCGACTGAGCGGCCGTTGGTTCCTGGTCGCCGAACTGCCGCCGCCGCTGCAGGCCGAGGCCGTAGAGCCGCCCGAGCTGGGCCTGCTGCCGCGTGACGATGGCCACTTCGACCTGCTGCAGCGCCGCATCGACGCCGACGGCACGCATGGCAGCGAGGCCCGCGTGCAGGCCGTGCCCGGCAGCCGCGGGGCCAGGCTGCGCCTGAGCCGTTGGCCCGAGGCCCTGCAGTGGCTGAGTCATGCGTGGTCTGACCTCGCCGTGCTGCATGTCGACGAGGACTACGACGCGGCCCTCATCGGCAGCCCCGGCCGCGACACGCTCTGGGTGCTGGCGCGCCACCCCGCGCTGGACGCCGCGCGCCGCCAGGCCCTCGTGCTGATCGCTCGCGACCG
This sequence comes from Roseateles sp., assembly GCF_052436255.1. Classification (GTDB taxonomy): domain Bacteria; phylum Pseudomonadota; class Gammaproteobacteria; order Burkholderiales; family Burkholderiaceae_C; genus Pelomonas. The sequence continues at coordinate 44,797 of NZ_JBQVNP010000019.1, read as the reverse complement.
TGGCTTCGCCGTGGACAGTCTGCGCTTCCACGGGGCCGGCGGTGACGCTGCCTGACCTGGGCGAGCTGCTGCGCTTCAGTGTCTCGCCGCTGGAGTTGATGCTGCGGGGCAGCCTGATGTACTGGGCGCTGTTCCTGATGCTGCGCTTCGTGCTGCGGCGCGACGCCGGCTCCATCGGCATCCCTGACATCCTGCTGCTGGTACTGATTGCCGATGCGGCGCAGAACGCCATGTCGGGCGGCTACGAGACGGTCGCCGAAGGCATCGTGCTGGTGGCGACGCTGGTGGGCTGGAACTGGTTGATGGACTGGGCAAGCTTTCGCTACAAACGCGTGCGCCGCTTCGTCGAGCCACCGCCCCTCGTGCTGATCAGGCATGGCCAGTTGATCCTGCGCAATATGCGTCGCGAGTACGTCACGGCGCCTGAGCTGATGGCCAGCCTGCGCAGCCACGGCATCGACAAGCTTGCCGACGTCAAGATCGCACGCATGGAGCCCGACGGTGGCATCAGCGTCATCCGTGAATCCAAGGCCAGCGACGACGACGACCAGGGCCAGGAGCGGCGGCAGCCGCTGCCCTAGGGCACATGCCTTGCCTCCCTGTCCTGGCGGGGCCGTCCCGCGTTCTACACATCGGAGGTTCCCCATGGCACGCAGCAGCTTGCTCGGCATCGACCCCGCCGCGGCCGAGCCCGCCGGCCGTGACAAGGCCAGCCTCGGCCCGGGCGACAGCTCCGACAGCGGCAGCGACGTCGTCGGGCTCGACAGCGACGAAGACGACGCCGATCCCGGCCTGCCGGTCGATGTCGCCCTGCGCGATGACCAGATCGCCCCGTTGCCGCTGGGCGAGTCGCTGGCGTCCAGGGAGGATGGTGCCGGCGTGCGCGACGGCGCCGACATCGGCGTGGACCGCATCTTCACGCCGGACCAGCCCGAGGGTGACCTCGACCGCGACACGCCAGCGCTCCGGCTGCTGGAGGAGGCCGAGACCGATCCCGAGGACGAGGAGGGCGACGAGGAGGGCGTGAATGCCGACGACGCCCCGACGACCCGCAGCGGCCGCCGTGCGCGTCCGGTCGACGAGCCTCCCAGCGAGGAAGCGCTGCCGGGCGTGAGCGATCCGGCAGAGCGTCGTCCGGGCCGCGGTGACTAGCGAGCTGGCCGCAGCCAGGTGGCGGGGCCGCTGGACGCGGCGCCCGCATCAGGTCATCAGGCCGCCGCGGCGCGGGCCTGGTCGCGCAGCGTGCGCACCGCCACGTGGTTGCGCTTCACGCCTTCGTACTGGCGCTCCACGATCATGCGCACATCGGGCGGCAGCGCCTCTTCCAGCGCCTCGCGGTAAGAGGCCAGTGCGGTGTCCTCGCCGCGCTCGGTCTCTTCCAGGATGGCCTTGTCGGTATAGCCGGCCAGCGTGCCCTTCACGGCTACCCAGCCACGGTGCATGGCACCGGCGGCCGTGCCGCTGTCCTCGGCCTTGCCGCCCAGACGTGCCACCTGGGCCTGCAGCTCGGCGGCGGCCTGGCGGCATTCCTCGGCGCGGCGCACGAACGACTGCCTGATGGCCGGGTCCTTGATGTATTCCGCAGACGTGCGGAAGCCGTATTCGCCATCCTTCGAGGTTTCGATGAGGTCGTTCAAGGTGTCGATGATGTCGTCGTTGCTCATGGCAGGTCCTTTCGCGGGTCGATGAAGACGCCGCCGCAGCGGCGCGGCGGCGAGCCCTCGGAATGGCAACCGACGTGCCTGGGTTGCGGCAGGCGCTGGCGGGGCTCAGCCGGTCGCTGACGCCGAGCGCCTGGCGCGCGCGGTGACGATGGCGGCCTGCAGCGTCGCCAGCATCTCATCGGGGGCGCAGGGCTTGCGCAACTGGATGAACTCGCCCTCGGCGACCACCGTGTTGCTGAAGCCGCTGATCAGCACGACCGGCAGGCCCGGGCGCTGCTCCCGCAGGCGACGCGCCAGCGCCACGCCGTCCATCGCACCGGGCATGACCACGTCGGTCAGCACGACATCGGGCCGGCCGCCTCCCTGCAGCAGCGCCAGGGCGGCCGCGGCGTCAGCAGCGCGCAGGACCTTGGCGCCATGCGCCAGCAGCAGCGCGGCGGTCACGTCGGCCAGCGATGCATCGTCCTCCACCAGCAGCACGGTCGAGCCGGCAATGCTTTGCTCGGCCACTCCGATGGCCGGCGCGGGCGCGTCTTCCTGGCTTTGGGCCACCGGCAGCAGCAGCGAGACCGTCGTCCCCACGCCGGGTGTGCTGGCCAGCCGCGCGGTGCCGCCGGCCTGCGTCGCGAAGCCGTAGACCTGGCTCAGGCCCAGGCCGGTGCCCTGGCCCACGCCCTTGGTGGTGAAAAAGGGCTCGAAGGCATGTTCGACCAGGCTCGGGTCCAGCCCCATGCCGTCGTCGCCGACCGTCAGCAGCACGTAGTCGCCCGGCGCCAGATGGTTGAGGCCTTCCTTGTCATGCGGCTCGGCGTTGCCGGCCCTGAGCCTGAGCTCGCCGCCAGAGGGCATGGCGTCGTGGGCGTTCAAGGCCAGGTTGACCAGGGCCAGGTCCAGTTCGTTGGTATCCACACGCACCGGCCAGATGTCGGGCGCGACGTGCACCTGGATCTCGATGCGCCGGCCCAGCACGCTGCGCATCAGCTCCTGCACCTCGGGCAGGTAGCGGGCCAGCGACAGCGTCTGTACCCGCACGGGCCGCCGGCCGGCAAAGCGCAGCAGGTGCTGGGTCAGCTGGCTGCCCTTGTCGACGGAGCGCTGGGTCGCGCTGAGCGGCGCCTGCAGCTCGGCGGCGCTGGGGTGGCGCTGCATCAGGTGCATGCTGTTGCTGATGACGCCGAGCAGGTTGTTGAACTCGTGGGCCACGCCGCCGGTCAGGCGGCCCAGCGCCACGACGCGCTGGCTCTGCGCGCCGCGCTGCTCCATCTGCCGGGTGCGCTCGACGGCCTCGGCCACGCTGCGCTCGAGTTCGGCGCGGGCGCTGCCCATGCTGCGCCCCGCCTCGGCCAGCGCCGCGGCCACCTCGTCGGCTTCGACCATGCCGGTTGGCCGGGGCTGCACTGGCCGGCCGGCTTGCAGGTCCTGGGCCATGCGCTTGAGTGTGCGAACCGGCAGCTCCACGCGGCGCGCCACCCAGATGGCGCCCGCCATCGCCAGCCCCAGCAGCACCAGCGCGCCGATGATGACGCGCTGCACCGCCTCGGGCAGGCGGCCGGCGAACTGCTGTCTTGGCATGGCGCTGACATAGCTCCAGCCCAATGGCGAGGTGCTGAAGTAGCCCGTCGTCGGCACGCCGTCCAGCGACACCGACTCAAAGCGGCCCGCGGACGCCTCCGCCATGTGCTGGCGGAGATCCGGGCTGGCCTGGCGGCCCACGTAAGCAGCGCCACCGGGTAGCCGCGCGACGAGGCGACCGCTGCTGTCGACGACCGTGCCTATCCAGCCCGGCCGTGGCGCCTGGGCCTGCACGATGCGCTGCAGCTCCGAGGGGCGCACCGTGACGACAAGGTTGTAGACCAGGCGGCCACTGCGCGTCACCGGCTCCACCCAGGCGGCATGCAGCTCCTGCGGGTTGCCCGGCTTGGCCGTGGCCAGCGGCGTCAGGGGCAGCATGACGGCCCTGGGGCTGAGCTCGGCCGGACCGGGCGCCTCGCTGGGCAAGCCCTCGGCCTGGCGGGTGCTCAACAGGACGCGGCCGGGCGCGCGCACCTCCACCCAGCCTTCCATGCCCTGCAGAGCGCGGCGCGCCAACTGCTCGAAGCTTTGGCGTTGCTCGGGATCGGACAGCTTGGCGCCGTCCAGCGCGGGCGACTGCGCCAGCACGTGGGCCACGGCGGCGCGGCGCAGCAGTTCGCCATCGACAAGCATCGACAGCGCCGAAGCGGTGTCGCGCAGCGAGCGTTCGTGGGTATGGCGCACGGTTTCGTAGCTGTCGGCGATCAGCCAGGCAACACCGAGCATGCCGGGCAGCAGCACGGAGAGTACGAGCAGGAGCAGTCGGGAGCGGATGGTGACCGGCATGGCAAGTCCAAGACAGCGCAGGCCCACGCGAGGCAGGGCGGAATTCAAGACGCAGCCATAACTATGACGGACCTGCCGCGGCGCGCCGCAGCCCGGCCCCGGCCCACGGAGGAGTCTTGTTTTCAGGCCGCCGGCAAGCGGTGTTCCCGGCTCTGGTTGCTCAGGTGTAGCGCTTGCGTGCGCCAGATCTTGGTGGCACGCGCAGCAGCGAGCGCAGCGACGGCGGCGGCGCCCGGTGGTGGCCTTCCAGGAAGAGGCGCAGCAACCTCAGGCCGCGCCGGCGCCGGCACACGCTGCGCAGCCCGATCAGCAGCGGCACGGCGATGATGGCGCCGACGATGCCCCAGAGCCAGCCCCAGAACAGCACCGACACGAAGACCGAGACTGTGCTGAGCGACAGCCGCCGCCCGACGATCACCGGGCTGACGAGGTTGCTTTCGATGCCGTGGATGATCATGAAGGCCAACATCGGCCCGAAAACCGCCGCTCCGGTCTCGAAGGCGCTGATGCCGGCCAGCAACAGCATTGCCATCAGCGCCGCCGGGCCGAGATAGGGAATGAAGCACAGCAGCGCCGTCAGCACGCCCCACAGCGTCGGGTTGGGCAGGCCCAGCAGCCACAGCGCCAGGCCCGTGGTCAGGCCGGCAAGCCCGTTGATGATGGCCAGCGCGGCGAGGTAGCGGCTGATCTCGCGCTGGGCCGCGCGCAAGCCGCCCAACATCAGCGCGCGCGTGCGCTGCCGCGGCATGGCCTCGACGAGGCGCGACAGCAGCCAATGCTCGGACGCCAGCAAGAAGTAGGTCAGGATGACCGTCGCCGCGGCCGCCAGCACGAAGGAAAGGCCACGCGCCAGCACCAGGCCGGTCAGGGCGACGCCCTCGCTGGCCAACCTCTCCCTGAGGGGGTCGGGCGCCGGGTCGGCCGTGGGTGCCGCGCGGCCGGCGCGGGCGGGTGGCGGTGAGGCCCGGCGCAGGCCGGGCACGGCGTCGCGCAGCTTTTCAAGCTGGTCGAGCAGCTGGGCTACGGTTTGCGGGGCCTGCTCCCACCAACTGGCGGCGGGCCGGGCCAGGCTGGCCGCCAGCGTGACCGTGCTGAGCAGCAGCGCCAGCACCAATAGCAGCGCACCGAGGGACGCAGGCACACCGCGACGGCCCAGCCAGCGCACCGCGGGCGCCAGCGTGAAGGTCAGCATGACGGCCACCAGCACGGGGGCCAGCAGCGGCCTGGCCTCGCGGAACGCGAACACCAGGCTGATCAGGAACAGGCCTCGCAGCGCCCAGGCGCTGTGGCGCGTGCGTGGCGGCTCGTTGCTGGAGGCGGATGGCGTCATGGACCGCGGGCTTGGATGGGCCGGCCCCGGTCCTGCCTGACTTCAAGCGCTCGAGGCGTCAGTTGGCGGCGCGCACGATGATGTTGTTGCGCACCTCTTTCACGTCCGGCACGGCGCGAGCGAGCTGGCCGGCGCGGTCCTTCTCGGCCTGCGATGTGGCGAAGCCGGCGAGCTGCACGGTGCCCTTCAGCGACTCGACCTGGATGCGCATCGCGCTGACCTGGGTGTCTTCGGCGAAGCGCGCCTTGACGCGCGTGGCGATGGTGGCGTCGTCGACGTACTGGCCCACGGTGCTCTGGCCGCTGGTGACGGCGCAGCCGCTGCCGGCCAGCGCGGTCAGGACGACCATCGCGGCGATGAGGATCTTTTTCATGTGTGCTCCTTGCGCGAGGTATCTCGCCTGGCGGCGAAGGCAACGGGCGTGCCCGGTCTGTGTCGCCGGCCTGTCGCATCGGCCGGCAATCCGGGCAAAACCGCCGCCGGCGCTCAGTTCGTGACAGACGGCACGCTTTGCCGCAATTGCCGGTCGCCGGGCGAGCGATCGGTAATTCGTGCAATCGGCGTGCCCGCCCGTCCTGGAATGAGGCCCCTGCCAGGGTTGTCTACGCCCTGGCAGAGGCGGCTTTGTGTCTGGATGCAGTTGCACCGCCAGACCCGGCACGGAGGTTGCGTTAGCTGATGTCGGGCCGCACTGCGCTGCAGCAATGTGGCTGCCACGACCGACTGCGAAAGACGAGACATGCCCTCCATGGATCTCCGTGCCGATCACCGGCAAACCCAGACCTTGTCCCCACGGCTGCAGCATGCAGTGCGCCTGCTGCAAATGTCCTCGCTGGACTTTGCCGCGATGCTGCGCGAAACGTTGGGCAAGAACCCTTTCCTCGAAGTCGAGGACAACGATGGCGGCGACGGCGCCGAGGCCGGTGAGGGCGCGCTGCCGCTGGCTGCCCTGCAGGATGGCGGCGCCGATGTCGGCGTGCTGGCCAGCGTGGCCGCCAACGACGCCAGCGCCGAACCGGGCGGCGCCTCGAGTGACGAACTCGCCAGCCCGATGGAAGGTGCCGACAACGGCGAGAACGACCGCGACCTGTGGGCCGCAGACGGCGGCGCCGGACTCAAGCGTGCCGAGGACGGCGAGCTCAGCGCGCTGGACATGATGGCCGTGGAAGCCTCGCTAACGTCTCATCTGCATACGCAGTTGAACGTGATGCCGCTGTCCGAGCGCGACCTCGCGATGGCCCGCACCGTTGTCGAGTCGCTGGACGACGATGGCTACCTGCGTACGCCGCTGGAGGAGCTGATCGGCGTGACGAGGCTCGACCCCGCGCCCGAGCTGCAGGAGATGCAGATCGCGCTGAAGCTGGTGCAATCGCTCGACCCGGCCGGCATTGCCGCGCGCGATGTCGCCGAATGCCTGCTGCTGCAGCTGCCCGGCATCAGCTGCCCGGAGACCCGCGCACTGGCCCACAGGATCATCACCAGCCATCTGTCAGCGCTGGCTGCGCGCGATGTGTCTTCGCTGGCCCGCCAGCTCGGCGAGCCGCCGGCGCGCGTCGAGGCCGTGTGCGACCGCATCCGCCGGCTCGACCCTCGGCCGGGCTGGCGCTTCGGCTCATCGCATGTGGCCTATGTCGTGCCGGACGTCATCGTCAGGAAGGTGCGTGGCCAGTGGACGGTGCAGCTCAACCCGGCCATCGTGCCCAAGGTGAGGCTCAACCAGGTGTATGCCCAGCTGTTTGCGCGCCACCGAACGCCGGCCAATGCCGAGCTGGGGGCGCACCTGCAGGAGGCGCGCTGGACGCTGCGCAACGTCGAGCAACGCTTCTCGACCATCCTCGAGGTGGCCGAGGCCATCGTGCGCCGCCAGCACAATTTCCTGGACTACGGGCCGATGGCGATGAAGCCGCTGGGCCTGAAGGAAATCGCCGAGGAGGTGGGCATCCACGAGAGCACGGTCTCGCGCGTGACCAACAACAAGTACATGGCCACGCCCGTCGGTGTGCTGGAGCTGAAGTACTTCTTCAGCCGCGCCATGATCAGCGCCAATGGCAGTGCCTGCTCGGGCACCGCCATCCGCGGCCTCATCAAGGACATCATCGAGGCCGAGAGCCCCGATGCACCGCTGTCGGATGCCGAGATCACGCGCCAGTTGGCCCAGCAGGGCTTGGTCGTGGCGCGGCGCACCGTCACCAAGTACCGCCAGATGCTGAAGATTGAAGCCGTCGACCGCCGCCGCCGCGTGGCCTGAAGCACATTGCCCGTGAGAAGGGCCGCCTGCGGGCGGTCCTTCTCACTCAGCAGGCGCCCCCGGTGGGGCGGCGCCTTGGTGCTTACTTGGTCTTGGAACTCGACGAGCTGCCGGACGAGCCCCCGGACGAACCGCTTGTCGACGAACCGCTGGCCGATTCGTTGCTGCTGCTGGCGCTGCCGCTCAGGCCGCTGCTGCCCTCACCGGCGCTGCCCGCCTGCCGGCTCTGCCGCCAGGTCGAGAAGTCGTCCGAGAATTTCTTGTAGCGGTCCTGGCGCCAGTTTTGATAGTCCTGGTCCAGCGAGCGCAACTGCTCGTTGCGCCATTGGTGGTAGTCGGGGTCGAACTGCTCACCCTGGCTGGCGCCATAGCCGCCGCTCTGCTGACCGTAGCCGCTTTGCTGGCCGTAGCCGCCCTGGTAGCTGCCACCACCCTGATAGCCGCCACCTTGACTGCCCTGGTAGCTGCTGCCCTGATAGCTCTGGCCGGAGCCGGGGCTGCCAAAGCCGCCATGGCTGCCCGACCCGCCGTAGCTCTGGCCGCCGTAGTTGCCCGAGCCGCCACTGCCTTGATGGCCGCCTTGGTAGCCGCCCTGGCCGCTGCCGCCCTGGTAGTTCTGGCCATGGCCCTGGCCGCCGTAGCTGCCCGATCCGCCACTGCCTTGATAGCCGCCCTGGTAGCCGCCCTGGTAGCCACCCTGACCGCTGCCACCCTGGTAACTCTGGCCCGAGCCCGGGCTGCCGTAGCCGCTCTGGCCGCCGTAGCTGGCGCTGCCTTCGCTTTGCTCGCGGAAGGTGCCGCCTTGGTAGTAGTCACGCGACTCGCCGGAGCCGCCCGGGCCGCCTTGCGGGCCGCGCAGGCCGCCGCTCTGGGCGTAGTGCTGGCTGGTTTCGTTCTCGTAGCCGCCGTGCTGGGCATTGCCGCTCTGGCGGCTGCGTTCGTGTTCGCCGTAATTGGCTTGCTGGCCGCTGGAGCGGCGCCCTTGGTCGTCATGTCGTGACATGGAAATGTCCTTTCAAGCTGAGTCGTCGTCGTGTCCGCAGGCGCGGCCTCTTTGCCGGATCGCCTGTGCGTTTTTTGCGGCAATGCGCATACCCGTGGCGGCGCCGCGCCCGGGCCCCGCGCTTGCCCTGTCGGGGCACCCGCGCATCCGCGCCGGGACCACTTATGGAATGGAAAGAGCTATGGCCAACACCAACACCTCCCATCTGACGGGGCTGTTCCCCGACCGCGACAGCGCCGAGCGCGCCTATCAAGGCGTGGTGGAGCGCGGGTACACGTCCAACGACATCGACGTCGTCATGTCCGACGAAACCCGCAAGCGCCATTTCGGCAATGAAGCAGGCCGCGAGACCGAGCTGGGCAACAAGGCCGCCGAGGGTGCCGGCATCGGCGCCGGCATCGGCGGCACCATCGGCGCCATTGCCGCAGCGGTCGCGGCCGTCGGTACCAGCGTGGCCTTGCCAGGCCTCGGGCTGGTCATCGCGGGCCCGATCGCGGCGGCACTGGCCGGCGCTGGCGCAGGCGGTGCGGCCGGCGGCCTGGTGGGCGCGCTGATCGGCTGGAACATCCCGGAAGAGCGCATCAAGGAGTACGAGAGCGGCCTGCGTGAAGGCGGCATCCTGATGGGTGTGCGGCCCCGTGACGATGTCGATGCGGCGCATCTGGAAGAGCATTGGCGCACCCAGGCCGGTGGCCAGAAGGTCTACCGCTAACTGCCCCCTCGGGCGCCGTGCCGACGCTGGCACGGCGCCCTTGGCGCCGGTCTGAATTGCGGCAGTCTTTGCGGCAGCGGGCTAGGCACACCGCACCCGCGCCGCACATCAGGAAGGGCGCCGATCTGCTGGCGCGCAGCCGCGAGAGGCGACCTTCCTGCTCGAATGAAGGGCCTGCCGTCAGCGTGCTTCCTGGCCGGGTTCGGAGATGTCGCGCAGGGCCTTGTCGATGTGCCCGGAACCGCGCACCGCCAGGTCGCCCAGCGACACGATGCCGACCAGCTTGCGATCAGCATCGATGACGGGCAGGCGGCGCAGCTGGCGGTCACCCATCATGCGTTTGGCGTCGTCGACATCCTGGTCGACCGTGAGGTAGACGATGTCGGGCGTCATGATGTCGGACACGCAGACGTCGTCAGGGTTGAGCCCATCGGCCACGCCGCGCACGGTGATGTCGCGGTCGGTCAGCATGCCCAGCAGGCGCTCGCCGTCGCAGACGGGCAGGGATCCAACGTCCAGCTCCTGCATGCATTGCGCAGCGCGGCGCAGGCTCTCCTGGGGCTGGATGGTGCGGACATCGGTGGACATGATTTCGGCAATGGTGGACATGGGCGGTCTCCGGCTTGGGTGAGCCACCCTTGTGGCAAGGCGGATGCCGGGCACGCGACCTGCCTTGCCCGTGTCATGAACGAACCCGGTTTTCACAATCTCGGCGTGGCCGGCCCCGCCACCGCGGCCCGACGGCTTTGCCGTTGACCCGCGCCGCGATGCCCAAGCAAGGCGTCTGCGCGCTCTCCGTGCTGACTGACGATCACCTGGCATTCAGCCGCGTGTTCGACCGCTTCGAGCAACAGCGGGCCGCCGGCGCGGACGCTGCGGCGCGCCTGCAACTGGCGCGCGAGATCTGCCAGCGCCTGAGCGTTCATGCGACGGTAGAGGAGGAACTGTTCTACCCGGCGGCCTTCGATGCGCTCGAAGACGAGCAGGTCATCACCAGTGCCGCCAGCGACCATCGCATCCTGCACGCACTCATCCGCCAGATTCAGCAAATGGACGAGCGGGACGAGGGGCTCGATGCGCGCATGGCTCAACTGCACCGGCTGGTCAGCGAGCATGTTGAGCAGGAGGAGGGGCCGCTGTTCACGCGACTGGCCTTCACCAGTCTGGATCTGGAAGACCTGGGGCAGCGCATTGCCGCGCGGCGCGACGAACTGATGAGCGAGCCGGGCCCGCTTGTCTAAGCCTGCGAGACAGCCCACCGACCTTTGCGGGCGGCGGGCTGCCGGGGCTTCAATTGAAGAAGAGATAGACCAGCAGCAGCACGATGCCGGGGACACCGAGAAGCCAGGCCAGAAAGTATTTACCCATGGTGATCTCCTGAAGTGGTGCTGCCAAGGATGTCCGCGCCGACTGCGGCGAAGAAGCGGACGAGACCCGGCCGGCGCGTAGGAAGAGCGGCACGCCCCACCGGGCTGGCGGTCGGCACCATCGCCGAGGCATGCAACGACATGCTGCGCGGCGTAGGACTGGACCCACCGGCGGACAGGGCCGATGCTGGCGATCGGCGGTCTGTGTGCTCGGTAAATTCACCTCAGCCCCACAGGCATCCCGTCACAAGGGCATTCAAGGAGTAAGACATGAACAGCGACCAAATCAAGGGCAGTGTGAAGGATGTGGCCGGCAAGGCGCAGCGCAAGTTGGGCGAGGCCGTCGGCAGCACCGAGCACCAGGTCAAGGGGGCCGCGACCCAGGTCGAAGGCAAGGCTCAGAAGGCCGTCGGCAATGCGCGTGAAGCCGTCAAGGACGTGCGCGACGCCAATCGCAAGATCTGATCGTCATTGATCCCACATCACGCCGCCGGGCTGAGAGGCCCGGACGGCGTGTACCCACGAAAACGAGGTAAGCCATGCGTCCCTACAAGAACTCCCATCCCGCCTTTCGCCATAGCGCCACGCTGGCGCTGATCACCGCCGCATTGGCCGCGGCGGGCTGCTCATCCATGAGCGAGCGCGAGCAAGGCACGGCCAAGGGCGCTGGGGCCGGTGCGGTGGCTGGCGCCATCATCGGCGCGACCACCGGTGGCAATGCCGGTCGCAGCGCCGTCATCGGCGGTGCCGTCGGCGCCATCGCCGGCAACCTGTGGTCCAAGCGCATGGAAGACAAGCGCGCCGCGCTGGCCCAGGCCAGCCAGGGCACAGGCGTCGAGGTGGCGCGCACGGACGACAACCGGCTGCGCCTGAATGTGCCGAGCGACGTGTCTTTCGACACCGGCCGCGCCGACATCAAGCCGCAGATGCGCCCGGTGCTCGACGAGATTGCCCGCAACCTCGACCCCAATGTGCGCGTGACCGTCGTTGGCCACACCGACAGCACCGGCAGCGATGCCATCAACGAGCCGCTGTCGCGCGAACGCGCCGCGGCTGTGCGTGACTACCTGACCGCCCGCGGCCTGGCCAGCCAGCGTGTCAGCATCGCCGGGCGCGGCTCGCACGAGCCCGTGGCCAGCAACGACAGCGCAAGCGGTCGCGCCGCCAACCGGCGGGTCGAGATCTTCCTGTCCGAGCAGCAGGGCTGACGCTCAGTCGGCCCGGTAGCCCAGGGCCTGCATGGGCGCCACAAGGGACTGCTTGTAGGCGTCGAGCTCGGCCCAGGGATCGGCCTTGCGCGCTGCCACGTGCTGTGGCGCATTGGCAAGCGTCCAGTGCGCCGCGCCGGTCAGCGCGGGCAGTTCGTCCCAACTGATCGGCATGGCCACACCCAGACCGGGCCGCGCCCGCAACGAATAGGCCGCCACCGCCGTGGCGCCGTCGCCATTGCGCAGCCAGTCCACGAAGATGCGGCCGACGCGGTTGGCCGGCCCGCTTTTGGCCACGAAGCGCTCGGGATGCTCGCGCGCCAGTCGCTGCACCACGGCCTGTGAAAAGCCGCGCACGACATCCACCGGCCAGCGCGCTGCCAGCGGCACGACCACGTGCAGGCCCTTGCCGCCGCTGGTCTTGAGCCAGCTGCGCAACTGCAGTTGCTGCAGCAGGTCGCGCACGAGCAGGGTGCCGTCGCGCACCTCGTCCCAGCCGACACCCTCGCCAGGGTCGAGGTCGAAAATCATGCGGTCGGGCTTGTTCAAGCGCCTGCGGCGGGCGTTCCAGGGGTGGAACTCGAGGGTGTTCATCTGCACGGCGCTCAGCACCGCCCTGGGGCTGGCCACTTCCATCAGGGCCTCGTGGCCCGGCCACAGGTCGGCATCGAGCACGTGCACGCCGGGCAAGGCCGCCTTGCCAGGGTGCTTCTGGAAGAACCCGGCCGCGCCGACGCCCTCGGGCGCGCGCAGCAGGGCCACCGGCCGGCCCTTGAGCTGGCCCAGCAGCTGCGGCGCGACGGTTTCGTAGTAGCGCGCCACGTCGCCCTTGGTCGCACCGCTCTCGGCGTCGACGATGCGCTCGGGGTGGGTCAGCTTCAAGCCTGCTCCGGCGGCCGCCATCAGCCGGCTGGCAGTACCGCGCCGCGCTGGGCCTGCGATGGCCAGCGCGGCGGTTCATGCTCGGTGCTGCCGGCGAGCTTCTCGACGTAGGTGGCCAGCGCTGCCCAGTCGAGCAAGCGCGCATCGGGCTCGCGCAGCGGCGAGCGGCGCCAGACGGTCTCGCTGCCGTTGTCCAGCAGCAGGCCGGCCGCCCCCGCACGGTGCCCGGCCTCGACATCGTCCAGCGTGTCGCCCACCATCCAGGATCGCGACAGGTCGACCCCATGGCGGTGCGCCGCGCGAACCAGCATGCCCGGCGCGGGTTTGCGACACAGGCATGCCGGGCGCCCCTGGCTGTCGGGGCTGTGCGGGCACACCTCCACGCCGGTGATGCGCACGCCGAATTCGTCGTGAAGGCGTTGCAGCAGAACCTGCTGCAAGCGTGCGAATTCGGCGCGGGTGATGCGGCCACTGGCCAGGCCGGCCTGGTTGGTGACGATGACCAGGGCCACCCCTGCCGTCTGCAGCCGGGCCAGTGCCTCTCCGGCGCCCGCGCGCAGGCGTAACAGCAGGGGGTCGGCGGGGTTGGCGGTGGATTCGACCAGCGTGCCGTCCTGGTTCATGAACAGGCAGGGCCGGCCGGGCGTGCGTGGGAGGTGGCGGGCCGCCGGCAGGACATCGAACCGCGGCATCAAATCCATGAGGTCTCCTGCTTTGGCGACACGGTCAACAAGGGGGTGACGGTGCCCTGGGGCAGAGGCAGCCCATGGACGGTGAGGAGGCGGCGGTTGGCTGGCGGCATGGCGGATGCGTGGGCGCCGCGAAGCTGCGGCAGATCCACGGGCAATCCGTGTGCCCGCTCAGGCTGGGAGCGGGTTGCTGCCGGGTGTGAGGATGATCTTGCGGCAGCCGTCCTGCTTCTTGTCGAACATCTCATAGCCGCGCGCGGCGTCGCCCAGCGCGAGCTGGTGGCTGACGATGAGTTCGGGCTTGAGCTCGCCGTTGCCGATGCGCTCCAGCAGGGCCGGCATGTGGGCTTGCGCATGGGTCTGACCCATGCGGAACTGCAAGCCCTTGTCGAAGGCATCGCCGAACAGGAAGCCGTGGATGAAGCCGGCATAGACGCCGGGCACGCTGACGACTCCGCCGCGGCGCGTGGCGGCGATGGCCTGGCGCAGCGCCTCGCCGCTGCTGCCTTCGAGTTTGAGCGTGGTCAGCACGGTCTCGACGGTGCTGCCCTTGGCCTCGAAGCCGACCGCGTCGATGCTGGCGTCGACACCGCGGAACTGGGTGGCCTCGATGATGGCCTCGGCCGGATCGTCGACCTTGTCGAAGTTGATGGGCTCGACGCCATAGGTGTCGGCGGCGAACTTGAGGCGGTAGTCATGGTGGTCGACCATGAAGATGCGCGCCGCGCCCAGCATGCGCGCGCAGGCCGCGGCCATCAGACCGACCGGGCCGGCGCCAAATATGGCCACGGTGCTGCCCGGGCCGACCTGCGCGTTGACGACCGCCTGGTAGCCGGTGGGCAGGATGTCGGACAGGAACAGCACCTGCGCGTCTGTCAGTGCATCGGGGATGACGAGCGGGCCGGTGTTGGCCATGGGCACGCGCACGTACTCGGCCTGGCCGCCGGGCACGCCGCCGTAGAGATGGGTGTAGCCGAACAGCGCGGCGCCGGGCCGCAGGCTTTTCTTGTTGAGGATGGCGCCGCGGCCGTCGTTGGTGGTCTCGCAGGCCGAGAACAGGTCGCGCTCGCAGAAGAAGCAGCTGCCGCAGGCGATCACGAAGGGGATGACGACACGGTCGCCCGGCTTGACGCGCGTGACATCGGGGCCGACCTCCTCGACAACGCCCATGAACTCATGGCCGAGGATGTCGCCATCCTTGAGCCCGGGTACCTTGCCGCGGTAGAGGTGCAGGTCCGAGCCGCAGATGGCCGTGGCCGTCACGCGCAGCAGGATGTCCTGGCCATGCCGCAGGACGGGATCGGGCACGTTGTCGACGCGAACGTCGTGGCTGCCGTGATAGGTGAGTGCGCGCATGGTGAGGGCTCCTTGAGGTTGCGCTTCGTGGGCAACCGACGTGCCGCTCGCTGCGGGCATGGGCCTTGCCGCGACAAGTCCCCGACGACAGCAACAACAGCCATGAACGACGATTCGACCCCACGCCGGCCCCATGTCTACCCTGATGTCGACGGCGAGCGCAGCACCGCGGGCAGCAACTACGGCGACTGGCGACCCGAGCAGCCGCGCGGCCCGCACGGCTACGACTTCGAGGCGCGTTTCACGCCGCCGGAGCAGGACCCCGACTTCGACCGCCTGCGTGCCGAGTACGAAAGCGAGCTTGATGCTCGGCACCCGAGCTGGCGCGATGAGCCGCAGCGCCGCCTTGCCGACGACTTTGGCCGCTGGCGCGAGCTGCGCGCGGCCGCCGGCCAGGGCGGCAAAGACCCCGGCGACAACCCGGGCCGGCAACGCTGAAACGCGGCCGCGCTCAGCGGCCTCCTACAGCCCGACGCGGTCTCGGCCCCGTCCGCTCGGGCCAAGGGCGGCGTAGCTTCGCGGGCAGCACACAGGAGATCCCATGGCCACCGCTACCCGCTCCATCGCCTCGCTGACGCTCAGCTTCGGCCTGGTCAATGTGCCCGTGCGGCTGTTCTCGGCCACCGAGTCCGGCAGCGAGATCCGTTTCAACATGCTGGCCAAGGACGGTTCGCGGCTCAAGCAGCAATACGTCAACGAGCGCACCAGGGCCGTCGTCGAGCGCAAGGACATGGTCAAGGGCTATGAGGTGGAGGACAACCAGTTCGTGCTGTTCACGCCCGAGGAGCTCAAGCAGCTCGAAGAGGGCAGCAGCCACGTCATCGAGATCGTCAGCTTCGTGCCGCTCGAATCCATCGACCCGCTGTTCTACGACAAGAGCTATTTGCTGGCGCCCGACAAGCGCGGCGAAAAACCTTATGCGCTGCTGGCGGAGGCGCTGCGCCAGTCGGGCCGCTGCGCGCTGGCCAAGTGGGCCTGGAAGACCAAGCAGTACGTCGCCCAGGTGCGTGCCAACGACGACGGGCTGATCCTGCAGCAGCTGCGCTATGCCGCCGAGGTGAGGTCGCTGGCCGACCTCGACATTCCGAGGGCGCCGGTGTCCAAGCCCGAGCTGCAGCTGGCCCTGCAACTGGTCGACCAGATCGCCGCCGACAGCTTCGACCCGACACTGTTCCGCGACGAGGAGAAGGAGAGGGTGCTGGCGGCCATCGAGGAGAAGGTCAAGGGAAAGAAGATCGTGGCCTCGTCCCGCGAGGAGCCGGGTGCCGTCGCCGGTGGCCAGGTCATCGACCTGATGGACGCACTGCGCGCGAGCCTTGGCGCCAAGTCGGCGGCCAGGGCCGAGAAGCCGTCTGCCAAGGTCACGGCGTTGCCGGCCCGCAAGACGGCGCGTCGCACGACCGCCGAGCCTGAGGCCGCAGCGCCGAAGCGGGCGCGCGCGCAGAAATAGCCATGGCGGAGCCGGCGGCCTACACGCTCAGCCAGGTGCGCCGCCTGGCGGTGCTGCCACGCGGCTTCATCGCCACGTTGGTGGAGCTGGGCATCCTGGAGCCGCAGGAGGGCCTGCGTTTCACGCATCAGGATCTCGTCGTGCTGCGCACGGCCAAGCTGCTGCGCGACGCCGATGTTCCCGCGCGCAAGATCGTCCAGGCACTGCGCAACGTGAAGGCCAACCTGAGTTCGACTCACCTGGCGAGCGTGCGGCTGCGCGCCAATGCCGGCGCCGTGGAAGCCAGCGCCGGCCCGCGCCGCTTCGATGCCCTGTCCGGCCAGCTGCTGCTGCCGCTGGACGATGCGGAGCCCGGGGGGCTGCACAGCTTTGCGGCCACGAGAGAGGCCAATGCCTGCGTGGCCCACGCGCTGCAGGTCGAGGCCAGCGACGAAGAAACGGCCGAGGCAGCCTACCGGCAGGCGCTGCAACGGGACCCGGCCTGCTGCCCGGCCTACGTGAACCTGGGTGCGCTGCTTTGCGAGATGGGTCGGCATGCCGAGGCGCTGGCGCTGTGCGAGGAGGCGCTGAGGTGGTGTGGGGGCAGCCCGCTCGTGCACTTCAATCGCGCCATCGCGCTGGAAGATGCGCAGCGGCCCGACGAAGCCGTGGCGGCGTACGAGCGCTGCCTGCAAATCGACCCGGCCCTGGCCGACGCCCACTTCAACCTTGGCGTGTTGCTGGAGCGCCTGGGTCAGAGCCAGGGCGCCTTGCGTCACTTCAGCGCCTTCCGGCGCTTTGCCCACGCATGAGCAAACCCGCACCGGCCGACCTGCCGCTGGCCCGCTACAACGCCAAGCGCGATTTCAGCGCCACGGCCGAGCCCGAGGGCAAGGTCGGCCGCGGCAAGGCCAAGGCGCTGGCCTTCCTGGTGCAGAAGCATTGGGCCTCGCGCCTGCACTACGACTTCCGCCTGGAACTCGACGGCGTCATGCTGAGCTGGGCCGTGCCCAAGGGGCCGAGCTACGACCCGGCCGACAAGCGCATGGCCGTGCGGGTGGAGGACCACCCCATCAGCTACAACCGCTTCGAGGGCGAGATCCCCAAGGGCCAGTACGGCGCCGGCCGCGTCATCATCTGGGACCGCGGCAGCTGGACGCCGGTGGGCGACCCGCACGAAGGCCTGGCCAAGGGCAAGCTGATCTTTCATCTGCATGGCGAAAAGCTGGCCGGCCTGTGGGAGCTGGTGCGCATCGCCAAGCCGGGCGAGAAGCAGGAGCCCTGGCTGCTGCTGAAGAAGCGCGGCGACGCCTGGGCTCGGCCGGGCAGCGACTACGACGTGCTGACGGCGCTGCCGGACAGCGTCGTGGCCACACCGCTGGGCCTCGTGGAGGAGCGCGAGCCGCGTGCGGTGGCGGCACCCGCTCAGGCGGCCGGGCCCGACCTGTCCAGGGCGGTCAAGGCCGCGCTGCCCAAGACGCTGTCGCCTCAGCTTGCCACGCTGGCCTCGGGCGTGCCGCCCGGTGGCAGCTGGGTCGTCGAGAACAAGTTCGATGGCTATCGCATGCTGGTGCGCATCGCCGCCGGCAAGGCGCGCCTGATCACCCGCAACGGCAACGACTGGACCGAGCGGCTCAAGCACCTGGCCGCCGAGCTGGAGCAGATCGGCATCACCCAGGCCTGGCTGGACGGCGAGATCGTCGTCATGAACGAGCACGGCGTGCCCGACTTCAACCGCCTGCAGGACGCCATCGACGGCGCCCGCAACGCGGACATCGTCTTCTACTTGTTCGACGTGCCCTTCCTGGGCGACCGTGACCTGCGCGAGGTGCCGCTGCAAAGCCGCCGCGCCGTGCTTCAGGAGCTGCTCAAGGACCACGCCGGCCCGCGCATTCGGTTCAGCGACGCGTTGCGGGCCGCGCCCACCGAGGTGCTGGAGGCCGCCTGCCGGCTGGGGCTGGAGGGCGTCATCGTCAAGCGCGCCGACGCGCCCTACGTCGGCCGGCGCAGCGACAGCTGGCTGAAGTTGAAATGCCAGCGTCGCCAGGAATTCGTCGTGCTGGGCTTCACCGATCGCAGCAACTCGGCGCAGGAGGTGGGCGCGCTGCTGCTGGGCTATCACGACGGCGGCAAACTGCGCCACGCGGGCGCGGTGGGCACGGGCTGGTCGTCCACGCAAGGGCGGGCGTTGCACAGGCAGCTGGTGGCGCTGGAAACCAGGCAGCCGGCCGTCCACCCCGAGGCGCCGCCGGCCAGCCGCCGGGGCGGGCGTGCGCGTGGCGCCGAGCGCTGGGTCAAGCCCGAGCTGGTCGTGGAGATCGCCTTTGGCGAGTGGACGCCTGACGGCCACATCCGCCATGCGAGCTTCCGCGGCGTGCGCACCGACAAGCCGGCGACGGCCATCGTGCGCGAGGAGGGCGCGCCCGCTGCGGCCAAGGCAAAACCCAAAGCCACGGCACGCAGCGCGCCGGCCATCAAGGTCTCCAGCCCGGACCGCGTCGTCGACCCCGCCTCGGGCGTGAAGAAGCTGGAGCTGGTGCGCTACTACGAAAGCATTGCGGAATGGATGCTGCCGCATCTGCGCCAACGCCCCGTCTCCTTCGTGCGGGCGCCGCAGGGCATCACCGGGCAGCTCTTCTTCCAGAAGCATGCCGAGAACGCCATCCACGGCGTCAAGGAGCTGGACGCTGCGCTGTGGCCGGGGCATGCGGCGCTGCTGGTCGTCGACAGCGTCGATGGCCTGCTGGGCGCGGCGCAGTTGAACGTCGTCGAGTTCCACACCTGGAACACCACGGCCAGGCGCATCACGCAGCCCGACCGCGTCATCTTCGACCTCGACCCCGGCGAGGGCGTGCCGTGGGCGCATCTGCAGGAGGCCGCCGTGCTGACGCGTGCGCTGCTGGAGGAGCTGGGCCTGCAGGCCTGGCTGAAGACCAGCGGCGGCAAGGGCCTGCATGTGGTGGTGCCGCTGACCCCCAAGCTCGACGACGCCGGGGTCAAGGCCTTCGCGCAGGCGGTCGTCGCCCACATGGCCCGCCACATCCCGCAGCGCTTCGTCGCCAAGAGCGGCCCCGCCAACCGAGTCGGCAAGATCTTCATCGACTACCTGCGCAACGGCCACGGCCAGACGACGGTGGCCGCCTTCTCGGCCCGCGCACGGCCCGGTCTGGGCGTGTCCGTGCCCATCGCCTGGGAACAGCTGGCTGAGTTGAAGAGCGGCGCGCAATGGACGGTGCAGACCGCGCGCGACCATGTGTCGCTGCAGAAGGCTGACCCATGGGCCGACTACTGGAAGAAGCGCCAGTCGATCAAGCGCTGGCCGCCTGGGTCGGCGCCTCAGCCTGCCGCGCAAAAGCGTTGAGCACGGCTCTGGCGCTGGCAGCCGGCCGCGGCTGACCGCTGCCGGTCGGCTGCATCCGATCGACCCGGTGTTGCGTAAAACGCCCGGCAATCCACAACTTGACCGAGAGCCTGTCATGAACAACTTCTTCATCAAGCGCGCAAGCCTTGCTGCACTCACCGTCGCCAGCCTGGCCGCTTGCTCCACCATGGCGCCGGAGCCTGAAGGCGCGCTGCGTGATGAAAGGGCAGTCGCCGTCACCGCCTCGAACAAGCTGCTCAAGTTCAATGCCGGCCGCCCCGGGCGCATCCTGGCCAGCCTCAACATCACCGGGCTGCAGGCTGGCGAAACCCTGCTGGGCATCGACTACCGCGTGTCCAAGGAGCAGCTCTACGCGCTGGGCAGCACCGGCCGCCTTTACGTCGTCGATGACGAGACCGGCGCAGCGACCATGGTGGGCAGCCCGTTGCCCGTGAAGCTCGAAGGCGCGCAGTTCGGTTTTGACTTCAACCCGGCGGTTGATCGCATCCGGGTCGTCAGCGACAGCGGGCAGAACCTGCGCCTGCACCCCGACACTGGCGCGGTCGTCGACGGCAACGCGACGCTCGAAGGCGTGCAGACCGACGGCAAGCTGGCCTATGCGGCGGGCGACACCAACGTCGGCAAGTCGCCCGTCGTCGTGGGCGCCGCCTATAGCTACAACAAGGCCGACCCCAAGATCACAACCAACTTTGCGCTGGACGCGGCCACGGGTGCGCTGGTGACGCAGGGTTCGCGTGAAGGCGTGGCGCCCGCCGTATCGCCCAACACGGGTCAGCTGATGACCATCGGCGCGCTGGGCGCGGCGTTCTCGAGCGCGGCCTTCGACATCCAGGCCTTGAGCGACGCGGCCTTCGCAGCCCTGAACAGCGATGGCGCCATGGACAGCCGCTGGGTCATGATCGATCTGAAGACGGGTGCGGCCAAGGCGCTGGGCACCGTCGGTGGCGGTGAGCGCGTGGTGAGTATGGCGCTGGAGCCCTGAAGCCGGCGTGCGCCCGGTTGCCCCGGGCACTCCGCACTCAGCCGCCCCAGCGGTGCCGGAACACGCACCCGGCGCGGAAAGCAAAAGGCCACCCGGGCAGGGGTGGCCTTTTTAAAGAGTGGTGCCGGCAAGAGGAGTCGAACCCCCGACCTTCGCATTACGAATGCGCTGCTCTACCAACTGAGCTATGCCGGCCGTGACGGTGAAGTCAGCCCAAGAGTATAGCGGCTGTTTCTAGTCGGCTTCCTGGTGGTAGCGGGCGATGCGCTCGACCTCGTTCCTGGAACCCAGCGCGACGGCGACGCGCTCATGCAGCTTGCCGGGCTTCAAATCCATGATGCGCTCCGTACCATTGACGGCCGCGCCGCCGGCCTGCTCGACGAGGAAGGCCATCGGGTTGGCCTCATACAGCAGGCGCAGCTTGCCGGGCTTGTCGGGCTCGCGCCGGTCCCAGGGATACAGGAAGACGCCGCCGCGTGTGAGGATGCGGTGCACGTCGGCCACCATGCTGGCGACCCAGCGCATGTTGAAGTCCTTGCCGCGTGGGCCGGTGGTGCCGGCCAGGCATTCCTCGATGTAGCGCGTCACCGGCGGCGCCCAGTGGCGCATGTTCGACATGTTGATGGCGAACTCCTTGGTGTCGTCGGGAATGCGCACCTGGTCCTGCGTCAGCACCCAGGAGCCGGTCTCGCGGTCCAGCGTGAAGACGGCCACGCCGTCGCCCACCGTCAGCACCAGCATGCTCTGTGGGCCGTAGACGCAGTAGCCGGCCGCGGCCTGCTGCTTGCCGGGCTGCAGGAAGTCCTCCTCCGACACCCCGCGCGAATGGCCCACCTTGCGCAGCACGCTGAAGATGGTGCCGATGGAGACGTTGACGTCGATGTTGCTGGAGCCGTCGAGCGGGTCGAACAGCAGCAGGTATTCGCCTTGCGGGTAGCGATTCGGCACGACGTAGATGCCATCCATCTCCTCGCTGGCCATGGCCGCGAGGTGGCCGCCCCATTCGTTGGCTTCGATCAGCACCTCGTTGGCGATGATGTCGAGCTTCTTCTGCACCTCGCCCTGCACGTTCTCGCTGCCGGCGGTGCCGAGCACGTCACCCAGGGCGCCCTTGTTGACGGCGATGGCGATGCGCTTGCAGGCGCGCGCGACGACCTCGATCAAGAGGCGCAGTTCCTGCGGGATGTGGCCGTGCTCGCGCTGCTGCTCGACGAGGTATTGGGTCAGGCTGGTCTGGCGACTCATGCCAAGGCCCTTTCAACGATCTCGCGCACGTCGCTGGACAGATCCGGCTTGGCGGCCACGCGGGCGATGGCCTCGCGGGCTGCGCTGCGATAGGGCTCGGCCAGCACCGACCAGCGGTCCATCGCGCGGGCGATGCGGCTGGCCAGCTGCGGGTTGATGGCGTCGATGGCCAGCACCTGTTCGGCCCAGAACACATAGCCCGCCGCGTCGGCGCGGTGGAAGGCGGCGGGGTTGAACATGCACAGCGAAGCCAGCAGGCTGCGCGCGCGGTTGGGGTTCTTCAGGCTGAAGTCGGCGTGCTTCATCAGCGACTTGACCCGCGCAAAGACGCGGCCCTCGGCCTCGGGCGCGCGGGCCTGCAGCGCGAACCACTTGTCCACCACCAGCGCGTCGTCCTTGAACAGCGCATGGAAGCGCTCCAGCGCGGGTGCGGCCAGTGCGGCGTTGGCGTTGACCAGCGCGGCCAGGGCGCCCATGCGCTCGGTCATGTTGGACGCGTCCTTGAAGCGCTGGTAGGCCTTGCCGGGCCACGCCGTGTCGCCGGTGGCCTGCGCGTCCAGCACGAGCATGGACAGCGCCAGGTTGGCCAAGGCGCGCTTGCCGGACGAGACCGGGTCGGGCGTGTAGCCGCCCTGGACCTGGTGAGCCTCAAAGGCGGCGGCCCAGTCGTCGCGCAGCGCGCTGGCGAGCTGCTGCTGTGCGGCCATGACAGCGGTGTGGATGGCCTGCGGGTCGACGACGTCGAGCTGCTCGGCGATATAGCTCTCGCCCGGCAGCGTCAGCGCCAGTTCCTTGAAGGCCGGATCCAGCTCGGCGTGGTTGAGCACGCCGCGCATCGCGTCGATGAAGACAGGGCTCAGCACCAGCGGCTGGCCGGCCCGCAGCGCGGACAGGATGCGGTTCAGCGCCAGGCGTTGGCCGGCTTCCCAGCGGTTGAAGGGGTCGCTGTCATGGCGCATCAGCACCAGCAGGCCGGCGTCCGACAGGCCATCCTCCAGCACGACGGGTGCGGAGAAGCCGCGCAGCAAGGAGGGCACGGGCTCGCTGTCGATGTTCTCGAAGACGAAGGTCTGCTCGGCCTGGTCGAGCACCAGCACCTGTTCGGTGTCGCCAGCCGCATTCAGCGCCAGCGCGGCGCCGTGGCGGTCCAGCAGGCCCATGACGATCGGAATGACCTGGGGCTGCTTGGTCGCCTGGCCCGGCGTGGCGGGCGTCTGCTGCGTGAAGCGCAGCGTGAAGGTGCGGGCGCCGGCGTCATGCTCGCCGTGCGCAGTGACGCGCGGCGTGCCGGCCTGCGAGTACCAGCGCTTGAAGGTATCCAGGCGCGTGGTCAGCGCAGACTCGGGGTTGGCGTCTGCAATCGCCTGCGCGAAGTCATCGCAGGTCACGGCCTGGCCGTCGTGGCGTTCGAAGTAGAGCTTCATGCCCGCCTCGAAGCCTTTGCGGCCGACCAGCGTCTGGTACATGCGCACCACCTCCGAGCCCTTCTCGTAGACGGTGGCGGTGTAGAAGTTGTTGATCTCGCTGTAGCTGTCCGGGCGCACCGGGTGGGCCATGGAGCCGCTGTCTTCCGGGAACTGCAGGGCGCGCAGCTGGCGCACGTCCTGGATGCGGCAGACGGCGCGGGCTGATGCGCTGCCGGCCATGTCCTTGCTGAATTCCTGGTCGCGGAAGACGGTCAGGCCTTCCTTGAGCGACAGCTGGAACCAGTCGCGGCACGTGACGCGGTTGCCGGTCCAGTTGTGGAAGTACTCATGGGCGACGATGGACTCGATGCGGGCGAAGTCCGCATCCGTCGCGGTCGCGGACGAGGCGAGCAGTGCACTGGTGTTGAAGATGTTCAGGCCCTTGTTCTCCATCGCGCCCATGTTGAAGTCGGACACGCCGACGACCATGAAGCGCTCCAGGTCCAGCGGCAGCTCGAAGCGCGCTTCGTCCCAGACGATGGAGGCGATCAGCGAGTTCATCGCGTGCTCGGTCTTCTCCAGGTCGCCGCGGCGTACATAAACCTGCAGCAGGTGGTCCTTGCCGGCGCGCGTGCGGATGCGCTGCTCGCGCGCCACCAGATCGCCTGCAACCACGGCGAACAGATAGCTGGGCTTGGGGAAGGGGTCATGCCAGACGGCGAAGTGGCGGCCGTTGTCCAGGCTGCCGCTGCTCGTCAGATTGCCGTTGGACAGCAGCACCGGGTACTTGGCGGCGTCGCCGCGCAGCGTGACCGTGTAGACGGCCATCACGTCCGGGCGGTCCAGGAAATAGGTGATGCGGCGGAAGCCCTCGGCCTCGCACTGCGTGAAGAAGCTGCCGCCCGAGGTGTACAGGCCCGACAGCGCCGTGTTCTTGTCGGGGCAGCAGGTGTTGCGGATCTCGAGCGCGAAGTCGGCGTCGGGTGCGCCCTCGATGATCAGCTCATGGCCCTCCTGGCGGAAGGACACCGAGGCCCCGTCGATCAGCACGCGCAGCAGGTTCAGCTCCTCGCCGTGCAGGCGCAGCGGGCCGTGCGGCACGGCGCGGTTGCGCTCGACCTGCATCTTGCTGGTGACCATGGTCTTGGCCGGGTCGAGGTCCAAGGTCAGGTCGACCTTGCGGATCCAGAACGCTGGCTGCTGGTAGTCCAGGCGTTGGATCAGGGTGGCGGTGCCTTCACGCATGAGGGGCTTCCTTGGGGTGAGGAACAAAGAAAAGGGCCGCCGCAGCGGCCCCGGGGCGCGTCAGACGCCTTGCTTCAACGATTCGGTGATGAAGGGGTCGAGATCCCCGTCCAGCACCTTCTGAGTCGCCGAGGTCTCGTAATTGGTGCGCAGGTCCTTGATGCGGCTCTGGTCCAGCACATAGCTGCGGATCTGGTGGCCCCAGCCGACGTCGGTCTTGGTGTCTTCGAGCTTCTGCTGCTCTTCCTGGCGCTTGCGCATCTCGTGGTCGTACAGGCGCGAGCGCAGGCGCTTCCAGGCGACGTCGCGGTTGCTGTGCTGGCTGCGGCCGTCCTGGCATTGCACGACGATGCCGGTCGGGATGTGCGTCAGGCGCACCGCCGAGTCGGTCTTGTTGATGTGCTGGCCGCCGGCGCCCGAAGCGCGGAAGGTGTCGGTGCGCACATCGGCGGGGTTGATGTCGATCTCGATGCTGTCGTCCACCTCGGGGTAGACGAACAGCGACGCGAAGGACGTGTGCCGGCCGCCGCTGCTGTCGAAGGGGCTCTTGCGCACCAGCCGGTGCACGCCGGTTTCGGTGCGCAACAGACCGAAGGCGTACTCGCCCTCGACCTTGATGGTCGCGCTCTTGATGCCGGCCACGTCGCCGGGTGTTTCGTCCTCCAGCGTCGCCTTGAAGCCCTTGCGC
This sequence comes from Roseateles sp., assembly GCF_052436255.1. Classification (GTDB taxonomy): domain Bacteria; phylum Pseudomonadota; class Gammaproteobacteria; order Burkholderiales; family Burkholderiaceae_C; genus Pelomonas. The sequence goes on along the minus strand of NZ_JBQVNP010000019.1, from coordinate 19,603 downwards.
TCGCAGTACTTCAGGTACTGGCGCAGCAGCATGCCGGCCCAGTCACAGGCCTCGGTGCCGCCCGCGCCGGCCTGGATGTCAACGAAACAATTGAGCGGGTCGGCCGGGTTGTTGAACATGCGGCGGAACTCGAGTTCTTCGATCTTGGCGCGCAGATTCGCGGCGTCGGCCTCGATGCCCAGCATGCCGGCCTCGTCGCCTTCATCGCGGCTCATCTCGAACAGCTCGACATTGTCCGCCAGCGAGCTGGTCAGCATCGTGATCGTCTCGACCACGGCCTCCAGCGTGCGCTTTTCCTTGCCCAGTTCCTGCGCGCGCTTGGGTTCGTCCCAGACCTTGGGGTTCTCCAGCGCGGCGTTGACTTCGTTCAGTCGCAGTGCCTTGCGGTCGAAGTCAAAGATACCCCCTTAGCGCGTCGGTGCGCGCTGAGAGGTCGGCCAGGGAATTGCCGATTTGGTTGATGTGTTCGATGTCCATGGGATCCAGTCCGTCTAGCCACGGCCGTGGGCCGTGCGCAACTGCGGAATTTTAGCGGGACGCCCTCTGTGGCCCGGCCGCCGACGTCCAGGACGATCCGCAAGGGTTATCGATAGTGGGGGCGACCCCCGGGAGGCGCTTGTCTGTCAGACCACCGTAAGCCGCTCTGCATCACAGTCCCGCTTGTTGAGGAGTGGTCATGTTGTTGCTAACGGTTTCCGTGAAGTTGATTGCCGAGATCGCCTTGATGGCCTTGCTCGGACGTTGGCTGCTGGGCCTGTTGGCCGGTCAGCGCCGTGACAGCAATTTTTTCTACCAGCTGTTGCAAATCCTCACCCGACCTTTTGAGCGGACCGTGCGCTGCATCAGCCCGCGGGTGGTGCTGGATCGACACATTCCGCTGGCCACCTTCATGCTGCTGATTGCGCTGTGGCTGGGCGCCACGCTGATGAAAATGAGCCTCTGCCTTGAATTGGGAGCCACCGCATGCCGCTGAGCGACACACTTTCCCTGCTGAGCGGACGTGCCCGGTTGCTTGGCGCGCTGCTGCTGGGGCGTTCGGCCGCCGCGGAGGCGGTCTGCGACCGCCTGCTGGCCCGCTGGCCCACCCATCCGCACCTGCTTGCCACGCGTGCGCATCTGCGCGCCCAGCGCGGCGCGGCCGAGGCAGCCGTGGCAGACCTCGAGGCTCTGGTGGCGTTGGCGCCCAGACGCAGCGCCGGTGACTGGTTCAACCTGGGCTTTCTGTTCGACCAGCTCGGGCGCCTTGAGCAGGCCGAGACGGCCTTCAATCAGGCCCTGAGCCTGGACCCCAAGCTTGACCGGGTCTGGTATGGCCTGGGCCTCACCCTGATTCGACAGCGTCGTCTGGACGAGGCGGTCACGGCGCTGAAGCGCAACACCGAACTGCAACCCATGAGCCCTTATGGCTGGTATCAGCTGGCCCGTGTGTACATGGATCGTCAGGAACCCGAGGAGGCGCGGCGCATCATCGCCCGCCTCAAGGGCTTTGAGCCCAAGGTCGCCGCGCAACTGGAGCGCGAGACCGGCCTGCTCGCTTGACGGGCGTCCCCGAGCAGCCTGCGCGCTGTTGGCGCAGGGGGATGTCATCGGTGCCCGTCCCGTCGCAAGCGGGGCGACCTTAAAACGCAGAGGAGACGACAGCAATGCAGTTAACCGAGAGACACCACCAGTACTGGCGAAAGAACCTGCGGCTCACCGCGGTTTTGCTGGCGATCTGGTTCGTGGTGACCTATGTCGTGGGGTTCTTCGCCCGCGAACTGGACTTCACCTTTTTTGGCTGGCCGTTCAGCTTCTGGGTGGCATCCCAGGGCGCCTTGGTCGTGTACTGCGTGATCATCTGGTATTACGCGCGCACCATGAATCGCCTCGATCAAGAACACGGCGTTGCCGAGGAGGAAGAGTGACATGGCTGGCGTAACTCCATCATCTGGCGGCGGCGGCATGTTTGCCGCTAGCTCCAATGCTGCTTTCAAGAAGCAGCTCAACAAGGTCTACACCTGGTACACGGGCGGTTTCTTCGCCTTCATCGTCGTGCTGGCCATCCTCGAACAGATGGGCTTGCCGCGTCAGTACATCGGCTTCATCTTCCTGATTGCCACCGTGCTGCTGTATGCGGGCATCGGCTTCATGAGCCGCACCTCGGATGCGTCCGAGTACTACGTGGCAGGCCGGCGCGTACCGGCGATCTACAACGGCATGGCCACGGGCGCCGACTGGATGTCGGCCGCCAGCTTCATCGGCATGGCCGGCACGCTCTACCTGACCGGCTACGGCGGCCTGGCCTTCATCATGGGCTGGACCGGCGGCTACTGCCTGGTGGCGCTGTTCCTGGCGCCCTACCTGCGCAAGTTCGGCCAGTTCACGATCCCCGACTTCCTGGGCGCGCGCTATGAGGGCAATCTGCCGCGCATCCTGGGCGTGGCGGCGGCCATTCTGTGTTCCTTCACCTATGTGGTGGCGCAGATCTACGGCGTCGGCCTGATCACGGCTCGTCTGTCGGGCCTGGCCTTCGAGATCGGGGTCTTTGTCGGCCTGGCCGGCATCCTGGTCTGCTCCTTCCTGGGCGGCATGCGCGCCGTCACCTGGACCCAGGTGGCGCAGTACATCATCCTGATCGTGGCCTACATGATTCCGGTGGTGTGGCTGTCGGTGAAGCAGACCAACATCCCGGTGCCGCAGGCCATCTACGGCTACCAGCTGCAGAAGGTCACCGAGGCCGAGAAGAAGATCACCGCCGACCCGAAGGAGCAGGAGGTCATCGCGATCTTCAAGGCGCGCGCGGCCGAGTTCGATGCCAAGCTCAAGGATGTGCCTGCGGCCATGGCTGCCGACAAGGCGGCGGCCGAGGCGAAACTGGCTGAGCTGAGGGCTGCCAATGCGGCGGCCCCTGAGGTCGAGGCAGCGGAGAAGGCCCTGGCCGGACTGCCTGCGAACGAGGCCGATGCCAAGAAGGCCTGGACGGCCGGCAAGACCGCCAACGAGGCGCGTGCCAAGCCACTGGCCGGCATGGTGCCGCATGCCCAGCAATTCGCTGGCGACCCCAAGGGTGACGAGAAGGCGCAAGCGACCTACGACACCTCGCGGCGCAACTTCCTGGCCTTGGTGTTCTGCCTGATGATTGGTACGGCCGCGCTGCCGCACATCCTGATGCGCTACTACACCACGCCTTCGGTCAAGGAGGCGCGTGAGTCGGTCACCTGGAGTCTGTTCTTCATCTTCCTGCTGTACTTCACCGCGCCGGCCCTGGCCGTGCTGGTCAAGTACGAGGTCTTCACCGTGCTGGTGGGCACGCCCTTCGATCAGTTGCCGGCCTGGATCAACAACTGGTCACGGGTCGATCCCAGCTTGCTGGCGGTGGCCGATGTGAACAAGGACGGCATCCTGCAGCTCGGCGAGATGAAGATCGGCGGCGACATCATCGTGCTGGCCACGCCGGAGATCGGCGGCCTGCCCTACGTGATCTCGGGCATGGTGGCAGCCGGCGGCCTGGCTGCGGCGCTGTCCACCGCTGACGGCCTGCTGCTGACCATCGCCAACGCGCTGAGCCACGACGTCTACTACAAGATGATCGACCCGAACGCCTCGACCGCCCGCCGCGTCACCATCTCCAAGATGCTGCTGCTGGTGGTGGCCCTGGCCGCGGCCTATGTGGCGGCGCAGAAGCCGGCGGACATCCTCTTCCTCGTGTCGGCGGCCTTCTCCTTCGCGGCGGCGGCCTTCTTCCCGGCCCTGGTGCTGGGGGTGTTCTGGAAGCGCGCCAACAAGTGGGGTGCGTCACTGGGCATCGCATCCGGCCTGGGCATCACCTTCTACTACATGGTGACGACCCAGCCCTGGCTGCGCGGCGTGTTCGGCGTGACCTCGCCGATCGAGCTGTGGTGGGGGATCCTGCCGATCTCGGCCGGCCTGTTCGGCGTGCCGCTGGGCTTCGCGGTGATCATCATCGTCAGCCTGCTGACGCCGCCACCCAAGAAGGAAACCCAGGAGCTGGTCGAGCATGTGCGCTACCCCGACCTGAAGCTGGGCCAGGCCTGATCCTTCCGGCCTGAAACCTGAGCAGGCCCCGCGGCTGACCGCGGGGCCTTTTTGTTTCCCGAGGAGGCCCGATGGACAACGCCGCCACCCCTTCGGCCAGCCTGGTGGCCCAGCTGGCCCAGGAGCTGGAGCGCCATGCGCCGTTCGCACAGATGCAGGCCGGCGAACTGCACGAGCTGCTCGTCGCTGCCGAGCTGGCCTACTTCGCGCCGGGAGAGCTGGTGCTCGGCCCCGAACAGGGCCCGGTGACGCATCTGCACCTGCTGCGCCAGGGCGAGGTCAGCGCCCAGCGCGGCCTGGCCGATACGGCGGGCGGTTTTCATTACGGGGTCGGCGAGATGTTTCCGGTCGGTGCGCTGCTCGGCCGCCGGCCGGTCACCGCCAGCTACCGCTCCCAGGACGACAGCTTCTGCCTGCTGATCCCGGCCGCCACGGTGCAGGCCGTGGCCGCGCGCAGCGCCGTCTTCGCCGATTTCCTGAACCGTCGTGTCGCCCAGTTCCTGGCGCTGTCGCGGCGCGCTCTGCAGGTCGCCTATGCCTCTCAGACCCTGGCCGAGCAGTCGCTCGAAACCCCGCTGGCCCGGCTGATCCGCGGCCGGCCGGTCAGCGTGGCGCCGGACACGCCCCTGCACGAGGCGCTGGCGCTGATGCAGGCGCGCCACATCGGCTCTCTGCTGGTGGCAGATGCCGCCGGGCGTGCGCTCGGCATCCTGACGCGCGGCGATCTGCTCGCTCGCATCGTGCTGCCGCGGCTCGCGCTGGAAACGCCCATCCAGGCCGTCATGAGCCAGCCCGTGCGGGCCCTGCAGAGCGGCGACACCGCCCAGGACGCCGCGCTGCTGATGTCGCGCCACAACCTGCGCCATGTGCCCGTGCTCGACGGCGAGCGCCTCGTGGGCATCGTCTCCGAGCGCGACCTGTTCGCGCTGCAGCGCCTCTCGCTCAAGCAGGTCAGCGGCGCCATCCACGCCGCGGAGTCGCTCGACACGCTGAAGCTGGTGGCCCAGGACATCCGCCGCTTCGCGCGCAATCTGCTGGCCCAGGGCGTGGCAGCGCGCCAGTTGACCGAGCTGGTCTCGCACCTCAACGATGTGCTGACCCAGCGCCTGCTGCAGCTGGTGGCGGCCGCGCGCGGCATCCGGCTGGACCAGGCCTGCTGGCTGGCCTTCGGCTCCGAGGGCCGCAGCGAGCAGACCCTGGCCACCGACCAGGACAACGGCCTGGTCTTCGTCAGCAGCCAGCCGCAGGCCGACCGGCCGCGCTGGATGGCTTTCGCACGCGAGGTCAACGAGGCCCTCGATGCCTGTGGCTACCCGCTGTGCAAGGGTGGCGTCATGGCATCCATGCCCGACTGCTGTCGCACGCCTCAGGAGTGGCTGCAGGCCTTCAACGAATGGCTGGAGCACGGTGCCCCCGAGGATCTGCTGCGGGCCAGCATCTATTTCGACTTCCGCCCGCTGGCCGGCGATGTCGAGCTGGCCCGGCCGATGCGCGAACTGATCGGGCGCCATGCGGCGACGCTGCCACGCTTTCTGCGCCAGCTCGGCGAGAACGCGCTGCGCAGCCGGCCGCCGTTGAACTGGCTGGGCGCGCTCGAGGGCCACAAGCGCGGCGGCGCCGAGGGCATCGACCTCAAGCTCCAGGGCACCGCCCTGTTCGTCGACGCGGCGCGGCTGTTCGCGTTGGCCCACGGCCTGTCGCAGACCGCCACGCGCGAACGTCTGGAGGCGGCGGCGCGGCTGATGCAGGTGCCGGCGGCCGAGAGCGAGGGGTGGGTGGGCGCCTTCGAGTTCCTGCAGATGCTGAGGCTGCGCGGCCAGATGGACGCCGACGGCCCCGCGGGCGCCAACCCGAACTGGCTGGTGCTCGACAGCCTCAACGATGTCGACCGCCTGATGCTCAAGGAGTGTTGCAAGGTCGCACGCCGTTTGCAGCAACGCATCGAGCTGGACTGGCTGCGATGAGGGCCCTGTCAGACTGGTGGGCGCGCCGCCGCGCGACGGCTGCCGAGTCGATGCGCTGGATCGTGCTCGATGTCGAAACCAGCGGCCTCGATGTCGAGCGCGACCGCCTGCTGGCCATCGCCGGCATAGCGCTCGACCTCTCGGCTGGCGCGCCGCGCATCCGCCTGGGCGACAGCTTCGAGCTGCTGCTGCGCCAGCCCCAGGGCCAGCAGACGCCGGACGAGGCCGAACGCGCCAATATCCTGCTGCACGGCATCGGCCTGGCCGCGCAGCGCGGCGGCATGCCGGCCGTCGCGGCACTGCAGGCCTTCGAGGCCTGGGTGGACGGCGCGCCGCTGCTGGCCTTCCATGCCCCCTTCGACCGCGCCATGATCCAGCGCGAGATGCGGACCCTGCTGGGCCGGCGCCTGCGCAATCGCTGGGCGGACATCGCGCCGGTGGCCGCGACACTGCATCCGCTGCCGGGCGGCGGGTCGTTGGACGACTGGATGGCCCGCTTTGGTATCCGCTGCGCCCAGCGCCACCGAGCCGCCGCCGATACCCTGGCGACGGCCGAGCTGCTGCTGCGCCTGTGGCCGGCCCTGCAGGCGCGCGGCGAGACCCGCTTCAATGACCTCGTGACCATCAGCCATGCGGGCCGCTGGCTGCCCCGCGGCTGATCAGGCCAGGAAGTCGCGCAGCAGCAGCGCCAGCGCCTCGGGCTGGTCGTGGTGCAGCATGTGGCCGGCGTCCTGCAGCACGGCGCGCGCAAGACCTGGCACCACGGCCAGGCGCGACTCGAATTCCTCACGCGGATAGCGGCTGCCCCAGAAGCGCGTCAGCTGGTCGTCGCTGCCTTCCACCCACAGCGTGGGCGCCGTGATGCGCTGCCAGCAGGCGAGCACTTCCGCCTTGCGGTAGAGCATCGGGTTGGCCAGCTTGTGGGCCGGGTCGGCATTGAGCTGGAAACCCTCTGGTGTTGCGCGCGACCAGTGCTGGGCCAGCCAGGCGGCCTTGTCGCCGGGCAGTCGGGGGTTGTTTTTCATCAGGCGCTCGGCCACGTCGGCCAGCGTCGCGTAGGGACGCAGCGACGGCGGGTTCTTGAGGTCGTCCAGCCACTTGGCCAGACGCTCCGGCGCCGCGGCGGGCGAGATGTCGGGCATGCCGAAGCCTTCGAGATTGACGAGGCGGCGTATGCGGTCTGGACGAACCCCGGCGTAACTCATCACCACATTGCCGCCCATGCTGTGGCCCACCAAGTCCACCGGCGCGTCGGGGCTCAGCGCATCGAGCAATGCGTCCAGGTCGCCGAGATAGTCGGGGAACCAGTAGCTGTCGGCGCCCGTCGTTTCGCTGAGCCCGAAGCCGCGCCAGTCCAGGGCAATCACCTCGCGGCCGCCTTGCAGCGCATCGACGACGAACTGGAAGGACGCACCGACATCCATCCAGCCGTGCACCATGACCAGCGGCGGCCGATCGGCCTGCGGGACACCCCAGCGCAGGATGTGATGGCGCAGGCCGCGCAGGTTCAGGAACTCGCTGCGGTGGATGCGATGGGGGGGATAGACATCGGGCATATCCGCACTGTAGGACAAGGTTGTCAGCTGACAATGGCGTCATGCCATCACGACCGACCCTGCGCGCCGCCGAGCCGCGCGACCTGCCCGCCATCGTCCAACTCATCTCGGAGCTGGCGGAGTTCGAGAACCTGACGCATCTGCTTGAAGTCACGCCCGCCAAGCTGGAGCCGCACCTGTTCGGCGACACGCCCGTGGCGGAGTGCACCTTGGGCGAGGTTGACGGCGAGGTCGTCGCCTTTGCGCTGTACTACACCAACTTCTCGACCTTCCTGGCCAAGCCCGGGCTGTATCTTGAGGACCTCTATGTGCGCCCAGCCCACCGCCGCAGCGGCCTCGGTCGGTCCCTGCTGGTGCACCTGGCCCAGCTGGCCTGCGAGCGCGGCTACGGCCGCTTCGACTGGACGGTGCTGAACTGGAACGAGGACGCCATCCGCTTCTACGAGAAGCTCGGCGCCGAGGTGATGCCCGACTGGCGCATCTGCCGGCTCACCGGCGAGGCGCTGGAGCGCTATGCCGATGGCGACCGGCCCAGCATGTGGTCGCCGTCCGCCTGGCTGGGCATTTGAGCCCCTGGCCCGCTGGCCCCGCTGGCCGCGCTGAATACCGGCCTCAGCCCCGCGGGGACGCGATGCGCGCGACATTGAGCCGCTCGCACATCGCCGGGCCGCCCGGCCTGGGAGCGGCCCGGCGCTCAGCCCAGACCCGGGCAATCCATGAGGGAGGCACGCGCCGCGCTGGCTAGCATTCGCCCCCTTGTCCCAACCCGGGGTGGCCCATGGTGGAAGACCATTACGCGCAGCTGCACGCCGCCTTCCGCTGGCAGGTGCCGGACGACTTCAACATCGCCGAGGCCTGCTGTGGCCGCTGGGCGCGTGACACGCCCAAGGCGGCCGCCATCCATTTCGACAGCGACAGCGGCTGCCGCGCGCAGTACAGCTATGCGCAACTGCAGCGCGCCGCCAACCGGCTGTCCAACGCGCTGCTGAACCAGGGCGTGCGGCGCGGCCACCGTGTCGCCATCATGTTGCCGCAGCGCTTCGAGACGGCTGTCGCCCATATCGCCATCCAGCAGATCGGCGCGGTGGCGATGCCGCTGTCGATGCTGTTCGGCGCCGAGGCGCTGGAGTACCGCCTGCAGGACAGCGGTGCGGTGCTCGCCATCGCCGCCTGCGAGGCCTTGCCGGCGTTGCGCGAGGTCAAGGCGCGCTGCCCGGCGCTGCGCCGCATCGTCGTGGTTGGCGAATGCCCGGCAGCAATCGACCCGCAGTGCGACGAGCTGCCGTGGATGCAAGCCCTGCAGGCCGAGGAGGCGCGCTTCAAGCCTGTCGCCACCCGCGCCGACGACGCTGCCATCCTGATCTACACCAGCGGCACCACCGGCAATCCCAAGGGCGCGCTGATCCCGCAGCGCGCGTTGATCGGCAACCTCAGCGGCTTTGTCGCCAGCCAGAACTGGTTCGGCTTCGATCCCTTCGACGCGGGCAAGCCCAGCGACGCCGTCTTCTGGAGCCCCGCCGACTGGGCCTGGACGGGCGGCCTGATGGATGCGCTGCTGCCGACGCTCTACTTCGGCCGGCCCATCGTGGCCTTCCAGGGCCGCTTCTCGCCGTCCAAGGCCTTCGAGCTGATGGCGACCTATGGCGTCACGCACGCCTTCCTGTTCCCGACGGCGCTCAAGGCCATGATGAAGGCGTATCCGCCGAAGGACGGGCGGCCGCAGCGACACAAGCTGCAGCTGCGCGCGCTGATGAGCGCGGGCGAGGCCGTAGGCGACGCCGTCTTCACGTGGTGCCGCGACGCCTTGGGCGTGCCGGTCAACGAGATGTTCGGCCAGACCGAGATGAACTATGTCGTCGGCAACTGCCAGGCGCTGTGGCCGGCCAAACCGGGCAGCATGGGCCGTGCCTACCCGGGGCATCGCGTGGCCGTCATCGATGACGACGGCCGCGAGTGCGCCCCCGGAGAAACGGGTGAGGTGGCCGTGCACGCACGTGATCGCCATGGCATGCCCGACCCGGTGTTCTTCCTCGGCTACTGGAATAGCGAGGCGGCGACGAAGGCGAAGTTCACCGGCGACCCTTTGAACAGTTGGTGCCGCACCGGCGACCTCGCCCGCATGGATGCCGACGGCACGCTCTGGTACGAGGGCCGCGCCGACGATGTCTTCAAGGCCGCCGGCTACCGCATCGGGCCCGGCGAGATCGAGAACTGCCTGCTCAAGCACCCGGCCGTCGCCAACGCGGCCGTGGTGCCCAAGCCGGATGCCGAGCGCGGGGCGCTGGTGAAAGCCTATGTGGTGCTTGCCGACGGACACAAGGGCGACGCAGCGCTGGTTGAGGCGCTGCAGGCGCACGTGAAGTCCCGTCTGGCGCCTTACGAGTATCCGAAGGAGATCGAATTCATCGACGCCCTGCCGATGACGACGACCGGCAAGGTACAGCGCCGCGTGCTGCGGCTGCGCGAGCAGCAGCGGGCGGCGGCGCCCGCCTGAGGCACTCGCATCCAGCGGGCTGGCCGGCCGCCCTTGCGCAGTCAGGCCACGCGGTTGCGCAGCCTCAGCAGGCTCAGCCCCAGCAACACGAACAGCCCGCCGGACACGCGGTTGAACAGGCGCACATGGCGCGCTTCGGTCAGGAAGCGCCGCAGGCGGCGGAACAACCCGACGTAGAAGGCATGCGACACCAGTGCCAGGGCGGTGAAGGTGGCCGTCAGCAGCAGGGTCTGCAAGACCAGCGATCCGCCCGCCGTCAGGAACTGCGGGAACAGCGCCGTGAAAAACAAGATGGCCTTGGGATTGGTGACGGCCACGCCGAGCCCCTGCAGGAAGAGCTTGCCGGCCGTGCGCTGGGGGTGGATGGCCGTGGCGGTGCTGTCCAGCGGCAGGGGAGCGCTGCGCCATTGCTTGATGCCGAGGTAGACCAGGTAGGCCGCCCCGACGACCTTGACGGCGAGGAAGGCCGAGGCCGATACCGCCAGCAGCGCCCCCATGCCGGCGGTGGCCGCGCCCGACGCGATGAAGAGGCCCGCTGCGTTGCCGAGCGAACTGAACGCCGTCTGCCGCGGACCCACGGCCACCGAGTTGGCGATGGCCAGCAGCACGCCGGGGCCCGGCGAGAAAGTGGCGAGCAATGCAACGCCGCAGAACAGCAACCAGGTCGAGAGCGGCATGGAAATGAGAGTCGGGCGAGAACGCGGCGAGTCTATGCGCCCACCGCTCACTTGCACTTGTAGGGCTTGCCGAACATCGGCACGGTGCGCGGCGCGACATTGCCATTGAAAGGGTCCGTGTCGGCGATGCGCGAGCGCAACACCTCCACGCAGGTGTCACCCCGGCGCAGCAGCGTGCGGTGGTCGCTGGTGCGCTCGGAGACCCATGGGCCGGTGGCCTCGGCCGCGTCGGCGATGCGGCTTTCGAGGGTGCGTTTGGCCGTGTTGCTGCGCGGGTCGTTCAGTGCCGGGTTGGTCAGCGATGACGACGACGCGGCGAAGCCCGGCGGCAGGGTCAGACGCAGCGCGGTACGCGGCGGCTCCGGGTGAGGCGCTTCTGCCGCGGGGGCTGTCGGCGCGGCCTGTACGGGAGTCTTCGGTTCGGCCTCGGTCGTGAACGCGGGCGGCGTGATGGCCGGCACTGCTGGGGCGGCGGCCCGCGGCGGCGGCAGGCGCGTCTGGGCGAGTGGTGGTGGTGCGGGCTTTGGCTGCACGATGCGGACCGTCGTCACGCGCCGCTCGCCGCGCTCGGCAAGAGGCGCCGGGCGATGCAGCCACAGCGCCGCCAGCAGCGCCAGATGCAGCCCGACGACCAGGCTGCGAGCAACCCAGCGGTGGTCCATGCGCTAGAACTTGATGCTCAGCTTGGTGGCGGCGGGGGGCAGCAACCGGGCGGTTTCGGGCCAGTTCTCCTGCCCCGTCAGCAACGTGCAGGGCCGGCTGGGGTCGCCCTTTTTCGTGGTTGGTTCGCGCTCGTTGGCCGCCGGCAGCGGCAGACCCATCAACTGGCCGTTCTCGCGCCACTCCAGCTCCCAGGTGGGGGTGTCGCTGCAGATGCGTACGCCTTGCATGCGCGGGAACAGCCAGCGCAGGTAGAAGGGCAACAGCTCTTCGCGCAGCGTGCGGGCGACGCGCATGATCCGGCGCACCGTGGCCAGGTCGAGTTGCTCGGGCTGCGTCGTCAGCTCCGGCGTGCCGCGCAAGGCGAGCTGGCCCTTGGGCACGTTGGTCGCGAGGTCTGCGGTCTTGGCCTCGGGCAGCGGCAGCAGCGGCAGTTTGAACGCGCCGTCGTCGGCGATCTTGATCGGGTAGTCGGCGTCGTCGCTGCGCACCACCATGCGGATGCCGGGCAGCGGCACCTTGGTGTTGCCCTTGTCGACGTGGAAGTCCATGCGGAACAGGCCCTCGCCGTGCTGTTTCAGCCGCGTCAGCACTTCATTGATGTGGCCATAGGGCATGGCGCCGGCGTCGCGCTTGAGCTCGGTAGTCACGGTGGGCAGCATGGCAGTGTCGGCGCGGGCGGCGGAGGCGGCCAAGACGGCGCACGTCAAGGATGTCAAGTAAAGGATGAGTAGGCGCATGGGCTCAGGTTTCGTCGGGGGGTTCGGGGCCGGGCTCCCAGGCGAGCAGGTCGCCGGGTTGGCATTGCATGACTTCACAGATACGCGACAAGGTGTCGAAGCGCACGCCGCGCACCTTGCCGCTTTTCAGCAGCGACAGGTTGGCCTCCGTGATGCCCACGCGCTCGGCCAGCTCGCGCGAACGCATCTTGCGGCGCGCGAGCATGACGTCGAGGGTGACGACGATGGGCATCAGACGAATTCAGCGTTCTCGTCTGCCACTCTGGCAGCTTCGTGCAGCACTTGGGCGAGGGCCAGCAGCAGCAGGCCGAAGAGCAGGACGAGGTAGTGGTCCGACGACAGGCTGAACGCGATCCGGCGCTCGCCATGGGGGTTGCCCAGGGTCAACGCCAGGATGGCGAAGGTGTGGCCCAGCGGCTGGGCCGCCGCCAGCGCGCACAGGCCCACGCCGAGGCGGCGCAAGTGCAAGGCCGGGCGCCGCGCCAGCAGCTCGCCGTGGGCGAAGCAGCCGAACAGCGACCACATCTGCCACAGCGCGAACACGCTGGCCGACGTCGGTAGCAGCGACGCCGCCAGCCCGCCCAGCCGCGCGCCGATGTCGAGCTGCATCCGGTCGAGGTTCCATGTGCGCGCGGCCACCTCGGCCACCCACATCGGGTCGGCCCAGAAGATGAAGGGCAGGGCGCCGATGACGACGACGCCGAACAGGCAGAGCAACCGCACGACCCAGGCCAGGCGGCGGATGCGGCGCAGGCCTTCGGCGGAGAATGAGTCGGGCATGGCGACGGCTGGTTTGAAAGAAGTTACTGTAAAACGATAATTACTTGCCGCGCAACAGAATCAATCCCAGCAGATGAGCAAGAAGAGCACGCATGTCAGCGAAACCCCTGCGACCCAGGCCCTGAAGCGCGCCGGCGTCGCGTTCACCGAGCATGTCTACGACTATGTCGAGCACGGCGGTACGGCTGAGTCATCCAGGCAGCTTGGCGTGGAGGAACATGCGGTCGTCAAGACCCTGGTCATGCAGGACGAGAAGGCCGAGCCGCTGATCGTGCTGATGCATGGTGACAAGACGGTCAGCCTGAAGGAGCTGGCGCGGCAGATCCCGTGCAAGAAGGTCGAACCCTGCAAGCCGGACGTGGCGCAACGCCACAGCGGCTACCAGGTCGGCGGCACCTCGCCCTTCGGTGTGCGCAAGTCGATGCCGGTGTTCGTCGAGGCCAGCATCCTGGCGCTGCCGAAGATCTGCATCAACGGCGGCCGGCGCGGCTACCTCGTCGGCATCGAGCCGCAGCTGTTGACACAGCTGCTGGGCGCGCGGCCGGTCAGCTGCGCCAACTGAACCCGGGGCGCAGGCACGCCTATTGCCGAGGAGCCCGCCCATGTGGAACACCATCCTGACGACCCTGCAGTCCGAGTTCTCCGACGCGCCCGATGCGGAACAGCTCACGCGCATCCTCACCCGGCTGTTGCTGGCGGCGCTGCTGGGTGGCGTGCTCGGCTATGAGCGCGAGAACAAGGGCAAGGCCGCGGGTATTCGCACCCACATGCTGGTGGCCATGGGCGCGGCGCTGTTCGTCCTGGTGCCGGAGCTGGACGGCATGGCTGTGGCCGACATGAGCCGCGTCATCCAGGGCATCGTCACCGGCATCGGCTTTCTTGGTGCGGGCGCGATCATCAAGCACCGCAGCGAGGAAGACGTGCATGGCCTGACGACGGCCGCCAACATCTGGATGACGGCCGCCATCGGCGTGGCCTGCGGACTGGGCCGCGAGGCGACCGCGCTGATCAGCACCCTGCTGGCGCTGACCGTGCTGGCGGTGTTGCCCCGCGTGGTGGGGCGCGACCGGCGCTGAGGCCACGCGGCCCCGTCCTACCGGCGGGGCGCGCGTCCCCTGATGGGCCGGGCAGCGGCCGCTGCCGACACTGGCCGCGATGTCGACACACAGCCGCACCATGACGGGCAAGGAGATGCTGGACCTGGCGTTCTCCCAGCTCCAGGAACTGCTGCCCGGCCGCTTGGCGCGCGGCCTGGCTTGGCTGCGCAGTCCCGGCGCGATCTGGGTACGCATCCCGGCGGGGTTGTTGTGCATTGCCGCCTCGGCCTTCTGGTTCATGCCCGTCATCGGCATCGAATGGTTGCCGATGGGCCTGCTGCTGCTGGCCCAGGACCTGCCCTTCCTGCGCAAACCGGTCGGGCGCCTGATCCTCTTCCTGATCAAGTGCTGGCACCGGCTGGTGGCCTGGTGGCGTGACCGGCGGCACTGACGGCCGGCGGCGCGCAACGACCGGTGGCTGCATGACAATGCCGCCCCATGCAAACCGTCCTCCCCTTGCTTGCAGCCCTTGCCGGCTATCTGATCGGCTCGCTGTCCTTCGCCGTCATCATCAGCCGGGCCATGGGCCTGTCGGACCCGCGCTCTTATGGCTCGGGCAACCCGGGCGCCACCAACGTGCTGCGCTCGGGCAACAAGGCCGCGGCCGTCCTGACGCTGATGTTCGACGCGCTCAAGGGCTACCTGCCCGTGCTGGCCGTGCTGATCTGGGGGCCGCGCTTCGGTCTGGGCGAGGGCACGGCCGCGCTGGTCGGGCTGGCCGCCTTCATCGGCCACCTGTGGCCTGTCTTCTTCAAGTTCAAGGGCGGCAAGGGCGTGGCCACGGCGGCCGGTGTCATCTTTGCCCTGAACCCGATCTTGGGAGTGGCAACGCTGGCGACCTGGCTCATCATTGCCTGGTTCAGCCGCTATTCGTCGCTGGCGGCCATCGTGTCGGCCGCCTTCGCGCCGATGTATCAGTTGCTCATTTGGGAAGCCGGCCCCACCGCGCTGGCCCTGATCATCATGGGTCTGCTGCTGGTCTGGCGCCACCAGGCCAACATCAAGAAGCTGATGGCGGGCACCGAGAGCAAGCTCGGGCAAAAGTCCGCCAAGGCTGCCGCGCCCGCACACAAACCCGCCAAACCCGCCAAGAACCGGAAGAAAGCATGACCGCCTCCACGCCCTTTTCCTCAACGGTCGAACGTTTCGACATCGGTGCCCGCCTGTCCGAGATGGCCGTCTACAACGGCGTCGCCTACCTTGCCGGCCAGGTGCCCGAGGACGCCAGTGCCGACATCACCGGCCAGACGGCCCAGGTGCTGGCCGCCATCGACAAGCTGCTGGCGCGCGCCGGCACCGACAAGAGCCGCATCCTGCGCGCGCAGATCTACCTGGCCGACCGCGCCGACTTCCCCGGCATGAACGCCGCCTGGGACGCCTGGGTCGCCACCGGCCACACGCCGCCGCGTGCCACCGTCATCGCCGGCCTCGCCAGGCCGGAGTGGAAGGTGGAGATCGTCGTCACGGCTGCCGTCTAAACACGCCTGGCACGCTGGCGCCAGAACTCGGTGTCGAACACCTGCTGCGCGCCGGTGCTCGCATTGATCAGCCAGAACTGGCTGCCATCGGCGCTGACGCGCGCCACCTCGCCGCTGAGCCGGCCCGCCGTCACGCGCCGTCCGACGGCATTGGCCGGAAAGCCCGACTCGCGCGCCAGCTCGATCAGGGGCTGGGCGGCGCGGTCGTCGGCGGCCAGCCGCAGTTTCTGAACCAGCGGCGCCAGGAATGGGCTCGCCGCATCGGCGGCTGACACGAACACCACCAGCTTGGCCTGGGCGCGGCTCAGCGCGACGTTGAGCAGGCGCTGCGCGGCCTCGCCATGCAGGAAGGGCTGGGCGCCATCGGCCGGGTCGAACAGCACGACCGGCGCCTCGCTGCCCTGGGCGCGGTGCACGGTGCTGACCCGCAACGATTCGGGCAGGCCCCGCGCACGCAGGGCTTGCCGGATCAGCGCCCGCTGGGCGCGGAACGGGGTCAGCACGATCAGCTCGTCAGGGCGCCAGGCGCTGCTGGCCAGGGCGTTGGCGATCAGTTCAGCGATGGCCTCGGCCGACTCGCGCCGCACCGGCCCGCGCTCCCGCGCCGACCAGCCGCCGTCGCGCCGGACGCGATGCAGGTGGACGTGTTCGGCGGGGCCGATGTCGCCCAGCGTGCGGCGCCGTGCGGCCTGCCAGTCCGCCGACGTGTCTGCAGCCACGCGCAGCACCCCGTCGTAGAACAGCTGGCTGACGAGGTCGCCAATCGGCGCCGCCATGCGTGACTGCTCGTCCAGCAACGCCACCGACGCCCCCAGGCGCGGCATCTCGGCAAACGCCGAGCGGCCCAGCCAGCGCCGCGCCAGCCGATCCTCGCTGCGCAGCACCGGCCAGAGCTGCTGCGGGTCACCCGCGAACAGGCGCGCACGGCCCAGCGGCATCAGCGCCAGCGCATGCGCGAGGCTGACCTGGCTGGCCTCGTCGAACACGACCAGGTCGAAGGGCGGCTCGTCGTCGGCCGTCAGCTCGCGCAGCGACTTCAGCGTGAAGGCGGCGCGCGTCGTCGTCATCGCGGCCAGACGGCAACGCCGGAGCACCTTCAGCGAGGCGCCGCGCAGCTCGTCGCGCAGCGCCGCCACGCGGTCGGCCCAGGCCTTCAGTGCGGTGGCGTCGCGTGCGGAAGGCCGCTGGCTTTCGGCCCGCGCCAGCCGCGCGATCAGGTCCGTGTCTTCGGTCGGGATCAGGTGCTCGCGCCCAGCATAGGCGGCAGCGTCGAAGCGAGTGCCCAGGCGCTGCACGAGCGGCCGGCAGTGCTCGCGCCGGCCCTTCTGCAAGGCCTTGTCGACGGCCAGCGTCGCCAGGTCCACCGCATGGTTGGTCGTCGACAGCAGCAGCACGCGGGCGTCGGGCCGCGTGTCCAGGTACTCGGCCAGCAGCACGCCGAGCGTCGTCGTCTTGCCGGTCCCCGGCGGCCCCCACAGGAAGGCGCTGCTGTGGCCGACGAGGGCGAGCGCCTCGCGCTGCGCCGCGCGCAGCCAGCGGAAGGGCGCGCCCGTCAGCGCCGGGCCCGTGTCGACGCGCTGCGGCAGGCCGAGGTCGGGCAGGCAGCCCAGCGCGCGCTCGGCCCAGGGCGTGTCCCACCAGGCGTCGGCCACGGCATTCAGGAAGCGCGTCGGATACAGGCGGATCAGCCCGCCGGGCGGCGGCGGCGCGCTGCTGGCGTTCTGCAACACGAGCTGGTCGTCCTCGGCGACGATGGCCAGCACGCTGGCGCCGCCTTTGCTCGGCGCGCCCCACCAGGCACTGGCACCGTCGAGGCTGTCATCCAGCAGCGCCTGCGCCGACGCCGCACCGGGCCGCTGGCCCTCGGCGAACACATAGCCGGGCTCCAGCGTCACGCGCCACAGCGCGCCGTCGCGCTCGATGCGCAAGACCTTGAAGTCGTAGTACTCGGGCGTGGCCGACAGCTCGGCGTTCAGCGCCGCGCGCACATCGGCAAGGCTCATGGCGGCGACAGGAGGGTTCGGGAGGGCGGGACTTTAGCGGCTCCGCTGACCATCCCCGCGGGCGCTGGACGCGCTGCGATGGGGTGTCAACCTCAACTCGACGCGCCGGCCAGTGGCCGGATCCGCCCAAGCGAGCCGGGCCGGTTCGCCCCAGCGCGTGACGACCTGCGGTTCGGCCAGCAGCCGCGCGGGCTCACCGAGCAGCAGGCGGACCTTGATGCGCGCATGGTCGCCGCCCTCGGCCGTCGTCACCAGTTCGACAGTCAGTGCCTGGCGCATGTCGGCAGGGGCTGGCCCGGATTCAACCCGCAAGCGCTCGCCGAGCGGCCCCAGTAGCCGCAGCCCGGCCGGCGCGGTGGCATTCGGGGTCTGATCAATGCCAACGTCGATCCAGATGAAGTTGGGTGGCAGCGCAAAGCGACGCGCCAGCAGTTCGATGGCGATGGCCTTGCCATTAGCCAGTCGGCCGTGGAAGCCGTGCGACGTGCCGTCCGCGATGACGTGACGCGGCTCGGCGAGCAGCGACTGGCACCGCGCATCGAGGAGCCGGCCCGAGAAGCCCCAACTGCCGTCGCCGAAGCGGGTGCCCGTCGTCTCGAAGCACCACAGCGGCCCGGTCGCATCGCTATGGACATGGCGCGACGTCGTGCCGCCGGGTGCGCGGCCCGGCATCAGCGTCATGGATTGCACCTGGCTTTCGAACGCCACGCCGGCCTCCCGACTTTGCAGCCGCCACACCAAGGTCGTCGGTGCAGGCTGGTCACCTGCGTCGGCCGGCAGGGTATCGGCATCGCGCATCGCGCCAA
Source organism: Roseateles sp. (assembly GCF_052436255.1). Lineage (GTDB taxonomy): Bacteria > Pseudomonadota > Gammaproteobacteria > Burkholderiales > Burkholderiaceae_C > Pelomonas. The sequence goes on along the minus strand of NZ_JBQVNP010000019.1, from coordinate 1,313 downwards.
AGGCGGCGGCGGCCCAGGGTGTCGGCTGGGATGGTGGTGCAGCGGCCGCGGCCAGCGCGCCAGCCGTGGCGAGCGCCAGTGCCTGGAACACCATCAGTTTGGCAATCTGATTCACAGTGAGTTCTCCCCTCCCCGAGGCGCGGGCGCGTTCAGTGCAAAGCCTGACGTCCTTCCGCCTGCTGAGTGTCGCCCAGGCAGGCTGTCACGCTCCCGCCACATCGGCGCGTCAGCATCGTCGGTTCAGCCGCCATCGCGGCCGGGAGCCTTTGTGAGCCACATCGAAGACGACCTGGTGAAGCGCATTCACCGGGACCTGCAGGACGATTTCGACGAGGAGCTGGAGCTTGAGCTCGAGGACCGCGAGCCCGGCGCCGTGCCGAGCGACGCCGCGTCGGCCGAGCGCAAGCGCTATTTCCGCGAGCTGTTCCGGCTGCAGAGCGAGCTGGTCAAGCTGCAGGACTGGGTGGTGCACGGCGGCCACAAGGTCGTCATCCTGTTCGAGGGCCGCGACGCGGCGGGCAAGGGAGGTGTCATCAAGCGCATCACGCAGCGGCTGAACCCGCGCGTCTGCCGCGTGGCAGCGCTGCCGGCGCCCAACAACCGCGAGCGCACGCAGTGGTACTTCCAGCGCTATGTGTCGCACCTGCCGGCGGCCGGCGAGATCGTGCTGTTCGACCGCAGTTGGTACAACCGCGCCGGCGTCGAGCGGGTCATGGGCTTCTGTACCGACGAGCAGTACGAGGAGTTCTTCCGCTCCGCGCCGGAGTTCGAACGCATGCTGCAGCGCTCGGGCATCCAGCTCATCAAGTACTGGTTCTCGATCAGCGACGACGAACAGCGCGTGCGTTTCCTGGGCCGCATCCACGATCCGCTCAAGCAGTGGAAGCTGAGCCCCATGGACCTGGAGTCGCGCCGCCGCTGGGAGGAATACACCCGGGCCAAGGAGGTGATGCTGGAGCGCACCCACGCGCCTGAGTCGCCCTGGTGGGTCGTCAAGGCCGACGACAAGAAGCGTGCGCGGCTGAACTGCATCCACCACCTGCTGGGCCAGATGCCCTACCAGGAGGTGCCACATGCCGATATCGAGTTGCCCGCGCGCGAGCGCCGCGAGGACTACCTGCGCAACCCGGTGCCGGGCCACATCGTCGTGCCCGAGGTCTATTGAACGGCATCTAGCTGTAGTTTCTCAGGACGTTGTTCACCTCAAACCCCAGCCGTGAGGCGGGAGGTTTGTGGCCGGTGGCAGAGTGAGGGCGATGGAAGTTGTAGTGCTGCATCCAGGGCGCAAGCTCAGCGGCGCGGACGTCGGAGCT
>NZ_JBQVNP010000018.1:0-53241 GCF_052436255.1 Roseateles sp. | reverse complement strand
GCCCGCGACGATCGCCAGGCGCGGGTCGGCGAGGCCCTGCACCGCGTGCTGGAGTGGGCCTCGGCACCAGGCCAGACCCAGCCGCTGTCCGTGCTGATGGCCTCGGCGTCGCAGGCCTTCGGCCTGGACGTGAAGGCGCGTGAGCAGCTTGCGCAGGCGGCCCAGGCGATTCTCGCCAGCCCCGGCTGCCGCCCCTTCTTCGACCCGGCACGGCTGCGCTGGGCGGGCAACGAGGTCGCCGTCGGCACAGGCGGCGAGGATCAGCGCATCGACCGGCTGGTGCAGCTCGACGACGGCCAGTGGTGGGTGCTGGACTACAAGCTCGGCGCCACCCCGGAGCGCGAGCCGGCCTATCTGGAACAGATGCGCAGCTATGTCGCGGCCGTGCAGAACCTGCAGCCGGGTGAGCCGATTCGCGCCGCCTTGATCAGCGGAACCGGGCGCTTCATTCCTGTCAGCTAGAATGCGCAGCTTGTTCGGGGCGTAGCGCAGCCTGGTAGCGCATCTGCTTTGGGAGCAGAGGGTCGCGAGTTCGAATCCCGCCGCCCCGACCAAACCTTTTCAGCAACCCGCCGTTGGCCTTGTGCCAGCGGCGGGTTTGTTTTTTTGAGGCCCCCGCATCCCGGGGCTTCGTCCAAGGGCATCCCCCGAAGTCCGACCAAGCGGTCGGCCAGGACAATGCCCGGCTTTGCTTCAACCCTGGCGGGGCCACAAGCGCCGCCCGAGATTCCATGGCACTCCAACACCTGACCGACGAGCAAATCGCCACCTGGACACGCGCCCAAAAGGACGAGTGGTGGTTCAAGAACGTCTTCCGCGGCGACATGGCCCAGTTGACTCTGCGCTCGGGTCTGACCGGCTTCCTGCTCGGCGGCATCCTCTCAGCCACCGGCCTTTACATCGGTGCCAAGACCGGCATCGCCATTGGCGTGGGGCTGACCTCGGTCATCCTCGCCTTCGCATTGTTCCGCGCACTGCATGCCAGCGGCTTCGCGCAGGACTACACCATCCTGGAGAACAACTGCACCCAGTCCGTCGCCACGGCGGCCGGCTATGTCATCACGCCCTTGTTCTCCAGCCTGGCGGCCTACATGCTGATCACCGGCGTCATCCCGGCGTGGTGGCAGTTGATGGTGTGGATCTTCGTCGTCGCGATGATCGGCGTGTTGCTGGCCTTCCCGCTCAAGCGCCGCTTCATCAACGAAGACCAGGCCCCTTTCCCGGAGGGCCGTGCTTGCGGTGTGGTGCTGGATTCGCTGTACCACGGCGCCGGTGGCGAGGGCATGTTCAAGGCCAAGCTGCTGGGTGTGGTGGCTGGCTTCACGGCACTCTACCAAGCCATCGTCAGCGACGGCTGGATGAAGCTGGTGCAGTTCAAACTCCTGATGCTGGACAAGTGGGCCGGCCTGACCGAACCCTGGTACCTGCATGACCGCCTGGATCACTACTACTACGCCTGGGCCGGCAAGACGACCGCGCTGATTCCGACCATCATGGGCACGGACATCCGCCAGCTCGGCCTGCGCCTGACGCTGGACGCCGCCATGCTGGGCGTGGGGGGCCTGATGGGCATTGCGGTGGCAACGAGCTGCTTCCTCGGCTCCTTCATCAACTTCGTCGTGCTGGCGCCGCTGATGATCCAGGCCGGCGACATCGCGCCGCGCCTGGCCGCCGATGGCACGCTGATCCCGCTGAACCGCGCCGAGATCGTCAACCAGTGGTCGCTGTGGTGGGGCGTGACGATGATGGTCGTCGGCGCGCTGGTCGGCCTGCTGGCCAAGCCGGAGATCTTCAAGAGCATCTTCAAACGCAAGGTGGCGCCGGTGGTCAACGCCGGCAGCAACGGCGACCCGCTCAAGGACATCGAGGTGCCGCTGTGGATCAGCTACGTCGGCGTGCCGATCTTCAGCTTGCTGGGCAGTTATGTCACCCACGTCTTCTTCAACGTGCCCTTCTGGCTGGCCCTGGTGTCATTGCCGCTGATCTTCGTGCTGACCATCATCTGCACCAACTCGATGGCGCTGACCTCGTGGACGCCGACGGGGGCGCTGTCGAAGATCACGCAGTTCACGATGGGCGCGCTCGACCGCACCAACCCCGGCTCCAACCTGCTGCCTGCCGGCATGACGGCCGAGATCGCCTCCAACGCGGCCAATCTGCTGTCCGACATCAAGCCGGGCTACATGCTCGGCGGCAAGCCGCGGCACCAGGCCATCGGCCACATCATTGGCAACCTGGCCGGTGTGGTTTTCTGCGTGCCGCTGTTCTTCCTGCTGTTCCTGACGCCCGACGCCAACGGCGTGCGCAGCGTGACGACGCTGGTGTCCGACCAGTTCGCCATGCCGGCGGCCCTGCAGTGGAAGGGCGTGGCCGACATCATCGCCAAGGGCCTGAAGGGCCTGCCGACGTCGGCGCTGATCTCCATGGCCGTGGCCGCCCTGGCCGCCGTGGCGATGGAAGTGGCGCGTATCAAGACCAAGGGCCGCTTCCAGCTCTCGGCCGTTGCCACCGGCCTGGGCGTGGTGCTGCCGCCCGAGGCGGTACTGGCCATGTTCGTCGGCGCGGTGCTCTTCTTCGCTATGAAGCGCAAGCACAAGACGCCGGGCACCCAGGGCCACCGCGTCTGGGTGGAAGGCATGGAGCCGATCTGCGCCGGCCTGATCTCGGGCGCCGCGCTGATGGGCATCGGCAACGCCATCATCAACGTGCTGATCTAATCCGCATCGTCTGCCCGTAGCTCAACTGGATAGAGCAGCTGCCTTCTAAGCAGCAGGTCGGGGGTTCGAGTCCCTCCGGGCAGGCCACCATCGGATCACAGCGCCCAGCGTCCTCAAGGACCTGGGCGCTTTTTTCATGGCAAACCGGCGCGGGGCTGCACGCCGCATCGGCCGGCGTCCATCCCCCTTAAGAGGGAGACGGCGGGGGATATCTACCCGGCCATCCCCCGCCAACCCCACTTAAGGGCGATTCCCGCGGCGCTGCCGGGCTCCGAGACTGGCTCCATCGATACAGGAGCCCCGATGCAATCTCAATCCGACACACCCAGCGCCGATGACGCACGATGGGCAAGCGCTGCGGCGCTGCGCTTCACCATCAGGCAACTGCGCGAATGGGAGCTGGAAGTCGCCCGGAATGGCGTGACGCTGCCTGAGGCCGATGAGCAGGCGTGGGAAGGCACGGAGCTGGACTTTCGCCGGACGGTGCTGTGAAGCTCGCCCCATCGACATCAAAGCCGGCCCGGCGCGTTCAGTTCGCCAGCTTGGCCCAGGCCTCGGTTCAGCAATTGCGCGATGCCATCCGCCGCCTGACGGTGGCCCATGCTGCGGCTGCTCACGACGGCGATGAACAGGCGTTTCCGGCCGGCGCCGATGACAGCCGCTCAGGCTGGACGGATTGGGAGGACACCAGCTTTGACGTGCGCCGCTTCCACGGCTGATCCAGATGACCCACTACGGCAGGCTGGCCAGCATCGTGGCCTCGGTCGCCTCGTCCCAGGCCAAGGGGTAGAGGCTGCGCGCCGAGGCCAGACGATCCGGCAGACCGCCCCAGAGCGCGATCTGCTCGCGGATGTCGGCAAAGGCAATGCTCATCAGCACGGCGGGTGCCTCCACCCGCGGGTTGTGCCGGGCTTTGGTGCAGGGCACGAGACCCAGGCAACGGCGGTAGAAGGGCACGTGGCGCGGGTTGACCTCGACGACCAGGCGTTCGCAGCCAGCGCGCCGGTGGGCGTGCAGATAGCCCAGGTGGAAGATCTGCGCCAGCACGCGCTTGGGTTCGTGTGAATGCTTGTCCACCGCCAGGCCGCCGAACTCGCAAAGCTTGACGCCCTCGGCCCGCCATTCGTTCAGCTCGGCGCTGAACAGCAGGTCGGCATGCAGGCCGCCCGCGCCGTCGAAACGCACGGACAGCGTGCCGACGATCGCGTCCCCGTCGCGTGCGGTGCAGACGATGTCGCCGTCCTCGCTACGGCTGCTGTACCGCTCGCGCGAGGTCAGGAGGCCGCGGTCGCCGTAACGCCGCTCAACGAGGTCCCGCGCTTCGCCGTCCAGCGCACCGAAACCGCTGTTCAAGGCGAGCGCCGGGTTTGCGAACTTGTTCGGCATCGACGCCCGTGGCGTCGTCTGAGAAACGTGGAACATCGGCTGCATCCTCGGCGTCCATTGGCAAGCGGCGCAGTCTATGGAGGCATCGCCGCCCGGAGGCCTCATCTCACAGACCGATACATGGGTCACATCGCGTTCATGCCATTTCTCACGAGTACGGGCCTGCTGCGGGCGCGATGCTGCGCAACGGCGCAATCGGCATGATCAGCCGGTTGTCCTACAAACCGGCGTCAGCGCGCGGTCTACATTGGCCCCGGGCTTCGGCCCCCTGCTGTTCCTCCCTGAGCAGGCGCCAACCGTGACAGCGGAAGGCGGTTTTCAGCCCCGGCCTCGTGCCGGGGTTTCTTTTTCCCCGCGCCTGCGCGTCGCGTCGCGACTGTGGCCACACGGGCCCAAAGTACAACGCCACATGGGCGTGCACACGGTCCACCTCGGCCCGGTAGAAGAGCGTCAACAGGCCCTCTTCGTCGGCGAAGACAAGCGCGACGTCTGGCGCCAGGAACAGGCCGCGCCGGGCAGCGCCGTCGCGCAGGACGACCACCTGCCGCACGGGCTGCAGAGCTTCAAGCTGGTGCTGTGGGCGGCGGTCGCGAAGGGGGTGTCGACGCGGCGCTAGCGAGGGCCCGCCAGCGCTTCAACCGAGCGCGGCGCTGGGTCGGATTGCCGACCGGATGACAGCGCGGCGCCGACCCTGCTAGGCTGCCGCGGCCAAGAGTGGCGTACAGGAGCAGCGGCATGGCGGAATTGACGGTCAATGGCAAGCGGATGCAGTACGAGGCGGAAGGCGATACGCCGCTGCTCTGGGTGCTGCGCGAGCAGCTGAGCCTGACGGGCACCAAGTACGGCTGCGGTGTGGCCCAGTGCGGCGCCTGCACGGTGCACATTGACGGCGCGCCGGTGCGCAGTTGCGTGATGCCGGCTTCGGCGCTGACGGCGGCGCAGAAAGTCACCACCATCGAGGGCCTGGCGCCTAATGCCTCGCACCCGCTGCAGAAGGCCTGGGACATGCTGGACGTGCCGCAGTGCGGCTTTTGCCAGAGCGGCATGCTGATGGCCGCCGCCGCGTTGCTGAAGGCCAAGCCCAAGCCGACCGATGCCGACATCGACGCGGCAATGACCAACATCTGCCGCTGTGGCACCTACAACCGCGTGCGTGCGGCCATCCACCTGGCCGCCGGTCAGGTGCAGCGCAGGCAGATCCCCATCGTCATCGAAGGGGGCCAGGCATGAGCGCCGTTCTGGATCGACGCGGCTTCCTCAGCGCGACGACTGCCGCTGCCGGCGGCCTGATGGTGGGTTTCCATGTGCCAGGTCTTGCCCAGCCCTCCGCGCCGACCGTCACGCCGGAGCTGAACGCCTGGGTGCAGATCCTGCCGGACGAGAGCGTCGTCATCCGCATTGCGCGGTCCGAGATGGGTCAGGGCACGCTGACCGGCCTGGCCCAGCTCGTCGCCGAGGAGCTGGAATGCGACTGGAGCAAGGTCAAGACCGAGTACCCGACGCCCGGCCAGAACCTGGCGCGCAACCGCGCCTGGGGCAGCATGAGCACTGGCGGCAGTCGTGGCGTGCGCGAGTCGCACGAGTACGTGCGCAAGGGCGGTGCACTGGCGCGCGCGCTGCTGATCCAGGCGGCGGCCAACCAGTGGAATGTGGCCGTCGTGGAGTGCGCCACAAGCTCAGGGTGGGTCACCCACGCGGGCAAGAAGCTCAGCTACGGCCAGCTCGCCGCCGAGGCCGCCAAGCTGGCCGCGCCTGCCGACATCCAGCTGAAGGAGGCCAAGGACTGGAAGCTGGCCGGCCGCCCCATGAAGCGCCTGGACACCAGGGCCAAGCTGGACGGCTCGCTCGTCTACGGCATGGACCTGCAACTGCCCGGCATGCTGAACGCGGCCATCAAGGACTGCCCGGTGTTCGGCGGCAAGTTGAAGAGTTATGACGCAGCGGCCATCGAGGGCCGGCCCGGCGTCAAGAAGATTGTGCGGGTCAGCGACTCTGCGGTTGCCGTTGTGGCCGACACCTGGTGGCGGGCCAAGACTGCGCTGGACGTGCTGCCCATCGTCTGGGACGAGGGCCCCAACGTCACGCAGAACAGCGCCGACACCGCCGCCGTCCTGAAGGCCGGCCTGGACGCCCCCGAGGCCGCCGTCGGCAGCAGCCAGGGCGATGTCAAGGCCGCGCTGTCCGCTGCGGCACGCAAGGTCGAGGCGGTCTACAGCTACCCGCATCAGAACCACGCCTGCATGGAGGTCATGAACGCGACTGCCAAGTGGACGTCGGAGCGCTGCGAGGTCTGGACACCGACGCAGAACGGCGAGGCGGCGCTGGCCGCCACCGCCGAGGCCTCGGGCCTGCCGCCCTCGGCCTGCGAGGTCTACAAGCTGCATCTGGGCGGCGGCTTCGGCCGGCGCGGCGCCGTGCACGACTGGGTGCGCCAGGCCGTGGCCATCGCCAAGGAGCTGCCCGGCACGCCGGTCAAGCTGATCTGGAGCCGCGAGGAGGACATGCTGCATGGTCGCTTCCACCCGGTCACGCAGTGCAAGCTGACGGCCGGGCTGGACGACGCGGGCAAGCTGACGGCCCTGCACATGCGCATCTCGGGCCAGAGCATCCTGGCGGGCATCTTTCCGCAGAACATCAAGGACGGCAAAGACCCGGTGGTCTTCCAGGGCCTGAGCGCCGGCGGCGCGGAAGGTGCGCTGGGCTACGCGGTGCCCCATCTGCTCATCGACCATGCGATGCGCAACCCGACGGTACCGCCGGGCTTCTGGCGCGGCGTCAACCTCAACCAGAACGCGGTCTACCTGGAGTGCTTCCTCGACGAAGTGGCGCATGCCGCTAAGCGCGACCCGCTGGAGTTGCGGCGCGAGTTGCTGGCCAGTTCGCCCAAGCATCTGGCCGTGCTGAACGCGGTGGCGGCCAAGGCCGGTTGGGGCAGGCCGCGGGCCAAGGGCCGTGCACTGGGCCTGGCGCAGATCATGGGCTTCGGCAGCTATGTCGCGGCCTGCGCCGAGGTGTCGGTCAGCAAGAAGGGTGAGCTCAAGATCCACCGCATCGTCGCCGCCACCGACCCCGGCCACGCCGTCAACCCGCAGCAGATCGCCGCGCAGGTCGAGGGCAGCTTCGTCTACGGCTTGTCGGCGGCGCTGTTCGGCGAGATCACGGTCAAGGACGGGCGCGTGGAGCAGCAGAACTTCGACACCTACCCGGTCATGCGGATGGAGCACATGCCGGCCGTCGAGACCATCTGCATGCCTTCGGGCGGATTCTGGGGCGGGGTGGGCGAGCCGACGATCGCGGTCGCCGCGCCGGCGGTGCTGAACGCGATCTTTGCGGCGACGGGCAAGCGGGTGCGCGACCTGCCGCTGAAGAACCAGTCCCTGGTCTGAGAAGCTGTGAACGCCGCCCTCACGCCCGCTCATCCCGCCGCAGCGCCGCCACTCGGCGTTGCAAATGCTCGCCGTAGCCGCAGCTGCGGTTGCGCTTTGCGCCTTGATTGGCGAACCCGCGACGGTCTGTTCGGCCGCGCGGAGAGCGTTCGCAGCTTCTGATGCACGCCCTGTTGGCCCTGCTGCTCGTGACGGCCGCTGCGCAGGCCGGGCCCGGTGACGTGCAGCGCGGCCGCGCGCTGGTGGCCGACCGCACGCAGAGCCTGTGCCTGCTCTGCCATGCGCTGCACGGCGCGGGCGACGCCAACCAGGGCAATCTGGCGCCGCCGCTGGAGGCCAGCGCGGCGCGGCTGGATGCCCAAGGCATGCGCGACCGCATTGCCGACATGCGGCGCTTCAACCCCGCCACCGTGATGCCGCCTTTCAGGTCGACCGAGGGGCTGCGCGATGTGGCGCCCGCCTGGCAGGGCAAGCCGGCGCTGACCGAGCAGCAGCTCGACGACATCGTGGCCTACCTCGGGACGCTGGCCAGGCCATGAAGCGGCGCGAGTTCGTCATGACCACCGCGGCGCTGGCGCTGCTGCCGCAGGCGCAGGCCAGCGACGAGGCGATGCAAGCAGCCATCCGTGCCTGGGCGGGCCGCGACCCCGTGGCGGGGGCGTTGAAGATCGAGATTGCCGAACTGGTGGAGAACGGCAATGCGGTGCCGGTGCGCGTCGTTGCCAACGAGCCCGTCACGGGTCTGGCCTTGTTCACGCCGCTGAATCCTGAGCCGCAGGTCGTGCAGATCAGCCTGGGCGCCAACAGCGGCAAGCCGGAGTTCGGCACCCGCATGCGCCTGGCGCGCAGCCAGCGCATCGTCGCCGTGGCCAAGGCGGCCGACGGGCGCTGCTGGCAGACGGGCATGGATGTCATCGTGACGCTGGCCGCCTGCGTGGAACCCGGATGACCACGCGCGCTGTCATCACGCTTCCTGCCGCGGTCAAGGCTGGCGAGCCTTTCGAGGTGCGCGCGACGGTGGCGCATGCCATGGAGACCGGCTACCGGACCAGCGACGAAGGCGCCCGCCTGCCGCGCGACATCGTCCGGCGCTTTGAATGCCGCCTCGACGGTGAGCTGGTCTTCGCCGCCGACCTGTTCGCGGCCATCTCGGCCAATCCGTATCTGGCCTTCTGGGTGCGGGCCAGCAAGTCCGGCGAGCTGACATTCGTCTGGCGCGGCGACCGGGACTTCGAGCACCGCGAGACGCGCCCTTTGGCCGTTGCATGAAAGCCGCGCTGCTGCTGCCGCTGGTTTTCGTCGCGCTCGCGGCCGGGGCCGATGAGCGTCGCTCCGGCCGCGACACGATGAGCTCGGCCCTGCGCACGCTGCAGGCAGACGATGCCCAGCACCCTGCCCAGCTCGCGCTGGCGCTGGGCCGCGAGTTGTGGGCACAAGGCTCCAAGTCCTGTGCCAGTTGCCATGGCGAGCCCGACAAGTTGCGCGGCGCCGCCACTCGCTACCCGGCCTGGGACCAGGGGCTGGTCGACCTGCCCGGGCGCATCCAGCGCTGCCGCGTGCGCCACCAGCAGCAGCCCGCCTGGCAGCGCGAGGCCGAGCCCCTGCTGGCGCTGGCCGCGCTGGTGGCCCAGCAGTCGCGCGGCCTGCCGCTCAAGCCGCCGCAAGGCGCGGAGCTGGACCAGGCGGCGAGCCAAGGCCAGCGCCTCTACATGAGCCGCATCGGCGCCCTCAACCTGTCCTGCGCCCAATGCCATGACGAGCGCGCGGGGCAGCGCCTGGGCGGCAGCATGATCCCGCAGGGCCATGTCGACGACTACCCGGTGTTCCGGCTCGAGTGGCAGTCGCTGGGCAGCCTGCAACGCCGCCTGCGGGGTTGCCTCAGCGGCGTGCGCGCGACGATGTGGGACTGGGACAGCGCCGAATTGCTGGCGCTGGAGGTATATCTCGCGCGCCGCTCGGCCGGCATGGCCATGCAGCCGCCGGGTGTGCGACCCTGACGCCCCACCCGTAGACGCCGGAGGCTGCCATGCCCGACTACCTAGCGCCCGGTGTCTATGTCGAAGAGCTGCCCCTCCGGCCCAGGGTCATCGAAGGCGTGGGCACTTCCAGCGCGGGTTTCATCGGCCCGTGCCGCTTTGGTCCTGTGTCCGGCGCGCCGGTCATCATCGCCAGCCTGGCTGAATATGAGCGCCTGTATGGCGATGGCGGCCAGCTCGCCTTTGGTTCAGGCGATGCGACGCGGCGTGTGAACTATCTCTGGAATGCCGCGCGCAGCTTCTTCGGCGAGGGCGGCAAGCGGCTGTACGTCAGCCGCGTGTTCCGTGCGCTTTCCACGGCGCCGGGCCTCGGTTCAGCCCATGACGACGGCCATGGCCGCGCCTCGGCCGGCACTGCACCGCATGTGTTCCGCGTCGTCGCACGCCATCCCGGCGCAATGGGCAATCTGCAGGTCCGCTTCACCGTCAGGCTCGGTCCCAACCTGATACCGACGCTGGCCGGACTCGGCGCTGGCGATGTGGTGTGGGTGTCAGCGGCAGGACGGCCTAGGACGGTGCGTCGTTTCGCAGACCTGCCGGTGTACATCGCTGCCCAGGGGGACGACGGAAGCTGGCGTTTCAGCGGCAGCGGGGCCGATCTATCGGTAGAAGGTGCCAGCGCCATTTGCGCTCTCACGCTGGACGTCGAAGCGCTGACCGCGGGGGGCCGCGTGCTTGGCGCCTGGCAGGGGCTTCCCCTGCGGCCGGACGGCGTCTTTGAACTGTTCGGCATGGATCGTGAGGCTCCCATCGTGCTGCTCAACGGCAGCTCGGCAGGCATCGATGTCCTCGACCATGGCATTGACCTGCTGCAGGCATTGGCCGTGCTGCCTGAGGGCCTGAACCTGAAGATCACCCGCGCAGAACGCGAAGCAGCCGGCCGGAACGATCTGGCCGCCCTGGGCCGCAAGCTTGAACGCGGCCTGCAGGCCACGGTCCGTCTGACCGGCGGCAACGACGGCGTGCTGCCCGCCGCTGGCGACTACGAGGGGCAGCCCGACCCGGCGCCCGCCCAGGCCACGGGGCTCAAGCAGTTCGAGACCATCGACGACATTGCCATCGTCGCCGCCCCCGGCGCCACCGATCCCGCCGCCATCAACAAGCTGCTGATCACCCACGCCGAGCAGATGCGCTACCGCATCGCCCTGCTCGACCCGCCCGGGGGCCTGAGCGTCGCCGACGTGCGAGTATTCAGATCAGGGCTGGACAGCAGCCGCGCAGCGCTCTACTACCCCTGGGTGACGGTCAAGGACCCGGCCTCGGACCAGTCGCTGAACCTGCCGCCGTCCGGCTTCGTCGCCGGCATCTTTGCCCGCAACGATGTGGAGCGCGCGGTCTTCAAGGCGCCAGCCAACGAGGTGGTGCGCACTGCCATCGGCTTCGAGACAGGGATCAACGCCGCGGAGCAGGAGGTGCTCAACCCCGAGGGCATCAACTGCTTGCGCTCGTTTGCGGGGCGCGGCCACCGGCTATGGGGGGCCCGCACCCTCAGCAGCGACCCGGCGTGGAAGTACGTCAACCTGAGGCGTTACTTCGCCTACCTCGAGCACAGCATCGACAAGGGCACGCAATGGGTGGTGTTCGAGCCGCATGGCGAGGCGCTGTGGGTGCAGATGCGCGCGGCGGTCAGCGACTTCCTGTTCAGGGAGTGGCGCCGGGGCGGGCTGCTGGGCGACAAACCCGAGAACGCGTTCTTCGTCCGCTGCGACCGCTCGACGATGACGCAGAGCGACCTGGACAACGGGCGGCTCGTCTGCCTGATCGGAGTGGCGCCCTTGAAGCCAGCGGAGTTCGTCATCCTGCGCATCGGCCAGTGGACCGCTGACCGACGCGCCTGAACAGGGATCAGCGCTGTTCGACCTGGCGCCTGCCGAACAGCGCCTCGCGCGCCTTGTCGTCCGTCAGCGGCCTGCGCGCGCCGGCCAGCACCTCCACGCCGCGCTGCACGGCCGGGCGCTTGGCGACCTCATCGAACCAGCCCTTGAGGTGCGGGTAGTCGTTCATCTCGACGCCCTGGTTCTTCCAGGAGCGCAGCCAGGGGAAGACGGCGATGTCGGCAATGCTGTACTCCGCCCCGCCGATGTAGGTGGCATGCGCCAGCCGCTTGTTGATGACGGTGTAGAGCCGCCTGGCCTCGTTGGTATAGCGTTCGATGGCATACGGCAGCTTCTCGGGCGCATAGACGCGGAAGTGGTGGGCCTGGCCCAGCATGGGACCCACGCCGCCCATCTGGAACATCAGCCACTGCAGCACCTCGTATTTGCCGCGCACATCGTTCGGTAGGAACTTGCCCGTCTTGCCCGCAAGGTAGAGCAAGATGGCGCCGCTCTCGAACAGCGAGAGCGTGCGGCCATCCGGACCGTCGGGATCGGTGATCGCGGGGATCTTGTTGTTGGGACTGATGGCCAGGAAGTCCGGCGCGAACTGTTCACCCGCACCGATGTCCACGGGATGGACCCGGTACTCGAGGCGGCACTCCTCCAGCATGATGTGCACCTTGTGGCCGTTGGGCGTGGCCCATGAATACACTTCGATCATTCGTCGCCTCCTGCGGTGTCCTAGCAAGCGGCCCCATTCTCAGACTTCCGCACGACTCATGGTGGTAAAGCAAGTCAAGCACTGGCTGGTGACGCGTGCCAACGCAGCGCGCTGGCGTCCGATCGAGGAGTGGGCCGAGGCGCGCGGCGCCGATTTCTCTCAGACGCGTGACGGCCAGGGCTTCCTCATCGAGCAGCCCACGGCTGCACCCGGGCCGTTGCGCATCGAGTGGGGCGTGTCGCAGCGCAGCTATCTGCCGGGCTCCGAGCTGCGCATGCGCTGCGAGATGAAGCTGCACCACGACCTGCAGTTGATGGTGTTGTGCCGCACGCTGATGGAGAACCTGGAGCGAGCTGTCTTCGAGGCCTACACCGACACGCTGAAGACGCGCGTCGACACCGACACGCCCGAGGAAATGCGCTGGCTGGTGATGTTTCCAAAGTTCAACAACGCGAGTTCGCAGCTACTGCGCCAGCGCTACGGACTTGTCGGCGTGACCAAGGACCTGACGGGCGCCTGGCTGGACGGTGAGCTCAGCGAGACGCTGGTGCAGGCCAGCCAGGACCTGCTGCCGGAAGGCCACCCCTTCGTGCTGATGAGCATGCGCGGCAACCTCTATCTGCGCACCGAGATGAGCGAGCCGGACCTGCCCAAGGTGCAGGCTTTCGTGCGCCTGCTCGAATGCGCCGCGCGCGAGGCGCTGCGCGTCAACGGCAGGCTGTCCGACACCGGCGCCTGGCCAACAACGACGTCCATCGCCTTCACGCCGTCGACACGCCCTGGCGATGTGACCTAAGCCCTCAGGCTTTCTGCGCGAAGCTCCATGCCAGCTCGGCCAGCGGCCGGGCACTCGCCGCCGTCTCCCTGGCTTGAGCACTTGACGCAGTACCGTCGACCACCCGCTTGGCAATGCCCTGCACGATGGCCGCGATGCGGAACATGTTGTAGGCCATGTAGAAGTTCCAGTCGGCCATGACGGCGTCGACGTCCGTGCGACCGGTGCGCTCGCAATAGCGCTGCACATACTCGCGCTCACTGGGGATGCCCAGCTCGAACAGGTCCTTGCCGCCCAGGCCGCGCGCCGCGCCTGAGGTCTTGATGTGCCAGCTCATGCAGTGGTAGCTGAAGTCGGCCAGCGGATGGCCGAGGGTGGACAGCTCCCAGTCCAGCACGGCGATGACGCGCGGCTCGGTGGGGTGGAAGACCAGGTTGTCCATGCGGTAGTCGCCATGCACGATGCCGACCTCGCTCTCGTCCCGCGCCGAGGCCGGGATATGGGCCGGCAACCAGGCCAGCAAAGCGTCCATCGCCGGATTGGCTTCAGTCACCGAGGCCAGGTATTGCTTGCTCCAGCGGCCGATCTGACGCTCGAAGTAGTTGCCCGGCTTGCCATATGCCGAGAGGCCCACGGCCTTGAAGTCGACCTGGTGCAGGGCGGCGATGACCCGGTTCATCTCGTCGTAGTGGGCGGCTCGCTCGGCATTGGCCATGCCGGGCAGGCTCTGGTCCCACAGCACGCGGCCTGCAATGAAGGACATGACGTAGAAAGCGCGGCCAATGACGGCCTCGTCCTCGCACAGCGCATGCATGGCCGGCACGGGCACGTCGGTGCCTGCCAGCGCGCCCATCACCTGGAACTCGCGCTCGATGGCGTGCGCCGACGGCAGCAGCTTGGCCACCGGCGCCGGCTTGCTGCGCATCACATACTGCACGCCGGGCGTCTTGAGTAGATACGTCGGGTTGGACTGGCCGCCCTTGAACTGTTCGATGGCCAGCGGCCCGGCAAAGCCGTCGACATGCGTGGCCAGCCAGGCTTCCAATGCCGCAGTGTCCAGGGCCTGGGCGAGGGGACGGGTGCCGGTGAATGCTTCCATGCCGGCGATTGTGCGCGGCGTTCCCGCCGGCGCCTGTCCCGTGCGTGGCAGCGACTCATGCCTGCCGACCTGCATGTCGGCAGTCCTTCGTCAGGCGTCGAGCAGTGCGCAGGACTGCCCTCGGTCCCGACTCAGCGCGCCGCGGCGGCCAGCAGCTTCTCGCGGCTCAGCACGACCAGGCGGGTCGGCTCGACGCGTACGGCACCTTCACGCTCGAAGGCCTTGAGTTCCTGATTGACGCGCTGGCGCGAGGCGCCGAGCAGCTGGGCCAGGTCTTCCTGCGCGAGTTGCAGGCCGATGCGGATCTCGTCGCCCTCCTGCACGCCATAGGAGCGCGCCAGCAGCAGCACCTGCTTGGCCAGGCGCGCGGCCAGTGGACGGGTGTTGAGGTCTTCGATCATGTCGAACATCAGCCGCAGCCGGCGGCAGTTCAGCCGCAGCAGCGCGTCGTAGAGCTCGGAGTGGGCCTGCAGCAGCGCGCGGAAGTCGGACTTGCGCACGCACAGCAGCGTCGTCTCGCCATGGGCATAGGCGTCGTGGGTGCGCGGCAGGCCGTCGAACAGGGCGATGTCGCCGAACCAGATGCCGGGCTCGACATAAGTCAGCGAGATCTGCTTGCCGGCCAGCGATACCGAGCTGACGCGCACGGCACCCTTGGCGACGGCCGACCATTCCTCAGCGGGCTCGCCGCGGTGGGACAGCATGGTCTCGTCGGGCAGGCGGCGCACGAAGGCCCGTTGCAGGATGTCATTGCGCAGCGGCTCGGACAACTTCGAGAACCAGGGGCCCTGGTCGATCTGCTGGCGTTCGGCGGGGGTGAGGCTGAGTGCGTTCATGGCTTGGGCCATTGTGCCGGCCCGCTGCGACCTCGTTGGCGGCTGGGCCCATGCTAGAGTCATTCGCGTTGTCTCTACCCTCTCTCAACCGCTTGTAGCCGCCCGCAGTCAATGCCCCTCACGGCCTTGCGCCCGATGTTGCTGGGTGCCCTCACACCCGCTTTGACACTGCTGCTAGGCGTGGCGCCCCAACAGGCGCAGGCGCTGGGGCTGGGCCAGCCGCTGATCCATTCCACGCTGGGAAGGCCGCTGGATGCGAGCATCCCGCTGACGCTGGCAGAAGGCGAACGATTGAGCGACTCCTGCCTGCGTGCCGAGGTCTCCGCGGGCGATGCGCGCGTGCCGGCGGGGCTGCTGCAGCTGCGCATCGAAGGCGAGCCCGGCCAGCAACGCGTCCGCCTGCAAAGCCAGGTGGGCATCGAGGAGCCGGCGCTGCGCATTACGCTGGCCCTGGGTTGCCCCCTGCGGCTGACGCGCGAGTTCAATGCCTTTGTCGATCCTCCGGCCAGCGCGGCCGCCGCACCCCTGCCGCTGGTAGTGCCGCCGGCGCCACCAGCCCTTGTCGAGCCGGTGGCGCGTTTGCGGGCCGAGGTGCCCCCTGCGCCAGCGGCGGTTGTACGGCAGCGCCCGCGGCCCAAGCCGCGCGCCAGCGGCCCGCGCTTGTTGCTGGAGCGGCCGGAGGTGTTGGTCGCCCAGGCACCTCGGCCCGTCCAGCCGGCGGCCAGCGCGCCCGAGATGGAGTTGACGCCCGAGCTTGAAGCGCAGATCGTGCAGCTGGAGCAAACGGTGGCGCAGCTGCGCGCCGAGCTGCTGGCACGCCAGCAGGCCGAGGCACAGGCGGCCGCCGCGGCCATCCCGGCCGCACGGCCTGCCGCATCGGTGACCGTGCCTGCGCCCATCCAAAGCGCACGGGCGGCGCCCTATCGCGACCCGATGACCTGGATGCTGACGCTGGCCTTGAGCCTGCTTGCAGGCTCGGCCGCCTTCTATTTCAGCCGCTGGCGTGACCAACGCGCGCGTCGCGAACTGGCCTATTGGCGGGCCCTGCATGCGGCCGAAGGGGCTGGTCTGCCGCTGGCTGCGCCTTCGCCCGGCATCGCGCCGCCGGTCGTCGGCGTGGCCGCCGCTTTGCCCGATGAGGGCCAGCACCAAATCACGCGGCCGCAGCCCCGGCCGATGCCCTGGGCGCCGGCACCTTCGGCGCCCGCGACGGCCGCCCCCGTGCCACGCATGCAGGCCACTCAGCCTCTGCCGGTGCAGGCCGCCGCAGCGCCGGTACTTTCCAGTGAGCTGACCATTGCAGATGAACTGCTGGACTTGCAGCAGCAGGTCGAGTTCCTGCAGTTGCTTGGCCAGCAGGACGCTGCCGCCGACCTGCTGGCCACGCGGCTGACGCGCGGCCATGCGGGCGCCATGCCCTATCTGTTGCTGATGGAGCTTTGCCAGCAGCGCGGCGAGCCCGAGGTGTTCGCCGAGTTGGTCAAGCAGTTTGAGCAGCGCTTTGGCGCATCGGCGCCGCAGTGGTCGCAAAGCCTGTCGCGTGGACGCAGCCTGGATGCCAGTGCCAGCGTCGTCGCACATCTGCAGACGGTCTGGGCCGACCCGGCCGCTGCAATGAAGATGCTGCAGGAACTGCTCGCGCAAGGCGGCGGGCCCGGGGCGGTCCGGTTCGACCTGCCGGCCTACCGCGACCTGTTGATGCTCTACAGCATTGCGCGCGATCTCTTCGAGGCCGGGCTGCGGGGGGACGAGGTGGACCTGATGCTGCCAATCGATTCAAGCTTCGGCAGCGACGCGCGCTAGGTGGCGCTAAAGAAGTCGCCGCGTGTGAGGGACTTGTTCAGCGCTTCCCTAGATACCGAAGTCGGCCGAGTCGCCGTTCATGGCCTTCTCAATCAGCTTGCGTGACAGTCGCTCCGACAGCAGCTCGGCAAACGCGTAGACATAGTTGCGCAGATAGGCGCCGCGCTTGAAGGCGATGCGCGTGACGTTGCTGCCCAGCATGGCGCCCAATGGCCGCGCGACGAGGTCGCTGTTGGCGGGTTCTTCGCGCATCGCCATCTCGGCAACGATGCCCACGCCCATCCCCAGGCGCACATAGGTCTTGATGACGTCGGAGTCGATGGCCTCCAGCACGACATTGGGCGTCAGGTGACGCGCTGCAAAGGCCTTGTCGATGCGAGTGCGGCCCGTGAAGCTGGGGTGGTACGACACCAGGGGCTCGGCGGCCAGTTGTTCGAGGTTGATGCGCTCGACGCCCGCCAGCGGGTGGTCGCGCGGCACCACCATCACGTGCTGCCACTCATAGCAGGGCAAAGTCACCAGCTCGGGGTACTGGGCCAGGGATTCGGTGGCGAGGCCGAGGTCCGCGGTCTCGTCCAGCAGCATCCTGGCGACCTGGTCCGGGCTACCCTGGTGCAGGCTGATGCGCAGTTGCGGCAGGCTCTTGCGCAGCTGGGCCACCGGCGCGGGCAGCACGTAGCGGGCCTGGGTGTGGGTCGTGGCGATGGAGAAGGTGCCGCTGTCCTGGCGCGAATACTCCTCGCCGATGCGCTTGAGGTTGCCGACTTCGCGCAGGATGATCTCGATGCAGGCGAGCACCTGCTGGCCCGGCTCGGTGATGCGCCGCAGGCGCTTGCCGTGGCGCGAAAAGATGTCGACGCCCAGCTCCTCCTCCAGCTCTAGGATGGCCTTGGAGACGCCGGGTTGCGACGTGAACAGCGCCTTGGCTGTCTCGGTCAGGTTGAGGTTGCGTCGGGCGGCTTCCTGGACGAAGCGGAATTGATGCAGGTTCATGTCAGGGGCGCTCGACTGCTCCGGAGCCACTGAAGCGCCCCCTCGGGGGGCAACAAGCGGGGCGAGTGTGAGGCTGGTTCATTCGAGGACGCCGAGGCAGGCGAGGCTGATCGCGTTGAGCACGGCCTCCTGCTCGCCAAGCGGCGCGTGCAGCCGCCATTCGACGGTGCCGCCATGGTGCTCGCGCAGGCGCTCCAGCAGCGGCGGCACGTCGCGCCGCACATGGCCACCGGTGCCGAGAAAGAGGGGCAGGACATGCACGCGCGTGCAGCCGGCCGCCACGAGTTGCTCCGCAGCTCCCTCCATGTCGGGCGCCATGAACTCGAGGTAGGCCAGCACGAGCGGCGTGCCGGGCCGCGCCATGCGCAGGCGTTCGGCGACGATCTCGAAAGGGCGGGCCCAGGCGGGGTCGCGCGCGCCGTGGGCGAACAACAGCAGGCCTTCGGTCATCGGTACTTCACCAGCCAGGTGAAGGCGGCCATCGACAGCCCGAAATAGATCAGGCTCGGCGTCGCTGCCACGGCCCAGGGCGTCCAGTTCTTCAGCAAGCCGAGATGGCCGGCCACGTTATTCAGCAGCACGAAGCTGATGCCCAGCATGATGCCGCCGAAGACCTTGATGCTGATGCCGCCCGAGCGGCCGTGAAGGTAGGCGAAGGGCAGGGCCAGTGCCACCATGACGAAGCAGGCGAATGGGTAGAAGGCCTTGCGCCAGAACTGGATGTTGTGGGCCTGCGCCGACTGTTCCTGGGCAGACAGATGTTCGGTGTAGCGGTAGAGCTCCAGCGTGGACATGGTCTTGGCGGGCAGCACGGCCGACGCGATGACGCCGGCGTGCAATGAGCTTTGCCAATCCAGTTCGTCCATCGACTGCTCGCTGACGACGACGTCGCCAACCGGGCTGGCGGCCGCCGAGGTGCCGGGATTCCAGATGCTGCGCCTGACCGCCTGCAAGCGCCAGAGTCCTCGGCCGTCGACATCGACCTTGTCGGCCTCGGTGCGCGAAATCAGCCGGCCCTGGGCGTCGAATTCGAAGATGCGCACATCTTCCAGCGCCCCGCTGCTGCCGACACGACCGACGTTGATCGAGTAGCTGCGGTCCTGGCCGTCGACCTTCTGGTGATCCTTCAGCCAGACCCCACGCTTGGTCTGCGTGGCGCCGCGGCTGAAGCCGGCGCGCAGGTCTTCGCCCTGGCGGTCGAACTGCGGCGCGACGTAGTCGCCGATGACGAAGGTCAGCACCGCGAACACGGTGGCCAGGCCGGCCAGCAGCGCCAGCGCGCGCGCGGGGCCGAGGCCGCCGGTGCGCAGGATCGTGAACTCACTGCTCTGGGCCAGACGCGCCAGCGCGACGATGGCGCCGATCAGCACGGCGATGGGAAAGAGTTCGTAGAAATGACGCGGCAGCTCCATCGCGGCGAGCAGCGCGGCCTTGCCGCCACCCACGCCGATGCGAGCCATGCGGTCGAGCTCGTCGACGAAATCGATGAAGAAGAAGAGCGACAAAAAGGCCATCGCGACCAGCACGACCGAGCCGACGATGTCCTTGTAGAGCAGGCGGCGAACGGTCTTCATGTGACGGCCACCTTCACGCGGCGGCGCAGGCAGAAGCGGTTGCCGTTGTCCCGCAGCCAGATGACGGCGAGCGCCAGGCAGAAGGCGCTGCCATGCACGGCGGCGAGCGCCTGCGGCAGGCCTGCGCGACCGTTGCCAACCCAGGACTGCGACAGGTTGATCAGATTGAAATAGACGATGAAGGCAAGCAGCGCGAACAGCAGGTTCCAGTTGCTGGCGCGGCGTGGGTTGGAGGCGGCCAGGCCCACCCCCAGCAAGGCCATGTTGATGGCCCCCAGGATCATGCCCAGGCGCCATGCCAGCTCGCCCTGGTTCTTGGCCGTTGGCACGCGCAAGAGGTCGAGCGTTGCCATGGCCTTGGGCGGCAGTTGGTTGGCGTTGGTCAGCACCTGCGTGTCGGTCATGACCTTGTACTGCTCGAAGCGAGCCAGGCTCTTCTCGCCGGTCTTGAGCTGGGTCTCGTTGCGCTGGCCATGGTCGAGTACGAGCAGGCGGTCATCGCCCTCCATTTCCAACCGGCCGCGTGCCGACGTCGTCACCGATTCACGCTCGTTCTTGCTGGCCAGTATGAAGACATTGCGCCCGGTCGCGGCATCGTCGCCATCGCGCTCGATGAAGAAAACGCGGCTGCCGTCACGCGAGGTCTGGAACTGGCCAGGTGCGACGCGTGACAAGTCGCTGCGCTTTTGATAGCGCTCCTTGAGCTCTGTACTGTTCTGGTTGCCCCAAGGCCAGACGACCAACTCGAGCACGATCACTGCCAGCAGGATCGGCCAGGCCATGCGCAGCACCGGCCGCACGAACCGCGACAGCGGGACGCCGCTGGCGAACCAGATCGTCATTTCCGACTCGCGATAGATGCGGCCCAGCGTCAGGACGACCGCGATGAAAAGTGACAGGATGAGCATCGTCGCGAGGTGGGCGATGGTCGCGTAGCCCATCAGTAGCACGACGTCCTGTGGCGCGACATTGCCGCCGGCCGCCTGGCCCAGCGTACGGATCAAGGTTGACGTCAGCATGATGGTCAGGATGACCACCAAGGTGACGCCGAAGCTCTTGGCCAGCTCTGAGCGCGTCGATGAATCGAATAACATGAAATTACTTCAATCTACTTCTGGTCATTATGGACTTCAAGATTCAAACCGCCGAGTTGGATGCGCTCGCGAGAATCACGGCTGATGCCCTCGTTGTCGTCTTCGGCGGTGAGGTGCTGGCGCCCGGTCTCGATACAGTGGTGGCCAGGCATGCGCAAGCGGCGATCAAGCTCGGTGACTTCGCGCTGAAGGCCGGCCAGGCGCTGACGCTGATGCAGACGGACGGTGTCAAGGCGCCGCGTCTCGTGCTGGCAGCGAGTGGCAAGACGTCGTTGACCGCCGCGCGTGCTGCGCTCGCCGCCGGCCTGGCGCAGATCAAGTCGCGCGGCGCTGTCAGCGCAGCTGTGGCGTTTGTCGGCTTCGATGCCGGACTCGCCGAGTCGCTGGCCGAGCAGACGGCGCTTGCCGGGTCCGAGGCCGTCTATGTCTACCGCCACACCAAGCCGAGTGCGGCGCCAGCATCCAAGCTCGCCAAGCTCGTCCTGGTGGTGAGTAAGGCCGCCGCCAAGGCAGCGAAGGCGGGGCTGGCACGTGGCCAGGCCATCGCCGCCGGCGTTGAGCTGGCGCGCGAGTGTGCAAACCGCCCGGGCAACCATGCGACGCCGACCTATCTGGGCGAGGTGGTACAGAGCCTCGGCAAGACGCATGGTCTCAAGGTCGAGGTGCTGGATCGCAAGGCCGTCGAGAAGCTGGGCATGGGCAGCTTCCTGGCCGTGGCACAAGGTTCTGACGAGCCGCTGCGCTTCATCGTCGCCCGCTACGAGGGCGCCGCCAAGACGGTGGCGCCGGTCGTGCTGGTCGGCAAGGGCATCACCTTCGACACTGGCGGCATCTCGCTGAAGCCGGGTGCCGAGATGGACGAGATGAAGTTCGACATGGGCGGCGCTGCCAGCGTCATTGGCACGCTGCGGGCGGTGGCCGAACTCAAGCCCAGACTCAATCTGGTGATGATCGTCGCCGCCTGCGAGAACATGCCCAGCGGCCGCGCCATCAAACCGGGCGATGTCGTCACTTCGATGTCGGGTCAGACCATCGAGATCCTGAACACCGACGCCGAAGGTCGGCTCATCCTGTGTGATGCGCTGACCTATGCGGAGCGCTTCAAGCCGGCGGTCGTCGTTGACGTGGCGACGCTGACCGGCGCTTGCGTCATTGCGTTGGGCGGCGTGCGCAGCGGCATGTACGCAAGCGACGACGAGCTGGCTGCCGCGCTGACGGCTGCGGGCGACGCAGTCCTCGACCCCTGCTGGCGCATGCCGCTTGACGATGAGTACGCTGAAGGCCTGAAGAGCAACTTTGCCGACGTCCCTAACATCGCCGGCCGGGCAGGCGGCTCGATCACGGCGGCCAAGTTTCTGCAGCGCTTTGCCGGCAAATATCGCTGGGGCCATCTCGACATCGCGGGGACGGCCTGGAAGGGCGGGGCCGTCAAGGGCGCAACCGGCCGGCCGGTGGGGCTGTTGACGCACTTCGTCCTGAGCCAGGCGAAGTAGTGGCCGTTCAGGTCAGCTTCTACAGTGACGCGGCTGAGCCACTTCAATACGCCTGCCGTTTGATTCGCCGCGCACTGGCGTCGGGCAAGCCCGTCGGCGTCTGCGTGCCAGCGCCTGTGGCCGCGCGTCTGGACGAGCTGTTGTGGAGCTTTGACGCAACCGATTTCATCCCTCACCGTCGTTGGGACGGGGCTACGACGCCTGCTCTGGGCGAAGTGTTGCTGGTTGAAGATGCGGCTCGTTTGCCGCACCGCGGGCTGCTGCTGAATCTGGGTGACGAGATGCCAGGCGACGCGCTTGGTTTCGAACGCGTACTGGAGGTCATCGGAACCGACCCGGCGCGCGTTCAAGCTGGGCGTGCGCGTTATCGCGTCTACCAGCAGTCGGGTGCCCAGCTGGACCACTTTTCAGCGGCAGGTTGACGGCGCTGCGTCCACGCTTTCCCGAATGAGTGCCCCCCGGATTTGGGGTATGTTCATTTAGTTGAAAAATCAACGGTTCTCTGTTTGTTCCTCTCTCTCTTTCAAACTGGAGTTGATCCATGCAAATCAAGCTGAATATCGTGGTGGGAGCAGTGGCGGCACTCCTGAGCGGCGCTGCAATGTCGCAGGACCTGGTCGTCAAGATCGGTCACGTGGCCCCGACCAGCGGCGCCATCGCCCACCTGGGCAAGGACAACGAATTGGGTGCGCGCCTGGCCATCGAAGAGCTGAACGCCAAGGGCGTCATGATTGGCGGCAAGAAGGCCAAGTTTGAGCTGCTGGCCGAAGACGACGCCGGCGACCCGAAGCAGGGCACGGCCGCCGCGCAGAAGCTGGTTGATTCCAAGGTCAATGGCGTCGTGGGTCACTTGAACTCCGGTACTTCCATCCCGGCTTCCAAGGTCTACAGCGACGCGGGCATTCCGCAGATTTCGCCGTCGGCCACGAACCCCAAGTTCACGCGCAATGGCTACAAAACCACCTTCCGCGTTGTCGCCGATGACGTGCACCTGGGCGGCACGCTGGGCCGCTACGCTGCGAAGGACTTGAAGGGCAAGTCCATCGCCGTCATCGATGACCGGACGGCCTACGGCCAGGGTGTTGCGGACGAGTTCGAGAAGGGTGTCAAGGGTGCGGGTGGCAAGGTCGTCGGTCGCGAGTTCACGAACGACAAGGCGACGGACTTCACCGCGATCCTGACCTCCCTGAAGGGCAAGAAGCCCGACATCGTCTTCTTCGGCGGCATGGATGCTGTGGCCGGCCCGATGCTGCGCCAGATGAAGCAATTGGGCATCGAAGCCAAGTTCATGGGCGGCGACGGCATCTGCTCCGGCGAGCTGCCCAAGCTAGCTGCGGGCACCATGGGCGATGGTCAGGTCGTGTGCGCCGAAGCTGGCGGCGTCGAGGGCGAAGCCAAGAAGTCGATGGACGACTTCAAGGCCAAATTCAAGTCCAAGTTCAATGTCGACGTGCAGATTTATGCGCCTTACGTCTACGACGCCGTCAACGTGATGGCCGCTGCGATGGCCAAGGCCGGCTCGGCCGATCCGGCCAAATACCTGCCGGTGCTTGCCAAGACCACCGGCTACAAGGGTGTGACCGGCACTATCGCCTTCGACGACAAGGGCGATATCAAGAACGGCGCACTGACGCTCTACACCTACAAGGGGGGCGCGCGCCAACAGCTGGCTGTCGTTCGCTGAACATCGGCCGCTACGAACGCCCGCCCTGGCGGGCGTTTTTTCTTGCCAAGGCCCGCCGTGCGCGGGCTTTTCATTTGGCATCGCAGCGGACGCCGCCAATGCTCATTAGTTTAAATTGGTCACGGATATGCCGTGAATACTGCCAATCGCACTTCGCACGGGTATTTGCCTAAACCTGGGGTGGCACCCGGATCGATCTGGTTCACCTTTCGGCAGGTCGCCTGTGCGTTTCGCACGCTTTGACCCTGGCGCGCCAGTGTCGTCATGGTGTTGTCGCCCGCTTTCGGTTCTACTGCCGCGCGTCGTAGA
This sequence comes from Roseateles sp., assembly GCF_052436255.1. GTDB lineage: Bacteria > Pseudomonadota > Gammaproteobacteria > Burkholderiales > Burkholderiaceae_C > Pelomonas. Next base: position 29,518 of record NZ_JBQVNP010000018.1, on the reverse strand, counting down.
AGCGGCTGCGGCATGCCACCGGACCACTTCGACACGACACGGATTCAAGGGTCAAGCCCCCTCTAAACGGGGGGCTTTCAAGCATAGGTGCCGGAGGCATGATGCCGGCGCGATCAAGGGTTGGTCGGACATGTCCATTGCGGCGTCAAGCCCGGGACATCCCGAGCCAGTCGGGCGGTCTTCGAAATGGTCGGCTGTCGGGTTTGCCAAACGGCAGTGATGCGACAGCTGGCTTTTGCGCGATGAATGAATATCGATGGTTGATTCGAGTTTCATTGATCGAATTGCGAACGCAGAATGCCTGGTAGTAAAGATCGGGGAAGCAAATGATTCGAATATTCAGCCATTACCTGCATAAGCAGACCTTGCTCCAGGTTTTTTTCGATCTTGGCCTGATTGTTTTCGCCGTCATCGCCGTCGTCCTCAGCCAGGGCGAGTCTGCTCAGACGGTCCTGCCTTTTGCAGCGTCACACAGCCTGTCACTCGCAGGTTGCATGTTCGTCATCAACTCAGCGACGGGCTTTTATCAGCACGTACACAATCGCTCAGTCACCGAGTCCTGCGCCCGCGCGCTGTTTGGTCTCCTGTTTGGCTTGCCGCTGGCCTATGTCATTTTCAGCTTGGTGCCTTCGACCACAAGCCATCGTGACCTGCTGACCCTGGTGGCCATGGTCGCCGTGGCAGCGGTGATGGTTCACCGCGTCTATGCCGCCCACTCGGGTACTCAGGCCCGCCTGCGTAGCCGCATCCTGATATTCGGCACGGGCATCGCGGCGCGAACCGTTGGTAACACGCTGCGTGCCTCAGATCCGCATGCTCAGATCGTGGGCTTTTACGCTGGACCCAATGAGGACCAGCCCGAGGTGCCGAGCGCCGAGATCATCAACGACGGCGCCAATCTGACCGAAGCCGCGCTGAAGCACAACGTGGACGAGATCGTCGTTGCGCTGAGCGAACGCCGCGGCGGCAGCATGCCGTTGCGCCAGTTGCTGGACTGCAAGTTGTCTGGCGTGCGCGTGGTGGACATAGCGACTCATTTTGAGAAGACGCTGGCCCAGATCAACATCAAGCACGTCAACGCAGGGTGGCTGGTTTTTGGAGACGGCTTCAGCCAGGGCATGTTGCGCGCTGCGATCAAGCGGGTTTGCGACATCGTCTTCGCAACGCTGATCCTGGCTGTGACCTGGCCGATCATGTTGATCACGGCGCTGGCCATCCGCTTCGAATCGCGCGGTCCCATGCTCTATCGCCAGGAGCGCGTCGGCCTGAACGGCGTGCCGTTCAGTGTCATCAAGTTCCGCAGCATGCGCACAGACGCTGAGAAAGATGGCAAGCCGCGTTGGGCGACCAAGAACGATGATCGCGTGACACGCGTCGGCCGCTTCATCCGCAAGGTCCGTATCGACGAACTGCCGCAGCTCTTCAACGTGCTGTGGGGCGAAATGAGCATGGTCGGCCCACGCCCGGAGCGCCAGTTCTTCGTCGATGAGCTGGTCGCCAAGATTCCCTACTACGCCGTCCGCCACAGCGTGAAGCCGGGCGTCACCGGATGGGCACAGGTGCGCTACGAGTACGGCTCGACGATCGAGGATTCGGTAGAGAAGCTTCAGTACGACCTCTACTACGTCAAGAACCACTCACTCTTCCTTGATCTGCTGATCATGTTGGAGACGGTGGCCGTGGTGCTGACCGGCAAGGGCGCGCGCTGACCACCGCTTCCTCGGCGTAAGCGCCGATGCCTGCCGCCATGGGGCATGCTTGAATCAGGCATGCCTATCGCCGCTGAATTGGACTCTGCCCCAGGCGTCGTGATCGAAGCGTTCCTCTCGTTCTTTTCGCTGAGCGGCCTTGGCGATCTGATCTGCTGTGCGGCCTATGGGCTGTTCGCGCTTTACTTCGCGCAACGGCTGCGTCGCGGCGGCGTGCCCGTCAGCGTGCTGGCGTTGGTCTTTCTTGCCGCATTGGCTGCCAGTGCTTTCTGGGCAGGCGCTGGGCTGGTGGGAGGTTTCCGGCATTGGTCCAACCCGCTCCCGACCTGGCTGGCCCCGTCGCTGGATCTGCTGCGCTTCAGCTTGTGGTTCGCTTTCATGCTGATGTTGCTGCCAAAGCCGCGGCGCGGCGGTGGTTTGGGGTGGGTGCGACCGACCACTGGCCTTGTGCTTGTGGTTCAGCTCGGGCTGATCCTCTTGGGTGAGAGCCTGCCGCTGGAAGCTCTGGCCCGACCCCGTGCGTTTGCGGCGCTTGGCGTTGCGGTCTTGGGGCTGGTTCTCGTCGAGCAGATGTTGCGCAACGCGACGGGCGATGCGCGCTGGAATGCCAAGCCGGTCTGCCTGGGGCTGGGTGCCATCTTCATCTTCGACCTGTTCATCGGCTCGCAGGCGGCCCTGTTCCAACGCTTCGACGGTGACGCGATCAGCGTGCGCTCGCTGGTTCATGCGGCAGCCGTGCCCTTGCTGTATGTGGCTTCCCGGCGGCATGCCGATTGGCTGGGCAAGTTGCATGTATCGCGTGCAGCTGTCTTCCACTCGGCGACGTTGCTGCTCGTGGGTGCCTATCTGCTGATCGTGGCCGGCGTCGGTTATTACGTGCGCTACACCGGCGGTCATTGGGGGCGCGCGTTGTCCCTCGCCCTGGTTTTTGTTGCGATGGTCGCTTTGGCCTTGCTCGTGGCGTCCGGTTCGATGCGCTCGCGCCTGCGGGTCTACATCAGCAAGAACTTCTTCAGCTACCGCTACGACTACCGCGAAGAGTGGTTGCGCTTCACGCAGCTGTTGTCTGGCAGTGCGGAGCCGCAGCACACCGCTGAGACGGTGGTGCGGGCACTGGCCAATCTGGTTGAAAGTCCCAGCGGCATGTTGTGGATGCAGCGAGCTGCCAACGGCGACTTCATGCAGACCGCGCGTTGGAATTTGCCTGCCCAAAGCGGTGTCGAAGCGCGCGACGGCGCGCTCGCGAAGTTCTGGAGCGAGCGTGCCTGGATCATCGACGTGGACGAGTGGCGCGCGCGGCGCGGTGCCTATCCCGGCCTCGAATTGCCAGCCTGGCTGACGGATGAGCCGCGCTGCTGGTTGGTGGTGCCGCTGCTGGTCCGCGAAGCGCTCATTGGCTTCGTCGTGCTTGGGCGACCGCGCGCGATGGTCGAACTCAACTGGGAAGTGCGGGATCTGCTGCGAACCGCCGCCAGCCAGGCATCGGGCTATCTTGACCAGGCGCAAGCCACCGAGGCCCTGTTGGAGGCACGCAAGTTCGACGCCTTCAACCGCATGTCAGCCTTTGTCGTCCATGACCTGAAGAACATCGTCACCCAGCTGTCGTTGATGATGAAGAATGCCAAGCGCCTGCGCGACAACCCGGAGTTCCAGCAGGACATGCTGGACACCGTCGAGAACTCACTTGAGAAGATGCGGCAGCTGATGCTGCAGTTGCGCGATGGTGACAAGCCGCATGGCGTGACCAGCGGCGTTGACCTGGAGCAGATCGCCAAGCGCCTGGCAGCGGCAGCATCGAGCAAGGGCAGGGTGCTGGAGTTGACGCTGCAAGGCAGTGTTAGCACCCGTGGCCACGCCGAGCGCGTCGAACGCGTGCTGGGCCATGTTGTTCAGAACGCGTTCGATGCAACACCCGCCACAGGTCGTGTCTGCCTGACCCTGGATGCTCAAGGTAGCCAGGCCCGGGTTCGAGTGGAGGACAGTGGCTGCGGCATGAGCGAGGATTTCATACAGAATCGCCTCTTCAAGCCGTTCCAGACCACCAAGGCCAGCGGCATGGGCATTGGCGCCCACGAGAGCTATCAATACGTGCAGGAACTGGGAGGCAATATCAGCGTGCAGAGTGAATTGAACCGGGGGACGACCGTAACCCTGTTGCTCCCCTTGTTCCATGCGCAGGCCGACGCGCCTCTGGCGGCGCTCGACGTCCAATGAGCACGCCCCGCCACGCGCCGCTGTTGATCGTGGAGGACGATCTGGCTTTGCAGAAGCAGCTCAAGTGGTCGCTGGACCGCTTCGAGTCGGTGACGGCCGATGATGTTGCCAGCGCCGTGCTGCAGTTCCGTCGCCATAGTCCTGCCGTTGTCACGATGGACCTCGGCCTGCCGCCTGATCGTGATGCCGTGTCTGAAGGGTTCAAGTGCCTTGAGAAGTTGCTTGAACTCGACCCGGGCGCCAAGGTCATCGTGCTGACCGGCCAGAACGACCAGCACAACGCGCTGCGCGCCATTCGAATGGGCGCCTACGACTTCCTGGCCAAACCTGTCGACCCGGATGTGCTGAGCCTCACCGTCGAGCGGGCCTACCGACTGTACGAACTGCAGCAAGAGAACCGCCGCTTGCAGATGCAGCAGAGCAGCGATGTCTTCTCCGGCCTGATCACGCGTGACCCCGGCATGCAGCGCGTGTGCCGCATGATCGAGAAGGTTGCGCCAAGCGACGCCACCGTACTGCTGCTCGGGGAGAGCGGTACCGGCAAGGAGGTCCTTGCTCAAGGCCTTCACGACGCATCCAAGCGCAAGGGGCGCTTCGTTGCCATCAACTGCGCCGCCATTCCCGAGACGCTGCTCGAGAGCGAACTTTTCGGCTACGAGAAGGGCGCCTTCACCGGTGCGACCAAGTCGACGCTCGGCAAGATTGAGACTGCCAACGGCGGCACGTTGATGCTCGACGAGATCGGCGACCTGCCCATGTCCCTGCAGGCCAAGCTGCTGCGATTCTTGCAGGAGCGCGTCATCGAGCGCGTGGGTGGCCGCCAGGAGATACCGATCGACGCGCGCGTCGTCGGCGCCACTCACCAGGATCTGAAATCACGCATCGCCGACGGCCGGTTCCGGGAGGACCTGTACTACCGCTTGGCTGAAATCGTCGTTGACATCCCGCCGCTGCGTGAACGTATGGGCGACCCGGTGCTGCTTGCGCATGCTTTCGTGCGCCGTTTCGCCACCGAGATGCGCCGCCCTGTGCCCACACTGGCCGACGACGCCGTCCGTGCATTGGAGGTGCATCGCTGGCCGGGCAACGTACGCGAGCTGCAGAACATGCTCAAACGCGCCGTCATCATGGCTGAGGACGATCGCATCACTGCGCTCGATCTCGGCTTGCGTGCCGATCCTTCGTCTGGTGACGACAGTTCAATGCTCGACTTGCGCACCGTGCGCGAGAACGCCGAGCGCCAGGCACTTATCACGGCATTGGCGCGCACCGATGGCAACATCGTGCGTGCGTCCGAGCTGCTCGGCATCAGCCGCCCGACTCTTTACGACATGATGAACCGGTTGCAGATCAAATGAAGCACAGCAAAAAGCGTCGTGCCACCGCGTGTCTCGCCGCTGCGGTCATGGCAGCCTCGGCAATGTTGACGGGTTGCTGGGAGCCGTCCGCCAAGCAACTCGTCGACTCCGGCAAGGCGCGGATGGAAAAGAAGGACTACAAAGCCGCTGCCATCGAGTTCAAGAATGCCTTGCAGAAGGACGGTTCGTTGGTCGAAGCGCGCTTCTTGTTGGGCAAGGCCCTGCTTGAAAGCGGCGATGTGCAAGGGGCCTGGCTGGAATTGTCGAAAGCCCGTGACGCCGCCTACAGCAATGACGAATTGGTGCCGGTGATGGCGGCCACGCTGATCCTGCGTGGTGAGACCGACAAGTTCATCGCGGAGTACGGTGATGTTCAGCTCAGCAGTCCCAAGCGTCAGGCGGAGTTGAAAGCTGCTTTGGCCACGGCCTACGGTTCGCGGGGCAAGTATGTTCAAGCTCGCGCCGCCGCCGACGCGGCCTTGCAGGCCGATCCCGGCAACATCGTCGCCCAGCTTGCGGTGGCGCAGTTGCTGCACATCGCCGGCGACAAGAACGCGGCGCTCGAGCAGGTGGAGCGCGCGCTGAAAGCCGACCCCCAGTCGGCCCGCCCGCTGATCATGAAGGCCGAGATTCTTCAGGCCAGCGGTGCAGACCCAGCAGACGTCATTTCGACCTACCGCGAGGCTCTGAAACGGGACAAGGCCAGCAATGCCGCCCATCTGGGCATCATTGGTCTGCTGATGCAGCAGCGCGACTTTGACAGCGTGCAAAAACAACTCGCAGAGCTGGACAAGGCGCAGCCCAACAACTTGCAGGTACGGTACTTCTCGGCGCTTTTGGCCATGGAGCGCAAGGACTTGAAGGCGGCCCACGAGACGTCGCAGCAGTTGTTGAAGGCCCTACCGTCAAATTCGCGCTTCCTGCATCTGGCCGGCGCGATCGAATATGAGCGCGGTGCTTATCTGCAGGCCATCGCGCACCTCGGCAAGGCGCTGCCGAATTCGCAGAACCCTGTCGCTGTTCGTGTGCTGCTGGCACGCGCACAACTGCGGGCGGGCGATCCTCGCAAGGCGCTGTCATTTGTGCAACCGTTGCTGGACACCGACACCCTCATGCCGGCTGAGGTCTATTCCGTTGCAGCGGACTCTCACCTCCAGATGGGCAACGCCGACGCAGCCAAGAAGATGTTCGCGAAGACGGTCCAGGTGAACCCCCAGGACTCGCGTGGTCGAACCGCGCTGGCCCTGGCGGAGTTGACCGCAGGCCGCACAGAGCGCGCTATGACTGAGCTGAAGGCCATCGCCGCCGGTGAGGGTGCCGGGGAGGCCGAGGTCGTCATGGTGGTTGCGCATATTCGCGGCAACCGCTTCGACGATGCGCAGGGCGTGATCGATTCGATAGACCGCAAGTACCCGACCAAGCCAGTCGCTCCGTTTTTCCGCGGCCAGATTGAACAGCGGCTTGGAAATGCGGTGAAGGCCAGGGAGCAGTTTGAGTTGGCGGTATCGCGGCAACCGTCTTATCTCCCTGCTGTCGCAGCGCTGGCCTTGATGGATCAAAACGACGGCAAGATCGACGCTGCCGTTGCTCGTTACGAGAAACTCGTCGCTGCTGATCCCCAGTCCGTTCCGGCGGCTTTGGGGCTGGTGTCGATGCGCGCACGTGCGGGAGCAAAGCCGGAGGAACTCAAGAGTCGACTCGAGGCCGCCGTCAAGCGCTTCCCGGACGCTGACGAACCGAGGGTCGCCCTGGCTACCGCATTGCTTGAGGAAGGCGAGGCCAAGGCTGCTCTCCAAGTTGCTGTGGAAGGCGTAACGCGCTTCTCGGATAACGGCAAGCTCCACGAAATGGTCGGTCTGGCCGAGCTGAAGTCCGGCAACTACAACCAGGCGTTGCAGGCCTTCAACAAGATGGCCTCACTCCAGCCGAATGCCGTGGAGCCTCTCATGCGAGTTTCCGAAGTGCATCTCGCTCGCAAGGACGTACCGGCTGCCATCGCCCAGTTGCGCAAAGTGATTGCGATAAAACCGGACTACATGCAGGCGCAGGCCAGCCTGATGACATTGCTTTCGCGGACCGGCAAGATGGAAGAAGCCTTGGCCCAGGCCAAGGCCGTTCAAACCTTGCTGCCCAACGAGGCTTACGGTTGGACGTATGAGGGTGACCTGCAGGCGTCCAAAGGCAACAAGCCCGCGGCGGTTGCTGCATTGCGCACCAGTTTCACGAAAGCGCCGGTGGTTGAGACTGCCATGAAGCTCCACCGAGCGCTGCTGGCCGCGAATCAGACGGCTGATGCCGACAAGTTGGCGTTCGACTGGTTGGCGAAGCAACCGAACGATCCCAGGTTCAATTTCTATCTTGGTGACCTAGCGATGGGCCGCAAGGACTTCGAGCGCGCCGAACAGCAATATCTCAAAGTGATCGCTGCCGACCCGAGGCATCCTGTTGCTTTGAACAATCTCGCCTGGTTGCTGCAACGCGCCGGCAAGCCGGGGGCCCTGGAGGCTGCCGAGAAAGCCTTGGCCTTGGCCCCAAACGCAACGGCCTTCATGGATACAGCGGCCGAAATTCACGCGAGCGCCGGGCAACTCAGCAAGGCATTGGCGTTGCAGAAGCGCGCGGTAGAGCTTGATCCCGAGCAACCGACGCATCGGCTGCATCTGGCGCAGTACTTGTTGAAAAACAACCAGAAGGCCGAAGCCCGCGTGGAACTACAGCGACTTGCCCAGTTGGGCAGCGCCTTTGCAGGGCAGGACGAGGTGCAGAAACTCATCGCCTCGCTTTGAGCTAGAAGTCACGACCACCGGCACGCACCTACGGTTCATAAGCTGCAATGCAAATCAAGCAGGCGAGCCTTCGCAAGCGAATACACCAGTTGATGCGGTGGGTCTTTGCGCGGGTACCTCGCGACACACGCCACGCCATCTACCGCGGCATGATTGATTGCGATCCTGCGCCGGATCCGCGACTGGAACTCAAGGTCGCCGAAACCGCCGAAGAATTGGAAGACTGCTTCCGCATTCTTCATGACGCATACGTCGCCAGCGGCTTCATGAAGCCGTCACCCTCGGGCTTGCGCGTCACGATCTATCACGCGCTACCGACGACGACGACGCTCTGCGCGAAATACGACGGCCGCGTCGTCGGCACCATGTCGATGATCCGTGAAGGTGTGTTCGGCTTTCCACTGCAAGCTGTTTTTGACCTCAGCGAGGTACGGGCTAAGCAAGGGCAGATCGCCGAAATCTCAGCACTCGCCGTGCACCCAGATTTTCGCAAGACGGGCGGGGCGATCCTGTTTCCCTTGATGAAGTTCATGTACGAGTACTGCACGGAGTACTTTGATACGCGCCACCTCGTCATCGCCGTCAATCCTGAAAAAATCGAACTTTACGAGTCACTGCTGTTCTTCGAGCGGTTGCAAGAGAACGTCGTCGACAAGTACGACTTCGCGAATGGTGCGCCGGCCGTGGGCGCGACGCTTGATCTGCCCGTGGCTAAGGAAATATTCCGTCGCGTCTATGGCAGGCGCAAGGAACGCAAGAACCTCTACCAGTACTTTGTTCAGCTCCGCCTGCCCAACATCAAGCTGCCAAAGCGACGTTATTTCACGACCAACGATCCGGTGCTGACGCCGGCCATCTTGGACCACTTCTTCAACAAGCGAAGCGCGGTGTTCGCGGAGCTTGACGATAGGCGCAAGGCGCTGCTGTGGTCCATCTATGACCAGCCGGAATTTCGCGCCGTGCTACCGATGCTCAGCGGTTCCGCGACGGGGTTTCACCCCATGCGCCGACACCATCGCTTCTCGCTGCGCTGCCCTGCCGAGTTGCGTCTGCGGGTCGGGGGCAGCGAGTGCGCCATCGTGATCACGGTGATCGAGATCTCGCTTTCGGGCTTTCAGGCCCAATCCAAGCTGAGCATCCCGGTCGGCGCCGAGGGATCGGCATGGGTCGAACTTGGTACTCAAGACAAGGCAATGCTCGACGTTAAGGTCATACGTCATCACCACGGAGAAACCGGTGAGTTCTACGGCTTCAGGCTCGAAGAATCAGACGATGTCTGGCGGCGCGCTGTCAGCGCGCTCGAGACCGAGCATGTCGCGGGCGACCTATGAACGCTGATCGTCGCCGCCTGCTTGCGGCAATGGCCGTTTTGGCTTGCGGCTGTGTCGGGGCGCACGCGCAACTGCCGGAGCTGGTGGCGAAGGCCAAACGTTCTGTCGTTCTTGTCGGCAGTTACGGGCTGTTGGACAGTCCTCGCTTCGGCTTCAGGGGCACCGGTTTTGTTGTCGGTGACGGGCTTCATGTTTTGACCAATGCCCATGTGCTGCCACCTGAAATTCCAGGTCGGATCGACCGCAGCATTGCCATCCAAGTCTGGACGCCAGAGTCTCAATGGGTGATGCGTAGTGCCAGGCTGGTCGGCACGGATGTGCGGCACGATCTTGCGCTGCTTCAGATTGAAGCGCCAGCCGTGCCGGCGCTGCGACTTGCGCGGGAGGAGGCGCGCGAGGGCACGGCCATTGCACTGATTGGCTTCCCGCTCGGCGGAGCGCTGGGCTATTCCCACGTGACCCACCGCGGCATTGTTTCGGCGAGGACTGCCATCGCGCCGCCGGCCACCGGCGCCCCAGGGCTTAGCGAGCGAGCTGTGAACCAATTGCGCCAGGGCGCCTTCGAAGTTATGCAACTCGATGCGACGGCCTATCCCGGCAATAGCGGCGGCCCGGTGCTGGACGTCGAAACCGGCGAGGTAGTCGGTGTTGTCAACATGGTGCTGGTCAAGGGAACCCGTGAAGCCGCGCTCAGCGCACCCAGCGGAATCAGCTATGCGATTCCGGTTCGGAATGCGTCCAACATGCTGGGAAGCGTCGGAACGCGGTAGTGAGCGGCTCAGCGCAGGCTGCTTCGTCAACCAGTGGCCCATGCTGCGCGAGTGCTTGGTCAAGACGGCTCACCGGCTACCACCGTTCGGCTGAACGCCGACCGTGACAGGTCGACCAATAAAAAACCCCGCCGTGGCGGGGTTTGTCGACGCGGCGTCAAGCGACGCCGCTTGACTCACATTACTTAGCTTGGCGGCGACGGCTGGCGAAACCCAGACCGGCGAGCGCCAGACCCACCAGGCCCAGCGAAGCGGGCTCAGGCAGACGGGTGGCTTCGATGGTGCCGGACCAAGTGTTGTTGTCCAGTGCACCGTCGTCGGCCGTGAACGGGATGCCATCAGCGCCAACCAGCGTGGCAGCCAGGCCAGCGATCGTCGTGTTGGTGAACTGGGCAGAGAAGATGCCGGTCCACTTCGTGATGTCGTCGCCCGGATCGCAGACGCCGTTCAGGTTCAGGTCATCGCAAGCCATGCCGTTGACCGTCATCGTGGCCGAAACGTTGGCGCCGTTCTGACCCAGCAGGAACGGGGTGGGGATGCCAACCACGGTCGTGCCAGCCACCAGGAAGTTCGCGTCAAAGATCCAGTTGGGCTGGGCAGCGAAGGTCAGGAACTTGCTGACAAAAGTCGGCGCGCCCATCACGAAGGCATTGCCGGTTTCGCCGGGCAGAATCGTCGGGTCTGCCATGTCACGGATCGTGCCGGCGCTGCCGACAGGAACGCCCAGGAAGGAACCCGTGCGCAGGTTTTGCGACACGAAAGAACCCATGGTCGTGGCTGCGCCGTTCGGCGGGGGGTTCAGGTTCAGCGGGTCGTTGTTCCAGTCGATATTGCCCAACGAAATCTGCACTTGGCCGAACGTCAGGTTGTTAATGCCGACAATGGGCGTTGCGGAAGCGAAGCTCGTCGCTGCGAGGGCCGCTGCGGCAACCAGCGTCTTCAGGGTCTTGCTCATTTGAATCTCCTTGATTCACTTGCTAGAAGTTGGGGCGCGGCCCCGGACGGTGGGTATCAAGCAGGGAGCGTGCCAACTGCTCTTCGAGCTTGGAGTTTCCTTGCTGCATCAAGGCCTTAGCCAATGCTCGCAAGGGGGAGCGCCGCTGGTTCAGTGGTTTAGGGGGCTGAGCTGTAAAGTCCGCCGACAGTAGGGAACTCAGGGGGTGGGCGTGCTGAAATCGTCGGAAAGTCGAAACACGACGAATGTGACCGGTTGGGGCGGTGGTGATCTGGAATGCTGGCAACCGACAACCACCGATGAGGTGAGGGCATGTGTCGAGCGCGCCCGTCGGGAGTCCATAGCCCTGTACCCCGTCTCTACCGGCTTCAATTGGGGCTATGGCTCGGCGGCGCCGCCCAACTTGGACTCAGTGTTGCTCGACTTGAGCGGCATGAACCGGATTCGCAACGCTGCGCAGATTTCCCAGCGGCAGCCTGTGGCCGTCATCGAGCCCGGCGTGACACAGCGTCAACTCCACGAGTTTTTGCGAGAGTCGCATCCTGGCTTGAGCTTCAACGTGACCGGGTCTTCTGTCGACACCAGCATTCTCGGCAACGCCTTGGACCGAGGTGTGGGTTATCTGGGTCCGCGTCGCGAAGACGTATTCGGACTGGAGATCGTCACGGGGCGGGGCGATGTGCTGCGAACAGGTTTTCGCCGGCTCGGCGAGCGGTCTCCCCTTGCACACACCCATCCCTATGGATTGGGACCGATGCTGGACGGCCTATTTTTTCAGAGCAATTTCGGTATCGTGACCAGTGCCTGTCTCAAGCTGGTGCCGCGACCGCAACGGTCCGTCGCTGTATCGCTCGCCTTGCGCGATTCAACACGCCTTGCAGAGTTCCTTGACGGTTTGGCAGCGTTGAAGCGGCTGGGCGTGATGGCTGGCGTCACGCATGTGGGCAATCAGGCGCGCACCCAAGCCAGCATGATGTCAGGCATCAGCGAATACCTGCAGGCATCCTGCGGAATCGGCGCCTCGGACCTCGCCGCAGAGGCGGAGCGAGCTTTGGCCACGGTGGCGCCTTTTGAATGGACCAGCCTGGGCGGTCTGGCGGGTAGTTCGGGGCAGGTGAAGGCGGCGGTCGCGGAGGTCAGGCGCGTGCTGGGCCGCATTGCGCGGGTGACGGTCGTGGACGACGAAAAGCTGGCGCTTGGCTTTCGCCTCCTGCATCCGATGCGCAAGATTTGGCCATGGGCTCGCGCCAATGCCGCGGCCATTGCGGCCATCCAGCCTCTTCAAGGTCTGGCTGATGGACGCCCCACCGATGCGGCGATCACGAATCTGTTGTGGCGGTACGGCCAGCCGCAGGCGGCCGCTAGAAACCTGGATGCATCCAACTGCGGATTGGTATTCATCAACCCGGCCTTGCCGATGGACGGTGAAGCCGTCGTGACCATCATGGCCCGCATGACATCGATGGCCGCTGAGTTCGGTCACGATCTCTATGTCACGCTGAACATTGAAACCACCACGTCATTTGTGGCGGTTGCCAATTTGCTGTTTGATCGCAGCGATGAGGCGGCCGTCAAGGGTGCGCATGCCTGCGCGCGCGCGCTTTGGCACTATTTACGGTCGCAAGGCCTCGAGGTGTATCGGGCGCGGGCCGACATGATGGAGGAGCTGGTTGACCCCGCCGACCCTTTTTGGCGCACGGTCTGGGAATTGAAGTCGGTGTTTGACCCGGATAACGTGATTGCGCCAGGCCGCTACAACCTGCCGCGGGCCCCCCAAGCCTAGGCTGGTCCTCACGGCGCTTTGCTGTGCGAAAGTCCGCGCGCCAATGGCGCTGCCCCCGATTCAGGTTGCCGGCAACACTGGAGGGCTATGGCATCATTCCGCGGCTTTGGTCCTCGCCATGCGGGGCGGTGCCGCCCTGATTCGGGGCTTTCGATGAACAGACCCACAGAGGACTCGCCTTGAACACCCTTCACGCTTCGAAAAACCGCTGTGAGCAATTGACGTCTGGGACTGCCGTGCGCGTCTGGTTGGGTCAGGCAGTTGCCGGTATGGCGTTTGTATTGCTGTCCGGTTGCGCGAGCACCAGCCATCCTCCGGCGCCGGCGTCCGTCGCCAACGACGACTACAGCTACATCATCGGTGCCGGCGACAGTCTCAGCATCCAGGTCTGGCGCAATCCCGAGCTGTCGATGGCCGTGCCGGTTCGCCCGGACGGCAAGATTGCAGCGCCGTTGGTCGATGAAATGGTCGTGCAGGGCAAGACGTCGGTCCAAGTGGCGCGCGAGGTCGAGAAGCAACTTGGCAAATATGTCCGCGACCCAGTCGTGACCGTCATCGTCACGAGCTTCGTCGGTCCTTACAGCGAGCAGATCCGTGTGGTCGGCGAAGCGGCGAAGCCGCAGTTTCTGCCCTACAAGCAAAAGATGACGGTGCTGGATGTGATGATCGCAGTCGGCGGTCTGACCGACTTTGCCTCCGGCAACAGTGCCACCATCCTTCGCACGGCCGAAGGCAACAAGCAGTATTCGGTGCGCTTAAAGGACCTGATCAAGAGTGGCGACGTGTCCGCCAACGTCGAGATGCGTCCGGGCGACATCCTGATCATTCCGCAAAGCTTGTTCTGACGATTTAGGCGCGCAAGCTCGGCGTTGCGCCTCCCGCTGTCGATTTAACCGAGATTTTTCCTGATGGAATTGCTGATTGCCCAGCTGCTGATCATCGTCCGGCGGATGTGGAAATACCGCTGGGTGGGCCTGGTCGTGGCCTGGGTGACGGGCATGGTCGGCGCCGTGGTGGTGTTCGTGCTGCCGGATCGTTACGAGGCCAGCGCGCGCATCTATGTCGACACGCAGTCCATCTTGAAGCCGTTGATGTCGGGCCTGGCGGTACAGCCTAACGTCGAACAACAGGTGACGATGTTGAGCCGAACCCTGATCAGTCGGCCAAACGTCGAAAAGCTGGTGCGCATGGCCGATCTGGATTTGAAGAACCAGTCCAAGGCCCAACAGGAAGCGACGATCGAAGCGGTCACTACCAATCTGTCCATCCAAAGCATCGGCCGCGACAACCTGTACATCCTGGGCTACCGTGACAGCGACCCCGACACCGCCAAGCGTGTCGTTCAGGCGCTCGTGTCGATATTCGTCGAATCCAGCCTGGGCCAGACGCGACAAGGTACGTCAACGGCGACCACCTTCATCAACGAGCAGATCAAGTCCTATGAGGCCAAGCTGGAAGAGGCTGAAACTCGATTGAAGGAGTTCCGTCTGAAAAATCTGTCGAGCATGTCGGGCGACGGCAAGGACGCGGCGACTCAGCTCTCCGAACTCAGCGCCCAGTTGGAACGTGCCCGTCTTGAGTTGCGCGAGGCGACGAACGCACGCGATGCCGCCCGAGCGCAGCTCGAAGCCGAGAGGGCTCGGGGGGGGGCGCAGACGACGGCGCAGAGCCTGCTGCAGGAGTCCAACGCCAACATCAGCACGCCAGAGCTGGATTCCCGCCTGGCCGATCACCGCCGCAGCCTTGACGCGCTGCTGCAGCGCTATACCGATCAGCACCCCGACATCATTGCCACCCGTAAGCTCATCAAGGATCTCGAGGAGCAACGCAAGCGTGAGATTGCCGAGTTGCGCAAGGCGGCAATGAATATGCCGACGGCGTCGGTGGGCCAGTCCAGTGGCAGCCTCGCTGCGCAGGAAATGGTGCGGATCCTTGCCACGACGGAAGTCCAGGTCGCCTCGCTGCGCGCCCGGGTCGACGAATATTCCGGTCGCTATGCCCAGGCGCTCACGGCCATGAAGACGGCACCTCAGGTCGAGGCCGAGGCGGCTCAATTGAATCGTGACTATGCGATCCACAAGCGCAATTACGAGGACTTGGTGCAGCGTCGCGAGCAAGCGTCCATTTCCGGGGAACTCGATGTCGCATCAGGCGTCGCCGACTTCCGGGTCATCGATCCCCCGCGGGCCAACCCCAAGCCCGTCGCGCCCAATCGTCTACTGCTGCTGGCCGGTGCAATGGCGGCCGCCCTCGGCATTGGAGTGTTTACGGCATTTGCCGCCAGCCAGTTGCGCCCGGTCTTTCATGACGCAAACGACCTGCGGGCCCGCGTGGAATTGCCGATCCTGGGTGTGGTCACGCGGCTTGTTACCGATGCAGATCGCGCACGCCAGCGCGTCGATCTGGTCCGTTTCTCCGCAGGAGCTGGAGGTTTGCTGGTGATGTTTGCCGTCGCCTTGACGGTCCTGGCGATACAACTGAGCCGGCAGGTGGTTTGACATGACGAGCCTGATAGAACAAGCCGCCCAGCGGCTCGAGCAACTTCGCCAAGCCGGTGTCGTGCTGCCGGGAGACGACCAAGCCCAGCCTGCAGTTGAACCCGGTTTTGCGCCGGTCGCTGCGCCAGCCTCGCCCGCCGTTTCTCCGGCGCTGACGGCGCCCGCGCCTCATGTCGGTATCTCCATCCTCGACGATGGTCATCACCCATCGTCCAAACGGGTTGAACTCGATGTCGTGGCGTTGGCGGCGCAAGGCTTTCTGATGCCGCACACGCCGCGCTCACAGACGGGCGATCAGTACCGAGTCATCAAGCGCCCCTTGATCAAGAACGCGATGGGCAAGGGTGCGGCGACGATCAATCACGCCAATCTGCTGATGGTGACCAGTGCGCTGGCAGGCGAGGGCAAGAGCTTCACGTCTATCAACCTCGCGCTAAGCATCGCTGCTGAACTGGACAACACCGTCATGCTGGTCGACGCCGACGTCGCACGGCCGTCGGTGCTGCGCATGCTGGGCCTGCCGCAAGGCCCGGGCCTGCTCGATGTGCTGGAAGAACGCGTTGACATGTCCGAGGTGCTGCTGCGCACCAACGTCGAGAAGCTGACCATCCTGCCGAGCGGCACACCGCATCCGCGCGCGACCGAGCTGCTTGCCAGCGATGCGATGAGCCAGCTGCTGGACCACATGGCCAAGCGCTATCCTGACCGCATCATCATTTTCGATTCGCCGCCGTTGCTGCTGACGACGGAATCCCGCGTGTTGGCCTCGCACATGGGCCAGATCATCATCGTCGTCCACGCCGAGAAGACCGCGCAGAGCGCCGTCCAGCAGGCCCTGGCCGCCATCGAGACCTGTCCGGTCAAGATGATGCTGCTCAACCAGGCCAGCCCGAATGCTGCGGGCGGCTATGGCTACGGGTACGGCTACGGCTACGGATATGGGTACGGCTACGGCTATGGCAGCAATGACTCGGCTCCGACCTGAGTCGCGCCATCTGCCCCTGGCCCTCGCCCTTTGTGCGATAGCGGCCCATGCCCAGCAAGGCGATGCGGCCGGTGCCGGCAGCGGCGGCGGTACCTTCCGCCCACGCATCGGCCTGTCGCAGAGTTGGACCGACAACCTGCGCCTGAGCGACCGTGACAAGGATGCCGCGCTGATCACGACGGTATCGCCCGGCATCAGCATCGTGCGCAACACCGGCGCGGTCCGTGGCAGCCTGGACTACTCGCTCAACGGCATCACCTACCTGAAGACCGGCTACGGCTCCCAACTGCAGAACGCGTTGTCGGCGAACCTGCAGGCCGAGGTCGTTCCACGCACTTTCCTCATCGACGCGCAGGCCAGTATCGGCCAGCAGAACGCATCGGCTTTCGGCCTGCAGGCGGCACCAACGCTGGGTTCGCAAGGCGCGGTGGCCGCGCTCGACAACCCCAACCGTCGCGAGACCGGCTCGCTGACCGTTTCGCCGCTGCTGCGCGGCCAAGTTGGCGGTCTGGCCAGCGTTGACCTGCGCGGCAATTTGTCGATCACCGAGGTGCGAGGCAGTGGGCTGGGTGACAGCCGCGGCAACGGCGGATCGTTGCGCATCACGCAGCTGAACGCGGGCGTGTTGGGCTGGTACATGCAAGCCAACACACAGCAGCTCCGGTCCAAGGGTGCGTCGTCCAACCGCAACAGCTCGGCAACGGTCGGCCTGAACTATCGCCCCAACCCGGACTGGTTGCTCAGCGCCAACGTGGGCCAGGAGCGCAACGACTACCTCAGCCGCAGTGGCAGCGACGAAGACGGCTTCACGGGGGGGCTGACCGCCGACTGGACGCCGACGCCGCGCACGCGCGTCAACGGCAACTGGCAGCGCCATGGCTACGGCGACAGCCACGGCCTGAGCTTCGAGCACCGCATGCGGAACTCGGTCTGGCGCCTGTCGGACTCACGCACCGCCACGCTGGGCAATGCCGGGGCGTCAGGTGGCGTGCGCACCTATTACGACCTGTTCTTCCTGCTGTACGCATCGCGTGAACCCGATCCGGTCAGGCGCGACACGCTGGTGCGTGCCGAACTGCTGGCGCTGGGCTTGTCGCCCGACGCTCAAGCGGCCGTGGGCTTCCTGTCCGATGGGCCCAGCGAGCTGCGCAACCAGATGTTCAGCTTCACGCTGCAAGGCGTGCGCAGCAACGTCACGGCCAGCGTCAGCCGGTCCATCACCAGCCGGTTGGGCGACAACTTGAACCGGGGTGACCTGGCCAATGACGCGCGCATCGAACAGCGCTCCTATTCGCTGTCGGCCAGCTACCAGCTCACCCCCGTATCCGGCCTTTCGCTGACTGCTGCGCGGCAGGAATCCATCGGCGAGTCGAGCAGTCGCCGCACGCAGTTGACCAGCCTGATGGCGAACTGGAACAGCCGCCTGGGCTCGCGACTCAGCGTGCATCTCGGTGCCCGCCACAGCCGTTTCGAAGGTGTCACGCCCTATTCCGAGAATGCGGTGTACGCCAACTTGACCCAACAGTTCTAAAGATGAAACTGCACGCGAGTCCGCGGTCCGCACTGCCCCCCGATGGCCGGCGGCAGCGGCGTCGTGCGGCCGGGCACCACTGACATGTATGAAGCCTTCTATGGCCTGAGCAGCAAGCCATTCCAGCTCAGCCCGGATCCGAACTTCTATTACGGCAGCAAGCAGCATCGCCGGGCGAAGGCTTACCTGGACTATGGTGTGCTCCGCAATGACGGCTTCATCGTCATCACGGGCGAGATCGGCGCTGGCAAGACCACGCTGCTGCGGGGGCTGCTGGACAGCCTGAATCGCAGCAATGTCGTCATCGGCAATGTCGTCACGACCCAGCTCGATGCCGAAGACACGCTGCGCATGGTGGGTGCCGCCTTCGGTGTGCGCGTGAAAGACGCGCCCAAGTCCGAACTCCTGATGACGCTGGAGGCCTTCTTCGTCAACCAGGTCACCCAGGGCAAGCGCTGCCTGCTGATCGTCGACGAGGCGCAGAACCTCACCGCCCGCGCGGTCGAGGAGTTGCGCATGCTGTCCAACTTCCAGTTCAGCAACCAGTCGCTGCTGCAGACCTTCCTCGTCGGCCAGCCTGAGTTCCGCGGCATCCTGCAAAAGCCCGAGATGGAGCAGTTCCGTCAGCGGGTTGCGGCCACCTGTCACATCGGCCCGATGGATGAGGACGAGACCCAACGCTACATGGAGCACCGTCTGAAGTGCGCGGGGTCCTCGGGAAAGCCGACCTTCGACCACGATGCCTTCCCGGCCATCCACAAGGCCAGCAATGGCATCCCGCGACGCATCAATCGCCTGTGTGATCGCCTGCTGCTGCTGGGCTTCATGCAGGGTCGCAGCCACCTGACGCTGGGCGATGTGAAGGAGGTGCTACGAGACATCGCTCAGGAAAGCGAAGTGCCGCGTAACAGCGACGCCAGCCCGCTCGACAGCAGGCCGTCCAAGCTGCCGGACAGCCGCCCCGGCGCCTTCGACAGTGCGCCTGGCGCTCTGGACATCAATCGACTGAAGATGAGCGCGGCCGAAGTCGAAGGCCTGTCCAGCGAGATCGCCGCACTCAGCGCCGACCATCACGCCGACCGCCTGCAGCGCTTGGAGCGCAGCATGATGCGGCTGGAGCGCATCAACCTGCAAACGTTGGCCCTGCTGCAGAAGCTGGTCGATGCCGTGAAGCAGCACTGACGGAGTCAGGATCATGCTGATGCCCACCCCGACCCCGGCCCTGCGCAATGCGATGAGCATCGACGTGGAGGACTACTTCCAGGTCTCGGCCTTTGCGCCCTATATCCGCCGCGAGGACTGGAATGGCCTGGAGTGCCGCGTCGAGCGCAACATCGAGCGCATTCTGGCTCTGCTGGCCCACAAGCAGGTGCACGCCACCTTCTTCACGCTGGGCTGGATCGCCGAACGCTACCCGCAGGTCGTCAAGTCCATCGTCGCCGGCGGCCATGAGCTGGCCAGCCACGGGTATGGCCATGAGCGTGCCAGCGACCTGAGCCCGGCCGCCTTTCTCGAAGACATCACCAGCGCGAAGAAGTTGCTCGAAGACCTGGGTGGCGTGCCCGTCGTCGGCTACCGGGCACCGAGCTTCTCCATTGGCAAGTCCAATCTCTGGGCCTTCGACGTGCTGCGCGACGCGGGCTACCGCTACTCCAGCAGCGTCTACCCGATCGCCCACGACCATTACGGCATGCCTGACTCGCCGCGCTTTGCCTACCCGGTGCGCGACGGCCTGCAAGAGATCCCGGTGACGACGCTGCGCATGGGCTCGCGCAATCTGCCCAGCAGTGGTGGCGGCTATTTCCGCCTGCTGCCCTATGCGCTGTCGCGCTGGATGATCCGCCGTGTCAACGAGATCGACGGCGAGCCAGCGGTCTTCTATTTCCATCCTTGGGAGATCGACAGCGAGCAGCCGCGCGTTGCCGGCATCAACGCCAAGACGCGCTTCCGCCACTACGTCAACATCCCCCGCACCCATGACCGCATCGCCCGCCTGTTGGGCGATTTCCGCTGGGGTCGGATGGACGAGATCTTCTTGGGCCGTGAGGCCAGCCCGCGCACGCCGGCGCCCTCGCTGAGCCCCGCCTGAATGAACGCGCCCCTCCGCATTGCGCGGCTCGCCGCGCAGGACAAGCCCTTGTCTGCGCGCTGGGACGCCTTCGTCTTCGCCCACCCGCAGGCCACTTTCTTCCACCGCAGCGGCTGGCTGCAAGTCATCGAGTCGGTGTTCGGCCATCGCGGCTTTTTCCTCTACGCCGAGCGCGGCGGTGTCATCGAAGGCGTGCTGCCGCTGGCCGAGGTCAAGAGCCGGCTTTTCGGCCATGCGGTCACCAGCCTGCCCTTTGCCGTCTACGGCGGCGTCGCGGCGCTGAACGACGAGGCCGCCGCGGCGCTTGAGGCCGAGGCCGAGAAGATTGCCAGAGGGCAGGGCGCTGAGCACCTTGAATACCGCCACCTCGGGCCTACCCGCCATGCCGATTGGCCGCGCCAGGACCTCTATGTGACCTTTCGCAAGGAGATCCTGCCCGACGAGGAGGCGAACCTGCTCGCCATTCCGCGCAAGCAGCGAGCGATGGTGCGCAAGGGCATCAAGAACGAACTCCGTGCCGAGATCGACGCCAACGTCGACCGCTTCTTCGACCTCTACGCCGACAACGTGCACCGCCACGGCACGCCGGCGATGCCGAAGAAATACTTCCAGGCACTGCTCGACGAGTTCGGCGCCGACGCCGAGGTGCTGACCGTCACGGCGCCGGGCGGCAAGCCGCTGTCCACCGTGCTGAGCTTCTACTTCCGCGACGAGGTGCTGCCCTACTACGCTGGCGACGACGAAGCGGCGCGCGACCTGGCGGCCAATGACTTCAAGTACTGGGAGCTGATGCGGCGCGCCTGCGCGCGCGGGCTCAAGGTCTTCGACTACGGCCGCAGCAAGCAGGGCACCGGGCCCTATGCCTTCAAGAAGAACTGGGGTTTCGAGCCGCAGCCGCTGAGCTATGAGTACCGCCTCTTCAAGCGCGACGCGATCCCCCAGAACAACCCGAACAACCCCAAGTACCAGCTGATGATCAAGGCCTGGCGCAAGCTGCCCATCGGCGTGGCGAACTGGCTCGGGCCCTTCATCGTGAAGAACCTCGGGTAGTGCGGCCATGAAGGTCCTCTACCTCGTCCACCGCCTGCCTTACCCGCCCAACAAGGGCGACAAGGTCCGCTCCTACCATTTGCTCAAGCATCTGGCGGCGCGGCACGAGGTCCACCTCGGCAGCTTCCTGGACGACGCGGACGACGAGCAACATCTGCCGCGCGTGCGGGAGCTCTGCGCCAGCTTGCACATCGCACGCCTGAACCCGCGGTCCGCCAAGCTGCTCAGCTTGCGTGGTCTCCTGCGCGGCGAGGCGCTGAGCCTGCCCTATTACCGCGACGCCGGCCTGCAGGCCTGGGTGGACCGGACGGCTGCGCGCGTCGGCTTTGATGCCGTCGTCGTCTTCAGCGGTGTCATGGCGCAGTACACCCGCGGCCTCAAGGGCGTGAAGACGCTGGTCGATTTCGTCGACGTCGACTCCGCCAAGTGGCGCGACTACGCGCCCGAGCATGCCTGGCCGATGTCCTGGCTCTACCGCCGCGAGTTCGCCAAGCTGCTTGGCTTCGAGCAGCGTGTCGCCGATGGCGCTGCCTGCAGCTTCTTCGTGACGGACAACGAGGTGGCCTTGTTCCGCGAACTCAGCCCGGGCCGCGACCTGCGCCTGGCGGCTCTGGGCAACGGTGTCGATGCCGACTTCTTCACGCCGGACCCGGCCCGGGTCAGTCCCTTTGCGGTGGATGAGCTGCCGCTGGTGTTCACTGGCGCGATGGACTATTGGCCCAACGTCGACGCGGTAACCTGGTTCGCCAGCGACATCCTGCCCGCGCTGCGCGAGCGCTTGCCGGCGCTGCGCTTTCACATCGTCGGCCGCAGCCCGGCGCCGGCCGTGCTGGCACTGGCCGGCGAGCACATCAACGTGACCGGTACCGTGCCGGATGTGCGCCCCTATCTGCAGCATGCCGCGGCGGTCGTCGCGCCCCTGCGTCTTGCACGTGGCATCCAGAACAAGGTGCTCGAAGCGATGGCCATGGCCAGGCCGGTCGTTGCTGCCGGCAGCTGCGTGCGGGCGATCACCGCGACCGCGCAGGCCGGCCTGCAACCGGCCGAGGACGTGGCTGCCTATGTCGAAGGGCTGAGCGCACTGCTGGCTGACCGCGACGCGGCCGATGCCGCCGGGCGCAGCGCGCGCGACTTCGTGCTGGGCGCCTACAGCTGGGAGGCTCATCTCGCCGGCCTTGACCATCACCTGGAGGCCGCGTGAGCCATCTGCCCAAACCCTGGCGACTGCCTCTGCTCGGCCTGACGCTGGCTCTGGCGCTGCTCATCGCGCTGTACTACGCGACCGGCGCGGCCATGGTCGAGATCTGGAACCGCTCGGAGACCTTCGCCCACGCCTGGGTAGTGCCGCCGATCTCGGCCTGGCTGATCTGGCGGCGCCGTGCCGAGCTGGCGTCGATGACGCCGCGCCCGGCGCCGCTGTGGCTGCTGCTGCTGCTGCCGCTGGGACTGCTGTGGCTGATGGGCGACCTGGCCGCTGCGAATGCGGCGACGCAGTTCGCCCTGCTGGGCATGGGCGTGGTCCTCGTGCCGGCCCTGATCGGCACCGCGGCTGCGGCGCGCATTGCCTTCCCGTTGGGCTTCCTGTTCTTTGCCGTGCCTTTCGGCGACTTCATGACGCCCTGGCTGATGGAGCGCACGGCCGACTTCACCGTCATCGCGCTGCGCGCCACCGGCATCCCGGTGTTCCGCGAGGCGCTGCAGTTCGTCATCCCCTCCGGTTCATGGTCGGTGGTGGAGGCCTGCAGCGGCATTCGCTACCTGATGGCCTCCGTCATGGTCGGCACGCTGTTCGCGTACCTGAACTACCGTGGCAACGGCAAGCGCTGGGCCTTCGTCGGTGTGGCCATCGTCACGCCGCTGGTGGCCAACTGGCTGCGCGCCTACATGATCGTCATCGTCGGGCATCTGTCCGGCAACACCTTGGCGGTCGGCGTCGACCACCTCATCTACGGCTGGGTGTTCTTCGGCGTCATCATGCTGGCGATGTTCATGATCGGGGCGCGCTGGGCCGAGCCCGACGCGGAACCGGTGCTGGCGTCACCCCAGGACGCCGCCGCCCCGCCCTCGTCGAGCCGTTTTGCCACCGTGCTGTTGGCATCACTGCTGCTTGTTGCCTTGCCTATCGGCTTGCGCGCGCAGGCAGCGCGCACTGCGGTCCATAGTCAGCCGCAGCTGACCGCGCCGGCCCTGCCGGGGTTGACCTGGGTGGCCGAGCCGCTCAGCAGCTGGCAGCCCGACTTCAAGAATTCGGCTGGCACTTTGCATGGTCGCTACGAGCCCGTGGCGGGTGGCGCGCCGGTCGGCCTCTACGTCGGCTACTACCGCGACCAGCGCTATGGCCGCCAACTGGTGACATCGGTCAACGTGCTGGTCAACGATGACCACAAGGAATGGTCCCGCACCGCCGCCGGCCGGGCCGACGTGGGCGCCCTGCCATGGCGCAGCGCGGAGCTGCGCGGCCAGGCACTCAATCAGGTCAGCGGCGGCGGCAGCCAGGCACCGCGGCTGCGCGTCTGGCAGACCTACTGGATCAATGGCCGTCCCTTCACCCGCGACTGGCAGGCCAAGCTCTACGGCGCCTGGCAGAGCCTGCTCGGGCAGGGCGACGACGCCGCCGTCGTCATCGTCTATGCCGACAAGGCCGGCGCCGGTGCCGACGATGCGCTGCTGCGCGACTTTGTTCACAAGCATTGGGCGACGCTGGACACCACTTTGCGGGGCGTCCGCGACCGGGATGCAGCCCTTCAGCGGTGACAATCACGCGCCTTCCAAGACCTCAAAGCAACGAGAAACGACCCATGAATACGCTCGCAGTCATCGGCCTCGGTTACGTCGGCCTGCCTCTGGTGGTGGAGTTTGGCAAGCAGGTTCGCACCATCGGGTTTGACATCGCCAAGCACAAGGTCGAAGCCTGCCAGCGGGGCTCCGACCCCAGCCGCGAGCTGACCGACGAGGAAGTTCGGGCCGCCAGGCACGCCGTCTACACCGACGACCCCAGCATGCTGGCGGAGGCCGACGTCATCATCGTCGCGGTGCCCACGCCGGTGGACGATGCCCATATTCCCGACTTCCGCCCGCTGATCGGCTCGTCCACCAGCGTCGGCCGCCACATGAAGAAGGGCGCCATCGTCGTCTACGAGAGCACCGTCTATCCCGGCGCGACCGAAGAGGTCTGCATCCCCGTGCTGGAGCGCGAGTCCGGCATGAAGTGGAAGCAGGACTTCTTCGTCGGCTACAGCCCCGAGCGCATCAACCCGGGCGACAAGGAACACACGCTGACCAAGATCCTGAAGATCGTTTCCGGCGACACGCCCGAGACGCTCGACACGGTCGCCAAGGTCTACGAAATGATCGTCGAGCCGGGCGTGCACCGCGCCTCCAGCATCAAGGCCGCCGAGGCTGCCAAGGTCATCGAGAACACCCAGCGCGACCTCAACATCGCGCTGATGAACGAGCTGTCCATCATCTTCGACAAGATGGGCATCGACACCTCCGAGGTGCTGGAGGCCGCCGGCACGAAATGGAACTTCCTGAAGTTCAAGCCGGGCCTGGTGGGCGGCCACTGCATCGGCGTCGACCCCTACTACCTGACCCACAAGGCCGACATGCTGGGCTACCACCCGCAGGTCATCCTGGCGGGCCGTCGCATCAACGACGGCATGGGCAAGTTCATCGCCGAGCAGACCATCAAGCAAATGATCGCCAGCGGCAGCCCGATCAAGGGCGCCAAGGTCAACGTGCTGGGGTTGACCTTCAAGGAGAACTGCGGCGACCTGCGCAACTCCAAGGTCATCGACATCATCAAGGAACTCCAGACCTACGGGGTCGAGATCTTCGTGACCGATGCGCAGGCCGAGGCCGAAGAAGCGATGCACGAATACGGCGTGCGCCTAATGGCTTTCGATGACCTGCCGCAGGCGGACGCCATCGTGGCCGCCGTGTCGCACCGCGAGTACGCCAGCCTCAGCACGGCCGACATCGGCAAGAAGCTCGTCAAGGGTGGCGCTTTCATCGACGTCAAGGCGGCCTTTGACGCCAAGGTGCTGGTCGACGCGGGCTTCCGCCTCTGGCGCCTCTGATCGCTGTGACCGACCCGCGCCCGCTGGTCGTCCACCTGCTGCACCGCTTCGACACCGGCGGGCTGGAGAATGGGGTCGTCAACCTGATCAACCACCTGCCGGCCTTCCGGCATGCGGTGGTCGCGGTGACCGAGATCACCGCTTTCAAGGACCGCGTCAAGGCGCCAGGCACGCAGTTCATCGCGCTGAACAAGCCGCCGGGGCAGGGTTTCTGGCTCTATCCGCGTGTCTACAGGCTGCTGCGCCAGCTGCGCCCGGCCGTCGTCCACACGCGCAACCTTGGCGCGATGGAATTCCAGCTTCCCGCCTGGGCGGCGCGCGTACCCTTGCGTGTGCATAGCGAGCATGGCTGGGACACCAATGACCTCGGCGGCGTCAGTCGCGCCAATCAGCGTCTGCGGCGTTTCTATGGCATGGGCACGCATCGCTTCGTGGCCCTGTCCAAGGCCATCGAGACCTATCTGACGGGGCCGGTCGGCTTGGCACCGGCACGCGTGCAGCGCATCTGCAATGGCGTCGACACGCAGCGCTTTGCGCCGGCTTCAAGTGCGCCCGAGGCGTGGCCCTTTCGCCGCGGCGAGCACCTGGTCATCGGCGCGGTGGGCCGCATGCAAGCCGTCAAGGACCCGCTGAATCTTGTAGACGCCTTCCTGGGCTTGCGCGAGCTCTGCCCAGCCGACTGGCCTCGGCTGCGCCTGACCATGCTGGGCGGCGGCCCGCTGCTGGACGCTGCGCGCGAGCGTCTCATCGAGGCGGGCGCGGCCTCCCAATCATGGCTGCCGGGTGACCGGAGCGACGTTGCCGAACTGCTGCCGCATTTCGACATCTTCGCGCTGCCCTCCCAGGCCGAAGGCATCAGCAACACCTTGCTCGAAGCCATGGCCTGTTGCTGCGCACCGGTTGCCACCGCTGTGGGCGGCAATCCGGAGTTAGTAGAGGACGGCGTCAACGGCTTACTCGTGCCCTCGCGCGACAGTGCGGCTTTGGCGCTCGCGCTGTCCCGGGCCGTCTCGGATGTGTCGCTGCGAAACAAGCTGGCGCAGCGCTCCCTCGCCCGGGCGAGGGCGGAGTTCAGCCTAGCCGGGATGGTCACGGCCTATGGCTCGCTCTATGCAGAAGCGCGGAATATCCAGCGCCGCGACACGAAGTAGTTGAAGAACAAGGCGAAGGCGGAGCCGGCAGCCACGGCGGCGAGCAGTTGGAGCGGGCTTGAGCCCAGCAGGCGGATGACGCCGAGATAGATCACGAAATTGATGCCGGCGCCCAAGGCGGTGGTCAGCAGGTATTGCAGCCAGTTGCCTGACCCGCCGCTTGTGCGGAAGGTGAAATGGTGGTTGAGCCACCAGGTCACCGTGCCGGCGATCAGGAATGCCAGGATGCGTGCCGGCGCGACGTGAAGGCCGGCCCAGCTCGTCAACGCCAGCGTCACGCCCGCATCGGTCACGAAGCCCAGCGCGCCAGTGAGGCAAAAGCGGAAGAACTGCGGTCCGGCGCTCATGTGAGTCTCAAGCGCCCCAGCGCGGAATCTGCAAATAAAGCAGCCGCTTGGTCTCTTGGCGGCCGCGCGTCACTGTTTGCAGAATGAAGCCGGCAACCAGAAAGAGCGACGCGAGGATCATGATGCCAGTAGACAGGATCGCCGTCGGGAAACGCGGCACCAGACCTGTGGCCAGCCAGTCCAGCACCACAGGGATGGCCAACAACATCGAGAGCAATGCCAGCATTCCCGCCAGTGCCGAGAAGAACGCCAGCGGTCTTTCGTGTTTGTAGAGCTGCAGGATCAGGCGCAGGATGCGCCAGCCGTCTCGATAAGTTGACAGTTTGCTCACCGAGCCCTCCGGGCGGGCGCCGTACGGCGTGGAAATTTCGGTGACCGGCATGCGCAACTCAAGCGCGTGCACGGTGAGTTCGGTTTCGGTTTCGAAGCCCGCCGACAGCGCCGGGAAGGTCTTGACGAAGCGACGCGAGAACACCCGGTAGCCCGACAGGATGTCGGTGAAGCTGCGGCCAAAGAGCTTGGCCACGAAGCCGGTCAGCATGGCGTTGCCGAAGACATGTCCTGGGCGATACGCCTCCGTCTGGCTGTGTACGCGGCAGCCAACCACCATGTCGAGCTCTTCGTCGAGCAGTGTTTGCAGCATGCGGGGCGCGCTGGCGGCGTCGTAGGTGGCGTCACCGTCGACGAGGATGTAGGCGTCCGCCTCGATGTCGGCAAACATGCGGCGCACGACATTGCCCTTGCCCTGCCGCCGTTCGACCCGTACGTTGGCGCCCGCCTGCGCCGCCACGGCTTGGGTGCCGTCTTTTGAATTGTTGTCGTAGACATAGATGCGAGCTTGCGGCAGCGCCGAGCGGAAATCAGCGATTACCTGGGAGATCGCTGCTTCCTCGTTGTAGCAAGGGACGAGGACGGCGACGCGCAGGCCGGAGAGTGCGAAAGCTTTTGCGGCGGTGGCCGTCGCCGGCGTGGCGTTGTTCATCGGGGCTTCCTCAATTGACTCGGTAGACAGTCACAACAAACGACGGTGAAACCATCCTGCGATGGATGTCGGGCGGCGCCCATCCGCTGATGGGCAGCCGTTCCAGCAGATGACCCAGAGGCTTGAGCGGCCCTTCGATCCGCTCGATCGCCGCCCAGGCCGGCGTGGGACGAAAGGCAGCCGCCTGCGCGCGGCACCGCGGCTGACGCGCGCATTGCTCCACCCGGTCAGCGCTGTGAAAGAACAGGGCGCCAGGTGGTGGCGCTTCGCTCATCACCTTGTCGTTCGATACGCCGGCAAACGCGAAGAAGTAGCTGGCGCGTGCCGCCGTTTCGATATCGGTGTAGACGGTCTGGTTGTGATGAGTCCGAACCCACTCGACGAGGGCTTGCTCGACAGCGCGCGGGCGGGTGTTCTCTAGCGCCAACCCAGCCCACTGCGCGAGCAGCAGCACTGCCACCACGACTGCCGCGACCCGCGTGCGACCCTGGCGCCACAACTCGACGATCCACCAGGCCGTCAGGGCTGCCGCCACCCATGCCGCGACGATCAAGTAGCGAGGGACGAGGTAGAGCTTAGGGTTGGCGGCCACGAACACATACGACAGCGCGCCCAGCAACAGTAGCCCTTTCAGCAGCTTGCCATGTGCACCGGCGCCCACGCGCAGCAGTCGCCAGGAGGCGGCCACCGCCGTCCAGAAAATCAGGCCGTACTTCTGCGAAATGACCAAAGCGAGAATCGGGTCGACGAAGACATTGACGCTGAGGTTGCCCTCCTTGTCGATCCAGCCGCCCATCTGGCGCAGTCGGGACACTTCGGCAAACCGGTCCACCGGGTCATGGTGGAAGTCGGTGCGCAACCGGTACAGCGGCTCGCCCGTCATCGCCGTCAGGTAGGCCCATTCGCCGCCCACCACCGCCAAGAATCCGAGCAAGGCCCACGCCACCCCGGCCCGACTGCGACCGCGGCTGGTTGACCACGCAAACAGTGCGCAAGCCAGCACTGGCGCGATGGAGGTCTGGCGGTTGAGCCATGCAAGGCCTGCGAGGAGGCCCACCGCCAGCCAACCCCAACGCAGTGTGCGTCCGCCCGAAGCTGCCTTCTCGCACAGACTCACGACCAGCCAGAACGTCGAGCCGACGAAAAACAGCTCCGACACGTCCGGCGCGAGATAGGTCGAGTTGACGACCATGCCGGGCATGAAAATGACCAGCATCCCGAACGCCGCTGCCACCGCAAGCCCGAAATAGCGATGCAGAGCCCAGACCTGGACAGCCAGGAAACCGATGAAATAGAGCAGGGCAGGCAGACTGACGCTGAGCGGCGTCAGTCCTAAACTGCTCACGCTCAGCGCGGTCGGCAGCGTCAGCGTGTGACGCAACGTCCAGTGGCTGTTGCCGATATAGAACGTGTGCTTGAGCCAGCCGAAGGCACCGCTTAGGTAGTTGGCGTCGTCGCTGGCCTGGAAGCCGACGAATACCAGGCTCTGGAGCAGCAACAGGGCAGCCAACATAAGACTGAAGACCGCCGCGGCTTTGGCTGAAACGACGGTGTGCGATGGCATTGGATTCATGCGTGCGGGTGGTGCGACGCTTGCGATGCGTGCCGGGGCGTCGGAGACTTCCGCCGGACAGAAAGAGCCGGGTACGCTGCGCCGAGTCAGTCGACTTGCGGCGCTGTGGCGCCAGGTGCATTGGGCATCATTCACCGGCGCGACGTTGTCACCGGAACGCGGCGCCCCCCGTGATCTGGGGGTGCGCTAGATGTAGTTTCTCAGGACGTTGTTCACCTCAAACCCCAGCCGTGAGGCGGGAGGTTTGTGGCCGGTGGCGGAGTGAGGGCGATGGAAGTTGTAGTGCTGCATCCAGGGCGCAAGCTCAGCGGCGCGGACGTCGGAGCT
>NZ_JBQVNP010000017.1:0-54747 GCF_052436255.1 Roseateles sp. | reverse complement strand
GCGGCCCTGGGCTGGCTGCTGCGCGACTGGGCAGGGCAGGGCTGGCTGCCGCTGATCGGCAGCGCCGCAGCCGTCGCCCTGGTGCATGCCGCCGCGGGCTGGTGCGCGGTGCTGCACCCCGAACACCGCGCCGCCGTGCGCGCCCGCCTGACCCGCGGGCCGACATCGAGCCAACCATGAAGATCCTGCAGATCTGCGAAGACATCCCCGCCCAGCAGCTCGGCGGCCTGGGCAAGCATGTGGTGGCGCTGGGCAACGCGCTGCTGGCCGCCGGGCATGACGTGACGCTGATGGGCCGCAGCGAGCCCGACTACGCCGACTGCGCTGCCGAGATCGGTTTCAACGGCCCCTTCATCGCCGGTTTCGGCAATCCCTTCAAGGGCTGGAAGGAAGGCCCCATGGGCCTGTTCAACCCCTGGAAGCGACCCTACTTCGCCAAACAGATTGCCAAGGCCATCACGGCCCATGCCGCAGGTTTTGACGTGCTGCATTACCACGGTCACCACCCCATGGTGGCGGCCTATGTGCCGCCCGGCCTGCCCTTCATTCAGACCCGCCATGACCAGGGCAGCGAATGCATCACTCACATGCGCTTCCGCGCCGGGGCCATGTGTGAAGCGCTTGATCCCAAGGTTTGTGCGCAGTGCGCCCATCCTTCGCCGGGCCCCGTTCGCACCGTCATCTCCGCGATGGCAGTGCAGCGCTATCGAAATGAGGCAGCTGAGGCTTTCGAGCGCCACCCGGTCATCTTCGTCAGCGACTTCTTGCGCAACAACTTCATGCGTGCGGTGCCTCAAGCAGAGATGAGCAATTCGCGGGTCGTGCACAACTTCGTCGATGAAGCCCGCTTGCACAAGGCTCGACGCGACCCCGGTCAACCGATTCGCTTGCAAGCAGCAGGAAGGCTGGACGGCGCCAAAGGCATCGTCGATCTCGCACGCTTGCTTGCGCCGAGGTTGCCTGAAGGGTGGGAGCTTCACATTTACGGCGATGGCCCGCGTCGGGCTGAGTTGCAGCAGTTGTGCGGCGACCGCATCGTCTGGCATGGCCACGCTCATCAGACCGAGGTGCTGGAGGGCCTTTCGCGCGCTTCAGCGGCGATCGTGCCGTCCTTATGGGAAGAAGCGTTTGGGCTGGTCACCCTGGAAGCCTTGCGTACCGGCCTGCCCTGCTACGCCCTGGCGCGGGGCGGTACGCCCGAACTGGCGCGCTATGGCGCGCATGGTCAGCTGCGCTTGTTCGCAGATCTGGCCTCGTTGGCAGACGGGCTGCTTGCCAGCGCGCCAGCGCCGCTGGAAGTCATTCGCGGTGAATCGGCCGACACGCATCTCCGGATCAACGAACTACTTGAGTTGTATCGCCGCTTGCCGGCACAAGGTTTGCACGCATGAACGGCATGAATGACACAAAAGCGGCGCCGCAGGTCTCGGTCATCACCGTCAGCTTCAATGCGATGGCGGTCCTGCCCGACACGCTGGCCTCGCTGCGCGCCCAGCGCGGCGTGAGCTACGAGTGGGTGGTGGTGGACGGCGCCTCCAAGGACGGCAGCGCCGAGTGGTGTGCGGCGCAGTCGCCCGACGCCTTTGTCAGTGAGCCCGACCGCGGCATCTACGACGCGATGAACAAGGCCGTGGGCCTGGCGCGGGGCGAGTGGTTGTACTTTCTGAATGCCGGTGACCGGCTGGCCGACGAGTGCACGCTGGCCGACCTGGTGGCTGCGGCGCGGCCCGGCGACGGCGTGGTCTATGGCGACGTCGTCTACTTCGGCGACAACGGTGAGCGCCGCAAGCGCTTCGACTGGGTCACGCCGGGCAACCTCGTCTATGGCGACCTCTGCCACCAGGCCTTGCTGGCGCGCCGCCGCTTCTTCACCGAGGTGGGTGCCTTCGACCTGGCCTACCGCTACAACGCCGACTTCGACTGGCTGCTCAAGGTCGTGGCCACCGGCACGGGCATGCGCTATGTGCCGCGCGACGTGGCCTACTTCCACGACGCCGGTGCGCATGTGGCGGCGGCCGAGAAGAGCGAGGCCGAGCGCGACTGCGTGCGTGCGCATCACTGCAGCCCTCGCTGGCGCTGGCTGCTGGGGCACGGGGCCCTGCGTGTGCGGCTGAAGTTGCGCAAGCTGCTGGGCAAAGCCTGAAAGGGATGACAGCGATGCGCATTGCAGTCTTCGCACCCGACTGTCCCTACCCGCCCAACCGCGGCGGCCGGGCCGATGTGTGGCGGCGCCTGCTGGCGCTGGGCCAGGGCGGGCATGAGCTGATGCTGGTGCACCTGTACGAGCCGGCCGGGCCGCTGGCGCCCACGCCGCAGGACCTGGCGGCCATGGATGCCAGGCTGCCACGGCGCTTTGCCTTCCCGATCAAGCGCAGCCCATGGCGCGCCCTCAAGCAGCTGGCCGGCTCGCCCTGGGTGCCCCGCCATGCCGCCACCCGCGTGCCCGAGGGCGACGAGCTGCGCAGCCTGGATGCCGCACTGGACGCCTTCGCACCCGACCTGCTGCTGCTGGAGGGCCCCTGGTTCGGCCAGATGGTCAAGCGCACGGCGCGGCGGCTGGCGCTGCCTTATGCCTACCGCTCGCACAACATCGAGCACCGCTACATGCTGGGCCAGGCACGTGCCGCCCAGCATTGGCGCGACCGCATCGCCTGGCGGCTGGCCTGCATCGGGCTGCAGCGCTATGAGTTCGACCTGATGCGCGGCGCCCGCCTGGTGCTCGACATCTCGCAGGAGGACCGCGCCTTCTGGGCCGCGCGCGGCGTGGCTGGCCGCTGGCTGCCGCCGCTGCCGGAGCAGGCCTTCCGCGACCGGCCGCAGGCGGTGCTGCCCAGCGATCTGCTCTTTTTGGGCAACCTGAGCACGCCCAACAACCTGCAGGGCCTGCGCTGGCTGGTCGCCGAGGTGCTGCCGCTGCTGCGCGCACGCCGGCCCGAGCTTTGCCTGACCGTGGTGGGCTCGCGACCCTCGGCCGAGCTGGTGGCCGAGCTGCAGGCCGCACCGGGTGTGCGGCTGATGGCCGACCAGGCCGACGTGCTGCCCTGGCTGTTTGGCGCGCGCGTGCTGGTCAACCCGGTGGCCACCGGTAGCGGCGTGCAATTGAAGACACTGGACATGTTGATGACCGACGCCCCCATCGTGAGCCGCGCCCAGGGGCTGAGCGGCTTGCCCGAGAGTTTTGCGGCGCTGCTGCGCATTGCCGAGACCCCGGCCGCCTTTGCCGACGAGGTGTGGGCGGCGCTGCACGCACCTGCGGACGCCGACCCCGCCCGTGTGGCGGCACGCCGCCTGTTCACCCCCGCGGGCGTGAACGAGGCGCTGCAGGCCGCCCTTGCCCAGGAGGCCGCATGAGCGCAAGCGCCCACCGCCCGCATGTGCTGGTGGTGCATTCCTCGGCCGAGCTGTATGGCTCGGACAAGTCGCTGCTGGACCTGGTGCAGGCCAGGCGGGCGGAGTTCGAGTTCACCGTCGCGCTGCCCGAGGAAGGGCCGCTGATCGCGCTGCTGCGCGCTGCGGGTGCGCGCGTGGCCGTGATGGACGTGTGCAAGCTCAGGCGCGACATGCTCAGGCCTTCGGGCCTGCTCGCGGTCTGGCGCAGCACGCGGCGTTGCGTTGCGGCGCTGCAGGCGCTGGCTGGAGACCGGCCGTTCGAGCTGGTCTACTCCAATTCGATGGCGGTGCTGGGCGGCGCCTTTCTGGCCCGGCGCGCGGGCCTGCCGCATGTGTGGCATGTGCGCGAGATCGTTGCGAATTCGCGCGTGATGACCTGGGGCTTTCGCGGCCTGGCCCTGTGGCTGGCCACGCGGCTGGTCTGCAACTCCGGCGAAACCCGTGCGTGGATTGCCGGCCCCGGCCTGGGCGGGCGCTGCGAGGTGATCTGGAACGGCGTGGATGCGCCCGTGTCAGCGGATCGGCGCGAGGCCGAGCGCCAGGCGCTGGGCTATGCGCCCGATGATCTGGTGTACTGCTTTGTCGGACGGCTCAATGCCTGGAAGGGGCAGTTGCTGGCGGTGGAGGCCTTCGAGCGGCTGCAGGCGCGCCGCCCGGGGCCGCAGCGCCTGCTGATCGTCGGGTCGGCCTACGCGGGCCAGGAGCATTTCGAGGCCGAGCTGGCGGCGCGGATGGCGGCGTCGCCCTGCCGCGACGCCATCCAGCGGCTGCCCTTCCGCGA
The DNA here is from genome assembly GCF_052436255.1 of Roseateles sp. Taxonomy (GTDB): domain Bacteria; phylum Pseudomonadota; class Gammaproteobacteria; order Burkholderiales; family Burkholderiaceae_C; genus Pelomonas. The sequence goes on along the minus strand of NZ_JBQVNP010000017.1, from coordinate 50,576 downwards.
CGACATCGACAGCATCTGGCAGGCATCCGACGTGGTGCTGGTGCCGAGCCTGGAGCCCGAGCCCTTCGGCCGGGTGGCCATCGAGGCCATGGCCCATGCCCGCCCGGTCATTGCCGCCGGCCACGGCGGGCTGGTGGAAATCGTGGAGGACGGGCGCACCGGCCTGCTGTTCCAGCCTCGCGACGCCGATGCCCTGGCCACCGCCATGCAAAGCCTGGCTGCCAACCCCGGGCTGCGGCTGGGCATGGGGGCTGCGGGTCGCGTCCGGCAGTTGACCGTGTTCTCCGTGGCCGCCTATGCCGCAGGCATGGCGCGTGTTTTCAAGCAGATGCTGACTCGTCGTACACAGGCATGAACACCTCCCGTCCTACCCTTCGCATCCTGGGCATTCGCGGTGTGCCGGCAGCGCATGGCGGCTTCGAGACCTTCGCCGAGAGACTGGCGCTGGACCTGGCGCAGCGTGGCTGGCGCGTCATCGTCTACTGCCAGCAGCAGGGCAATGAGCCGCTGCGCCAGGACGTCTGGCAAGGTGTCGAGCGCGTCCACATCGCCGTGGCCGGCGACGGGCCCACCAGCACCATCCGCTTTGACTGGCAGTCCACGCTGCATGCCGCCGGGCATCGCGATCTCTGCCTGGTGCTGGGCTACAACACGGCGGTCTTCATGGCCGCACTGCGGCTGCGTGGCGTGCCCACGGTCATCAACATGGATGGCATCGAGTGGAGCCGCGCCAAATGGGGGCCGGTGGCCAAGACCTGGTTCTGGCTCAACGAGCGGGCCGGGGCCTGGCTGGGCGACTACCTGGTGGCGGACCATCCGGAGATTGCCCGGCACCTGGCCACGCGCGCGTCGGCGAGCAAGATCCACACGATTGCCTACGGCGCCGACCGGATCGCCCAGGCCGACGCCGAGCCGGTGCGGCGCCTGGGGCTGGAGCCCGGCCGGTACGCCAGCGTGATTGCGCGCCCCGAGCCGGAGAACTCCCTGCTGGAGATCGTGCGGGCGTTCTCGCGCAGCCGCCGCGGCAGGCAACTCGCGGTGCTGGGGAACTATTCGGCGGCCAATGCCTATCACCAGGAGGTGCGCCGCAGCGCCAGCGACGAGGTGCTGTTTCTCGGCGCGATCTATGACCAGGCGGTGGTGGGCGCGCTGCGCTTTCACAGCGCCGTCTACGTGCACGGCCACCGGGTCGGGGGCACCAACCCCTCGCTGGTTGAGGCGCTGGGTGCCGGCAATGCCGTCATCGCCCACGACAACCCGTTCAACCGCTGGGTGGCGGGCCCGGGCGCCGCCTACTTCGGCAACGAGCAGGTGCTGGCGCAGCACTTCGATGCGCTGCTGGACTCGCCGCAGCGCCAGCAGGCCATGCAGCAGGCCAGCGTCGAGCGCCACCAGGCCGCCTTCCGGTGGCCCGACATCCTGGCCCAGTACCGCAGCCTGCTGGAGCGGGCCGGGCGCTTCACTTGACCGCGGGCTGCTCCTGGATTTGCGCCTCGAAGCTGGCCGTCTTGCCCCAGGCCTCGTAGTAGACCGACTGGCGGCGCTTGGGTACCGGCACGGTCGGGGCCGTGCCGATATGGACGAGCTGGCGGGCCGGCCCCTTGACCCGCATCACGTAGGTCTTGCTGCCGCAGCTCAGCGTCAGTGACCAGAGGCCGTCCGACCCCGTGGTGTAGCGCTTCACGGCCGCCCACTGCTTGAAGCCGACCGAGCCCGGCAGGGCCTGCGCGGCCGTCGATTCGGTCAGGCCAGCGGAAGGATCGACACTGCAGTCGGTGTTGAAGACCACGCCCAGGCGCCGGTCGGTGACGGCGTTGGTGAAGATGGTGCTCTGCTCGGCAAAGCCGGTGTTCGTGACGCGGTAGGTGCGCGTGACCGACACGCCGGGCTGGTAGGCCGACTGCTGCACGCTGAGGAAGGCCCGGGCAGGATCGAAGGCGAGCACGTCGCCGGGTGCCCACTTGGTCTGGCCGAGCCCGTCGATCAGCGGCACGTTGTTGCCGACGCCGGTTGCGAAGTAGCCCTTGTGCAGCGGTGACGAGTACGACACTGTGCCCGGGTCGACGGCAATGGGCGTGCTGCCATGGAACAGCTCGAAGTTGGTCAGCTCCTCCTGCGAATGGAAGCCGTTGACCTGGCCGTAGTGCACGAACGCCTGCCAGTCGCCCGAGCGCAGCACGGCCTGGCGCATCGCCGTGAAGTGGCGCGACGTGACCGGGGGCAGGGTAGGTGCCTTGGCCGGCACGGCTTCGGGCGGGTCGATCAGCGACTCCCAGGTGCGCGTCTTGCCAGCTTCGGCCAGGCCCCAGTAGGTGGGAAGGACGCGGTAGAGCTCACCGTGCACGGCCTCGGAGATGGGCTTCTGCGTCTTCACGCTGTCGGCCGGGTTGGGCAGGGTCCAGTTGTCGAAGCGGTAGTCGAGCATGCCCAGGGCCAGCTTCAACGAGGCGTCGCGCTCGACGGTGAATTCATCGCTGCGCCCCTCCAAGGAGGCCTGCGTGAGCAGCTTGGCGAGCACGGCCAGCACGTAGTTGTTGTACTCGAAGGTGCCTTCGACCCAGACGTTGTCCACCGTCACGCCATAGCGCAGGATCGCGCGTACCGCCTTGGGGCCGATCAGGGCGGCTTCGAGCAGCGTGCTGTCCTTGTAGCGCAGGGCGATGGCGGCGCGGGCGGCTTCGTGCCACAGCGCGATGTTGGTCATCTCGGCCATGCTGTAGCGCAGGTTGTCCGCCATCGGCATGAAGAGGGCGGTCTTCCAGCGGGTCGCGCGGGTGGCGGCTACGTAGCCGTCGAGCAGGCGCACGACATCGAGCAGGGAGAACGCGTCCACCGCCTCGTCCAGGCCCTGCTTGTACATGCGGCTGCGGCCGTCCTTGGTCTGCAATGGCCACTTGGCGTAGTTGTCGGCGTAGAAGTCGAGCTGCTGCGCAGCCCAGTCGGCGTACTTGGCCTCGCCGGTGGCTTTGTAGATGCGCGCCGCGGTGCGCATCTGCTGGACGTTGTAGCCGCGGCCGTAGGCGACCCACGCGGCTTTGAATGCGATCTCGGCGACGGTCGTGCCAGCAGCCGGCTCGGCGCTTGTTGGCGTCCAGCTCATGCCCCCGCCGGTCTTGGGGTCCACATAGTCGTGGATCCAGCCGCCGATGTAGTCAGGCTTCTCGAAGCCGCGCGTGATCCAGGCGTCGACCTTGTTCTTTTGATAGGCGATCCAGTCGCGCACCTCGGCCCTGCTCTTGTACTCAGTCTTCACGCGCGTCCACTCTTCGCGTGCCTCGCGAAATCCGTAAAAGGCGCCACGATCCGGCTGAGCGAGCTGCACCACGGTGGAGGCGCTGGTCTTGACGCCGTCGCCGGACCGCAGATCGCTTACCACCAGACGCTCGGTGGAGGCCATGACGCCGGGCAGCGATGCTGCGGAGACCAGTGCCGCTGGTTCAGTTGTCGTCGCTGCTGCGGCAGCACTCGACGATGTGCTGATCGCGTCGTCGAACGCGCTGACGAGAGGGATGGGTCCGGCCACGGCGGCCGAAGGAGCGGGCTCGGTCGATACAACCGCGGCGCTGGCCGCCCCCACAGTGGAAGCCGCGTTGGCGGCAGCCGGCGCAGATGCCGCCACCTGCGCAGACGCGCTTGCCGGGTCGCTCGGCGCTTGTGCCGTCGTGGATGCTTGCGGTGCCTCGGCGGCACCGCCGCAGGCGGAAACGCCCAGGATCAGGATTGCACCGTTCAAGGCCTTGAACAGCCGACCGTGCATGAGGGATATAGCCATGGGCATTCCAGCAAACTACGACTAAGGGCAGGGAAGGGATTTTCCTTGCCCGACATTTGCCATGCGTGGGCAGCCAGCGCTAAAACGGCAACGGATCACGGTCGCGGGCGGCGCGGCATGCCGCCGCGCCCGTTGGTCAGGAACGCTGGGGTTCTCGGGTACTGGACGCCTGCGGTCAACGGCGTGCCGGCTTTGCCGCCGTCACTGCGCTGCGTCGGCCGGACGTCGGTGCAAGAGCATGCCCACCGTGCCGAGTCCGAGAAGCAGTTGAAGCCATGTCACCGGCTCGGGCACGGCACTCACCCTTAGGAGGGCCGAGCCGACTCTTCTAGACGCAAAGGCATGCTCGATGCTGCCGTTCATGGCATTGGCAAAAGACGGCGTGTCCGGATTCGCCACCGGATCGGTTTGGTAGGCAATTTCGGCTAGCCATTGCACATGGGGCCAGTCGGGATGCACCGTTTGAGTGATGGCACTGACGCCGACCAGACCCCATGACCAGTTCTGGCCAGGTCCCCAAAGGTTCACGAGGTTTTTGATGCCGTCGTGAGCATTCGATTTGGCGTCGGCGAACAGCGCGTCGACCTGTATCACGGACGCAAATGAGAAGCCGTCGAGGTCCCCACCATGAAGGCGTGCAGTCACGGCATCGTAGGACTGGCCCAGCGTGTGGCTCACGCGCAGCCACTCCAAGCCCGTGGCGGTGTCCCTCACCAGCAGCCGATCACCGGCGGCTTGCCAGTCGACGGCAATCAGTTCGGCTTGCGCCGCTTGCGAGCAGGCGGCGGCTGCATAAAGGACGATCACGGCTTTTGGCCACGACATGGAAACCCCCGCAGGACTCAGTCGGGGAATTATTTGGCGGGCGACCAGTCCATGGCACCCCTAGCTGCTGGCCTGCGGCCGCCGCGCGGCGCTCCGGCCGCGCGCACGGGACCGTCTGAGCGATCCCGAGGCCGTCTTAACGGCGCCAAGCAGAATTGGCGCGCAGGTAGAGCTGCGAGGTGCCAGCGGCAAGGGTCTGCGGCATCGTGATGGCGGCGCCGTCTGCGCCAGCCACATTGCAACCAGCCTCCCAGCCCAGCGTGGCGCATGTGACGGTGCGCGCTGCGGTCGGTGAGGCGCTGACAACGGTGCCCCAGTCGGCGATGCTCGAGAAGGCGAAGCCGGTGATCTCACGTACCGAGACCGAGTCGAAGCTGACCGCGGTGCCAGGCGTCTTGACCTGCAGGTTGACGCGTGACGCGGCGTTGGACTTGGGTGTAAAGAAGGCTTCGTAGCGAATGACTTGACCCGCACTGCCATTCAGGCCCACAGAAGTGGAGTACGCGCCCGAGGCCATGTTGTCCCAGGGTGTGACACTGCGGCTTACATAGGGCCAGCCCAGCGTCGCGGCGCCGTGCAGCGTGGCGGTGTAGGCGTAGAGGTGGGGCTTGCCGGCATTCATCGTGAACTCGGGGCTCGCGACCCAGTCAGCGGCGGTGCCGGAGCGCATCGTGATGCAGTTGCCGCTACAGCCGGCAGCACCCGCCGCCGAGGCGTTGATGACGCTGCCACCGGTACCCGTGTTGCTGAACCAGCTGGTCCAGTTGCCCAGGCCGCTGTCGAAATTGCCACCTGGCACCAGTTCGGGGCCCAACATCAGCTGGTACAGGGCGAAAGTCATGGGCGTCGCGGTGTTCGCATCGAGGCGATTGAACGTCGCCCAGGTGGCCGAGCTGAGCTGGACATCCTCGGTGTTGGAGCGCAACCAGGCATGCACGCCGTCAAGGCTACCGTCGAAACGCACGACCTGGTTGCCCGTGAAGGTGTTGGCACCCGAGCTGATCGACGTGGCGGCACCAAAGTTGTTGAAGAACCAAATCGGAAATGACTCGCTGAAAGTGGGCAGCGCGGGGAACTGGTTCACCGCCGACTTCACGGGCACGATCTGATTGGTGCGGAAGACGTTCCCGGTCAGGTAGTCGCGGTCGGTTTGGTCGTTGACTGCATAGATCGCCGCCTTGCTTGGCATCCAAACTCGATTGGACTCAATGACGTTGTTCGAGCCGTTGCGCAGTTTGATGCCGAAGGGCATGCCGCTGATGGCGTTGGCGCGCACCGTGACGCCGTGCGAGAAGTCGTCGAGGAAGATGCCCGACACGACGTCGATGCCGGGGCCGACAGCGCCTTCGATGTTGGCGACGCCGCCCTGCACGTTGTTGCCCTCGATGGTGGAACGCTGGCCGCTGCCGGTGAGCTTGGGACCGTTCCAACTGTAGATACCCCCGCAGTCCGACAGGCGCACGCAATAGCGTGCAACGCTGTTGTTCCTGACCGTGCCGGCGCCGGAGCCCGAGAAGCGGATGCCGTGGTAGGCCATGCCCTCGACAGTGTTGTTCACAATGTTGGCCCCCTTGCCACCCTCGATGGCCGCGTGAGTCCACCCGGCGTAGCTGATGGTGCCCGTGTCTGTGACGGCGTTGTCGCTGATCATGGAGGCGCCGCCGAACTTGGCATCGATGCCGTACATGAAGTTGTTGTTGAAGCGACTGTTGCGGATCGTGGCGCCGGGCAGTGCCTCGTCCTGTACCACCGACACGCCAGATTCGCCGTTGCCGCCCGCGTCGATACGTTCTACGGAGGCGCCGCTCGCGTTGTGTAGCACCAGGCCGCTGACGCGGGCCATCTGCAGCGCGAGGTCGCGCACGCCGACATTGGCGCGGCTGCTGATGCGCAGCGCGGTGTCGCGCACGCTGCCTTCCACGTTGTGAGTGTTCAGGTCGGCCTGGGCAGCGGTAGCGGCGGGATAGACGTACAGGCGGTTGTTTGCGGTGTCGTGAAAAAACTCGCCCGCTGCATCGAGCATCCACAGCTTGTCTTCAAGCACATAGCCCTCGCCAGCGTCCATGGTGAACTCGGTGCCGCTGCTCAGGGACAAAGTGCCGGTGCCCGCCGTGTAGCCCGAGATGCGGCGCGACTCGATCATCCAGGCCAGCGTGCGGGTATGGACGGCGGCGCCGGCAAGGTCCTTGTCGGCCAGGGCGGCCAGGTCGCCGCCCGCGACGCGAATGCTCCACCTGGCGCCGCCACCTTGCGAATGCACCAGCGCATAACCCTGGGAATTGGCGGTGGCATTGGGCCAGCGTGCGGTGGCCTGCGAGCTGCCGTCGACGAACAGGCGTTTGATCTTGGGCGTCCCCGCCGGCACGGCGCGCGACCAGACGTTGCCGCTTTTGGTCCACCCGCCGTTGAAAAGGTCGGCGCCTGAGATCGTCGCCTTGGCCGTGGTGCATTCGCTACCGTAGCCGACGACGTTGACGCCGTTCGCCAGCTGGATGGTGTCCAGAGACAGGGATTCACGCCAGACGCGGCCGCAACGCAGAAAAACGCTCTGGCCGGTTGTTAGGCGGACTTCGGTGACCTTGCGCAGCGTCCTCCATGGCAGGACCTCGGTGCCGGGGTTGCTGTCGTTGCCATTGACGGCGTCGACATAGACACCTGCACCGGCCCCGGCATTGGGGGTGCCGCCAGGCAACTGGAAGCGCAACGCTCCGTTCCAAAACAGGCCTTCCTGACCAGGGATCGTGTCGACCCCGTCGAACGCAGCGCTCCCGGCGCCACGGTCGAACACCGTGCCGCTGCTGGTGGACGCGTAGCTCTGGCCATCCACGCGGATTGAATTGACCCACAGATTGCGGTCGACGCCGCCAGCGACGGCGTCGTTGGTGTAGACGATATCGACGGCGCTGCCGGGCCCCAGGCCCGCCACGCTGTAGCTGTAGTCCTGCAGCGTCGTGGAGCGCACTTCGGTGGTCGCGACGAGCAGGCCATTGACGCGCACTTCGACCATCGGGCCCACGTTGCCGGCGAGGACACCGCGTGCCTTCACGACCAGGGTTGCGGAAGCTGCCGCGGTGCTGCCTGCGCTGACTGCCAACGGCTTGGCCAAAGGCTGCGCTGCGTTGAATTGACTCGCAGCGGCAGTGTCAGGCACGGCGCTGGTCGTAGCGGTTGCGCTGGCGGCGCCTGCCGCGGCCGGGCCGGCGTCCGCGCCACCGCCACCGCCGCCGCCGCAGGCTGTCAACAGTGCAGCCGAAATGATCACGCCTGCAAGCGCACCATGATCGGCTCGAGAGAACAAGTTGCGTAGCTTCATGGGAACCCTGGGAGTTGGCGCCGGCAGGACGACTGGGGGGCCGGCGCGATGAAAGAATTGTCGAACCAGCCCCCAAAACGCTCAGTGCAATAACTCGCGCTTTGAGGTGCGTGCAGGTAAGGCATTGCAACGGGCGGGCACTCCTACCAGCGCAGCGGGCCACGCGAGCCGCGAGGCAGTCATAGCTCCAGGCGACGGCCGCGCTACCCGCAGTTCACCGCGGCTCCGCAGCCAGCGTCGCCGAGTGGGCCGGGAGCCTCCTGAGGGAGAATGCGGCGCCTTGGCAGGGCGCTGTCTCGGCGCCGGCCTGATTTCATCCTCGGGAGAGTTCCTTGAAAGTCCTCGTCACCGGCGCAGCCGGCTTCATCGGCATGCATGTCAGTCAGATCCTGCTGGCGCGTGGCGACCAGGTGGTTGGCCTGGACAACCTCAACGACTACTACAGCCCCCAGCTCAAGCATGACCGGCTGGCGCGCCTGACGCCCAAACCGGGCTTCAGCTTCGTGCACATGGATGTGGCGGACCGAGCCGGCATGGCCAAACTGTTTGCCGATGAACGCTTCGACCGCGTTGTGCACCTGGCCGCCCAGGCCGGCGTGCGCTATTCCATCGAGAACCCGCACGCCTACATCGACAGCAACATCGTCGGCTTCACCAACATCCTGGAGGGCTGCCGCCACAACGGCGTGCAGCACCTGGCCTACGCGTCGAGCTCCAGCGTCTACGGCGGCAACACGCTGATGCCGTTCTCGGAGCATCACAGCGTCGACCATCCCATCAGCCTCTACGCCGCCACCAAGAAGGCCAACGAGCTGATGGCCCACACCTATTCGCACCTGTTCGGCCTGCCGACCACGGGGCTGCGCTTCTTCACGGTCTACGGGCCCTGGGGCCGGCCGGACATGGCGTTGTTCCTGTTCACCAAAGCGATCATCGAAGGGCGTCCCATCAACGTGTTCAACCACGGCAAGATGATTCGCGATTTCACCTATGTCGACGACATCGCCGAGGGCGTCGTGCGCGTGCTGGACCGCGCCGCCACGGCCGACCCCGCCTACGACCCCGCCAAGGCCGACCCGGCACGCTCCAGCGCGCCGTATCGCGTCTTCAACATCGGCAACCACGCGCCCATCGAGCTGATGAGCTTCATCCAGGCCATCGAACAGGCCGTGGGCCATGAGGCACAGAAGAACTTCATGCCGCTGCAGGATGGCGATGTGCCGGCTACGCATGCTGACGTGGAGGAACTGGCGGCCTGGACGGACTTCCGTCCGGCGATGCCTGTACCAGAAGGTATTCAGCGTTTTGTCGCCTGGTATCGGGACTACTACAAGCTGTAATCCCACGGGCCTGTCATGGGCCTGCGTTAAAAACGGGTGAACGTTTTTTGTACGAGGACAGCGAATGAAAGTCACCGCCATCGGCACCGGCTATGTAGGCCTGGTGACCGGCGCCTGCCTGGCCGAGATGGGCAACCACGTGGTCTGCCTGGACGTGAACCCCGAGAAGATCCGCATCCTCAACGACGGCGCGATTCCCATTCACGAGCCAGGGCTGCTGGAAGTGGTGCGCCGCAACGTGGCTGCGGGGCGGCTGCAGTTCACGACCGATGTGGACCTGGCGGTAAACCACGGCACGCTGCTCTTCATCGGCGTGGGCACGCCCCCTGGTGAAGACGGCTCGGCGGACTTGCAGTATGTCGTGGCTGCCGCCCGCTCCATCGGCAAGCGCATGACTGACTACAAGGTCATTGTCGACAAGAGCACGGTGCCGGTGGGTACGGCTGACCAGGTGCGGGCGGCGATCAAGGAAGAGCTGGCCCAGCGTGGCCTGGCGGACATGGCATTTGCCGTGGTGTCCAACCCCGAATTCCTGAAGGAAGGCGCGGCGGTTGAGGACTTCATGAAACCCGACCGCATCATCGTGGGCTCCGACGACGACCAGGCCACGCTGCTGATGCGCGCGCTGTACGCGCCGTTCAACCGCACCCAGGACCGCATGCTGGTCATGGACGTGCGCAGTGCAGAGTTCACGAAGTACGCTGCTAACGCCATGCTGGCCACGCGCATCAGCTTCATGAACGAGTTGGCGCTGCTGGCCGAGAAGGTGGGCGCGGACATTGAGCTGGTGCGCCGCGGCATCGGCTCGGACCCGCGCATCGGCTACCAGTTCCTCTACGCCGGGGCCGGCTATGGCGGCTCGTGCTTTCCCAAGGACGTGAAGGCGCTAGTGAAGGCTGCGGCTGACAGTGGCATCACGCTCCAGGTGCTGACGGCCGTGGAAGAAGCCAATGAGCGCCAGAAGCGCGTACTGGTCGACAAGGTGGTGGCGCGTTTTGGCGAAGACCTCAAGGGCCGCCGTTTCGCCGTCTGGGGTCTGGCCTTCAAGCCCAACACCGACGACATGCGTGAGGCGCCGTCCCTGGTCGTCATCGACGAGCTGACGCGACGTGGCGCCACCGTGGCGGCCTATGACCCGGTGTCGATGGCCGAAACGGCCCGCGTGCTCGGCCCTCGCGATGACGTGGCCTTGGTCGACCGGGCCGAGGCCGCACTGCAGGGTGCGGACGCACTGCTGATCGTGACCGAGTGGAAGGAGTTCCGCACGCCGGACTTCGACGCCATCAAGGCGTCGCTGAAGGCACCCGTGGTGTTCGATGGCCGCAACCTCTACGACCCCAAGCTGATGAAGGCGCTGGGCATCGAGTACCGGGGCATCGGCCGGGGCTGAGTCCGCCCTGCAGAAACGAAAACGCCCTCGGCCGGAGGGCGTTCTTCATGGCGCTCAGCCGAAGGTCCTGGCCTCGCCCAGCAGCGGAGCTGCCACGTCCTTGGCCGACAACTGCGGCGTGATGCCGTCCAGTGGCCATGCGATGCCGATGGTGGGGTCGTCCCAGCGCACGGCGCCCTCGCACTCGGGGGCGTAGCGGCCACTGGTCTTGTAGAGAAAGTCGGCCGTCTCGCTGATGACGACGAAGCCATGCGCAAAGCCCGCCGGAATCCACAGCTGGCGCTGGTTCTCGGCCGACAGCTCATAGCCGACCCAGCGGCCGAAGTTGGCGCTGGAGCGGCGCATGTCCACGGCCACGTCGAAGACCGCGCCCGACGTGCAGCGCACCAGCTTGCCCTGGGCATGTGGATGCAGCTGATAGTGCAGGCCGCGCAGCACGCCGCGCGAGGAGCGCGAATGGTTGTCCTGCACGAAGTGCACGTCGTAGCCGAGGGCGGCGTTGAAACGCGCCTCGTTCCAGCTCTCCATGAAGAAGCCGCGGGCGTCGCCGAAGACCTTGGGCTCGATCAGCAGGACTTCGGGCAGGGCGGTGGGAGTGACTTGCATCGTGTTCAGAAGACCTTCTCGGTCAGCACCTTGAGCAGGTACTGGCCGTAGCCGTTCTTGGCCAGCGGCGTGGCCAACGCCTGGAGCTGGGCGGCATCGATCCAGCCGGCGCGGAAGGCGATCTCTTCCGGGCAGGCGACTTTCAGGCCCTGGCGCTTTTCCAGCGTGGCGATGAACTGGCCGGCTTCCATCAGGCTGTCATGCGTGCCCGTGTCCAGCCAGGCGTAGCCGCGGCCCATGATCTCGACGCTGAGCTGGCCGCGCTTGAGGTATTCGGCATTGACGTCGGTGATCTCCAACTCGCCGCGCGGGCTGGGCTTGATGTGGGCGGCGATGTCGCAGACCTGCTCGTCGTAGAAGTACAGGCCCGTGACGGCGTAGTTGCTCTTGGGCGCCTTGGGCTTTTCTTCGATGGACAGGGCCCGCTTGTCGGCGTCGAACTCGACGACGCCATAGCGCTCGGGGTCGTGCACGTGGTAGGCAAAGACGCTGGCGCCGCCATCGCGGCTGGTGGCATTGCCGAGCAGGCCGGCGAAGTCGTGGCCGTAGAAGATGTTGTCGCCCAACACCAGTGCGCTGGGATGGTTGCCGACGAAGTCACGGCCGAGGATGAAGGCTTGCGCCAGGCCGTCGGGGCTGGGCTGCACGCAGTAGCTGATGTTCAGGCCCCAGCGCGCGCCGTCGCCCAGCAGGGCCTCGAAACGGGGAATGTCCTGTGGTGTGCTGATCAGCAGGATGTCGCGAATGCCCGCGAGCATCAGCGTGCTCAGTGGGTAATAGACCATCGGCTTGTCGTACACCGGCAGCAACTGCTTGCTCAAAGCCAGTGTGGCCGGGTGCAGGCGGGTGCCGGACCCGCCGGCGAGGATGATGCCCTTGCGGCTTTTCATGGACGACCTCGGAAGATTTCGCTCAAAGAATTTCAGTCAGCATGCGCTGGACGCCCTGCTGCCAGCTCGGCAGCCGCAGGCCAAAGCGCTGCTGGAGCTTGGCCGTCGACAGGCGCGAATTCAGCGGCCGCTTGGCGGGCGTCGGGTAGTCGCTGGTCGGGATGGCCAGGACCTGGTCAGGCGCCACCTTGATGACTTTGCCTTGCTGGCGTGCGAACTCGATGACAAAGCGGGCGTAGTCGTGCCAGCTCGTCTCGCCGCCGGCGACGGCGTGATAGGTGCCGGTCAGCGCGGGGTTCGCACGCGCGGCGCGCAGCATGTGCGCCGTCAGGTCGGCCAGCAGGTCTGCGCCAGTGGGCGCGCCGATCTGGTCGGCGATGACCTTGAGCTGCTCGCGCTCGGCGGCCAGGCGCAGCATGGTCTTGGCGAAGTTGCCGCCGCGGGCGGCATAGACCCAGCTGGTGCGCAGGATGAGGTGCTGGCAGCCGCTGGCGCGGATGGCGTCCTCGCCCTCGGCCTTGGTGGCGCCATAGACGCTCAGCGGCGCGATGGGCGCCTCTTCGTCACGCGGCTGGTCGCCGCTGCCATCGAAGACATAGTCGGTCGAGTAGTGCACGAACAGCGCGCCCAGGCGCTTGGCCTCGATGGCCAGCAGGGCAGGCGTCGTGGCGTTGATCTGGCGGGCCAGATCCGGCTCGCTCTCGGCCTTGTCGACAGCGGTGTGGGCGGCGGCATTGACGATGACCTGCGGGGCCAGGCGCTGCACGGCGGCCAGCAGGGCTTCGGGCTGCGTGAAATCGCCGCCGTCGTCATGGTCCATCGCGACGACCTCGCCGGCCACGGCCAGCGAGCGCTGCAGTTCCCAGCCGACCTGGCCACCTTTCCCGAGGAGAAGGATCTTCATGCTGCGGCGTATTGCTGGCTGATCCAGTCGCGATAGGCGCCGCTCTGAACACGGGCGACCCAGTCGGGATGGTCCAGATACCACTGCACCGTCTTGCGGATGCCGGTCTCAAAGGTCTCGGCCGGCCGCCAGCCGAGTTCCCGCTCGATCTTGCGCGCGTCGATGGCATAGCGGCGGTCGTGGCCGGGGCGGTCCTTCACGTAGGTAATGAGGCGCTCATAGGGCCCCGCCGGGTCGGGCCGCAGTTCGTCGAGCAGCTGGCAGACGATCTTGACGATGTCGATATTGGCCTGCTCGTTCCAGCCGCCGATGTTGTAGGTCTCGCCGAGCTTGCCGCCGGCCAGCACGGCGCGGATGCCGCTGCAGTGGTCGGTGACGTAGAGCCAGTCGCGGATCTGCTGGCCGTCGCCGTAGACGGGTAGAGGCTTGCCCGCCAGCGCGTTGACGATCATCAGCGGGATCAGCTTCTCGGGGAAGTGATAGGGGCCGTAGTTGTTCGAGCAGTTGGTCGTGACGACCGGCAGGCCATAGGTGTGGTGCCAGGCGCGCACGAGGTGGTCGCTGGCGGCCTTGCTGGCCGAGTAGGGGCTGTTGGGCTCGTAGGGGTTGGTCTCGGCGAAGGGCGGGTCATCGGCCTTCAGCGAGCCGTAGACCTCGTCGGTCGACACATGGTGGAAGCGGAAGGCCGCCTTCGCCTCTCCTTCCAACCCGCCCCAGTAGGCGCGGGCGGCTTCGAGCAGGGTGAAGGTGCCGTCGACATTGGTCTTCATGAAAGCGCCCGGGCCGCTGATGGAGCGGTCCACATGGCTTTCGGCGGCGAAGTGGACGATGGCGCGCGGCAGGTGCGTGGCCAGCAGGCTGTCGATGAGGGCGCGGTCACAGATGTCGCCCTTGACGAAGGTGTGGCGTGCGTCCCCATCCAGGCTGCTGAGGTTGTCGAGGTTGCCTGCATAGGTCAACACGTCGAGGTTGACGACGGGCTCATCGGACTGGCGCAGCCAGTCGAGCACGAAATTGCTGCCGATGAAGCCGGCGCCGCCGGTGACGAGGATGGTCATGTCAGTTTTCCGCTGGGCGTCGACGTGGAATTCGCGGGCAGAGCGCCGGGCCGCTCCCAAGCCGGCCCGCACTGGCGATGTGCTTGCCGGTCAATCCGGCAAGCATCGCCGACCCCGCGGGGGACCGGCCAAGGTACTCCATGGACGAGGGGCTTCATGTCCTGCCGTAGGTGTCCTCGAAGCGGACGATGTCGTCCTCGCCGAGGTAGGAGCCCGACTGGACTTCGATGATCTCCAGCGGCACCTTGCCCGGGTTGGCCAGACGGTGGGTCTGGCCCAGCGGGATGTAGGTGGACTGGTTCTCGGTCAGCAGGATGGTCTTGTCGCCGTTGACGATCTCGGCCGTGCCGCTGACGACGATCCAGTGCTCCGCCCGGTGGTGGTGCATCTGCAGGCTCAGCGACGCGCCCGGCTTGACCATGATGCGTTTGACCTGGAAGCGCTCGCCCGAGTCGATGCTGTCGTACCAGCCCCAGGGGCGATGCACCTTGCGGTGCAGGGCATGCTCGCCACGTTGTTCGGCGCCCAGGCGGTTGACGATCTGCTTGACCTCCTGGCTGCGCGAGCGGTCGCTGACGAGCACGGCGTCAGCGGTCTCGACGACGACGATGTCGGTCAGGCCGACAACACCGACCAGGCGGCTGGTGGCGTGCACGAGGGTGTTCTTGCTGTCGGCGATCAGCGCGTCGCCGACGAAGGCGTTGCCGTTCTCGTCCTTCTCGGACACTTGCCAGACGGCTTCCCAGGCCCCCAGGTCGTTCCAGCCCGCATCGAGCGCGACCATGCGCAGGGGGATGTCGGTGCCGGGGCAGCGCTCCATGACGGCGTAGTCGACGGACTCGCTCGGCACGGCGGCGAACTCCGCCTTGCCGGGCCGCACGAATTTGGCGTCGGTCTTGCGGACGTCCCACGATGCTCGTGTGGCGCTGGCGATGTCGGGCCGGAAGCGCTCCAGCGCCTTCATCCAGACGCTGGCGCGCAGCACGAACATGCCGCTGTTCCAGTAATAGTCGCCTTCGGCCAGATAGCGCTGGGCCGTTTCCAGATTGGGCTTCTCGACGAACTGCGCGACCGCCAGGCCGGCCGAGTCGCCGGCGGTGCGGATATAGCCATAACCCGTTTCAGGGCGGTCCGGCGTGATGCCCAGGATGGCGATGGCGCCCTCGGCCGCGATGCGAACTGCGTCCTGCAGTGCCGCCGTGAAGGCCTCGGCGTTGGTGACGGTTTGGTCGGCCGGCGTGACGACGAGGACGGGATCATTGCCGCCTTCGAGCGCAGCCAGCGCCGCCAGCGTCAAGGCCGGCGCGGTGTTGCGGCCCGACGGCTCCAGCAGCACGCCGCTGGGTTCCAGGCGGGTTTCGCGCAACTGATCCAGCACCAGGAACCGATGTTCCTCGTTGCCGACGATGCAAGGCCCAGCCAGCTCGAACTGGGGTGAGGCCAATGCAGCCAGGCGCCGTGCGGCAAGCTGGAACAGGCTTTCGTTGCCCGACAGCACAAGGAACTGCTTGGGGTAGCCGCTGCGCGACAGCGGCCACAGCCGGGTGCCGGAGCCGCCGGCCATGATGACGGGTTGAACCTGGATCATTGTTTAAGCGGGGTTGAAACCGTGTGGATTGAGGTTCTGCCAGCGCCAGCTGTCCTCGCACATGCGAGCCAGGTCGAGCTTGGCCTGCCAGCCAAGCAGCTCCCGAGCCAGCGTGGGGTCGGCCCAGCAGGCCGCGATGTCACCCGGGCGGCGCGGGCCGATTTCGTACGGGACGCTGCGGCCGCTGGCGGCCTCGTAGGCGCGCACCAGGTCGAGCACGCTATAGCCCTGGCCGGTGCCGAGGTTGACCGTCAGCGAACCGGTGTTGCCCAGCAGCCAGCGCAGCGCGGCGACATGACCCTCGGCGAGATCGCTGACATGGATGTAGTCGCGCACACCGGTGCCGTCGGGCGTGGCGTAGTCGTTGCCGAACACGGCGAGCCTGTCGCGCCGACCCACGGCGACCTGGGCGACATAGGGCATCAGGTTGTTGGGCGTGCCGCGCGGGTCCTCGCCGATGCGGCCGCTTTCATGGGCGCCCACCGGGTTGAAGTAGCGCAGGCAGGCGGTCTGCCAGCGCGGATCGGCGACGCCGAGGTCGCGCAGGATCTGCTCGCCCATCAGCTTGGTGGCACCGTAGGGGTTGGTGGACGACGTCGGCGCATCCTCGCGCAGCGGCAGTTGCTCCGGCGCGCCATACACGGTGGCACTGGAGCTGAAGACGATGCGCGAGCAGCCATGGCGCTTCATGACCTCGCAGGTGTTGACGAGGCCGCCGAGGTTGTTGCGGTAATAGGCCAGCGGCTGGCTGACCGACTCGCCGACCGCCTTGTAGGCTGCGAAATGAACCACGGCGGCGGGCTGGTACTCGGCGAAGACCTCGTCCATCGCCGCCGTATCGCAGACATCGGCGCGCTCGAACTCGATGGGCGCGCTGGCCAGCTCGGCCAGTCGCTCCAGCACGACGGGCGAGCTGTTGACGAAGTTGTCGACACCGACGACGCGGTAGCCGGCCTGCTGCAGGGCCAGCCAGGTGTGCGAGGCGATATAGCCGGTGGCACCGGTGAGCAGGACGGTGGTCATCAGTAGACGATGGCTTGGCCGGTGCAGCCGTAACTGCTGGCGTTGTAGACGTACTCCGGCACGCTGTTGTTGCGGTTCACGCGGTCGTACTGGCAGCCCAGGCTGAAGCTGCGCGAGATGGCCCAGCGCACGCCGATGTTGTAGAGCTGGTTGTCGTCGAGTGCGTCCGCAACCGGTGCGCCGGAACCGCTGGTGCGCCGAGCGCGGTTGTTACTGGCTCTGGCGTTGAGCTTGACCTTGGCCGTCAGGGCGTAGCTGCCGCCCAGCTGCCAAGAGGTGTAGACGCGGTCCAGGCCTGGGGCGCGGACCACGCTTTCCTGGCCCGTATCGCGCGAGTATTGGAGATTGAGCTGCAGCTTGCCGGTCGGTCGCCATTCCCAGGCAACGGAGCCGGTCGTGCCGCTGAAGTCCCGCAGCTGGTCGAGGCTGTTCTTGGTGCTGCTTCGACTGATGCGCGTGCTCAACGTGCTGCTGCCACCCGTGCTCCAGCGCGTTGTGAAGTCGATGTCATCACGGCTGTAGTCGTTGAGCTGGCTGACCACCACCACCGCGGCGGTTGCCGGGTCGATGGCGAAGCCGACGGGATAGCGAGGATTCTTTCCCTTGGTATGCCGCGCGACGACGCCCAGCCTGACATTGCCGGCAGGGGTTGCATAGACGCCCACGGAGGCTGCGTTCTGCTGATAGACGAAGCGGGCGTACTGCTCGGCCGTGAAGTCCCGGCGCCGGTGCGTCAGGCTGGTCTCCAGCGTGTAGCGGGTCGCAACACCAAGGCGCGCGACCGCCTGGTACTCGTCATTGCGCTCGATGTTCTTCTGGCGGATGGGATCAATGCCGCTGCCGATATTGAAGTCGGCCAACGAGCGGTCCGACTTGGCGCTCAGCACACCCGACAACCGGCCGATGGTTTCCCAGTTCAAGGCGCCGCGCAGGCTTGAAGAGCGGTAGTTCAGATCACTGTTCGTCGAATAGCGGTTGTTCTGCAGGGAGCCGTCCAGGGTCAGGTGCTGGCGCCCCAGGCGCTGGTCGATGCCGCCCAGCAGGCCGACGCTGACGACGGTGTCGTCGTTCGTCGAATTGGGCTCCCGGTAGACGTTCGACACCTTGGAAACGCCGACTGAACCGCCGACATAGAAAGGCGTGGTGTCGTCGGTCTGGGCCTGGGCTGCGGTCATTGCGGCCAACAGGCAGGCCGCTGCGAGCGAGGTCCGGGCGGGGAGGCGAAGGTGCTTAGTAGGCATGGCGGTCAAACACCACCAGCCTCACCGTCCGCAGGATGATCTGCAGATCGAGGGCCAGCGACCAGTTGCGCAAGTATTCAAGATCGTATTCGACGCGTGCGACCATCTTGTCGATGGTGTCGGTCTCGCCACGCAGGCCGTTGACCTGGGCCCAGCCGGTGATGCCGGGCTTGACCTTGTGGCGCACCATGTAGGCCTTGATGAGCTTGCGGTATTCCTCGTTGTGCGCCACGGCATGCGGGCGCGGGCCCACGATGCTCATGCGGCCTTGCAACACGTTGATGAATTGCGGCAGTTCATCCAGCGAGGTGCGGCGGATGAAGGCGCCGAAAGGGGTGATGCGCGAGTCGCCCTTGGTGGCCTGCTTGACGACGGCGCCGTTGTCCTGCGCGCGCATCGAACGGAACTTGTAGACGATGATCTCTTCGCCGTTCACGCCGTTGCGGCGCTGCTTGAAGATGATCGGTCCCGGCGAACTCAGCTTCACGCCGATGGCCAGCGCCAACAGGATGGGTGAGATCAGGATGAGGATCAGGCTGGACAGCACGACATCGCTGATGCGCTTGACGAGCTGGTTGGTGCCCGTGAAGGGCGTCTCGCAGATGCCGACGACCGGCACGCCGCTGATGTCCTGCAGGCGGCCCTGGATGATGCTGATGCCGAACACGTCGGGCACGAAGAACAAAGACGCCGTGGTGCCCTGCACCTGTTCGAGCAGTTCCACGATGCGCGGCTGCGAGCCCAGCGGCAGCGTGATGTAGACCTCGCGCACGCCCTTGTCGCGCACGAACTCGCTGAGCTGAGCCAGGGAGCCGAGGATGGAAGCCCCCGCCTCGGGGTGCAGGCGGTCCGGGCTGCGGTCATCAAAATAGCCTAGGCAGATGACGCCCGCGGAGTCGCGCAGCGCCCGAGACAACTTGTGCCCCAGCGGGCCGGCGCCGACGATGACCGCGGTGCGCCGCGCGCGCGGGTCGCGCGCGCGCCACTGCTGGATGCGCCGGCCGATCGTGATCGCCGCCATCTGTGCCACCGGCGTGATGATGGCCCACCAGAGCAAAACTTCGTTCTCGAAGTAATAAAGGCTGTTGGTCGCATAGCCGCACAGCAGCAGGATGCCTAGCAGCAGCAGCCAGGACGACACCACGTCGACGATGGCGCTGGCCGGGTGGTCATTGAAGCGGTTGCGACCCGGGAACGTCAGGGCGAATATCAGCAGGCACAGCGTCAGAGTCGGACGCATCACCGGTTCGTCGAAATGCCCGTTCACCAGCAGGAAGGTCAGGACGATGATGCCGGGCTCAAGAAGGGCGGCAATCAGAGACTCGACCGACTGCGGTGCGCTGTAGAACGTCCTCTTGTAGCTGCGGTCCTCAAACATCGTGGCGGTTCGGTGATCCTTGGACCTGGGGACAGGGGCGGGCTGAAAAAATGCGACTTCGGATTCTCTACCAACAAATTTGACAACCAAGCCGGCGACGTCCCTTGTTCAAGGTCCGCTGCCTACAATCTTGTACATGTCTGCCCCCTGGTCACTCCCGCCGCTGCCGTCCCTCACGCCCCTGCTAATGCCGGCATTGCAGGACCGCCTCGTGCTGCTGATCAACCATGTCGTTTCGCGTGAACCGATCGCGGCCCAGCGCCTGCGGCCCCTGGCCGGGCGTGCTCTGGTGGTCCACCTGGCGGGTTGGCCCAGCTTGTTGCCGTCGGCGCCGGACCTGGTGCTGGGCGTCACGCCGGCCGGCTTGTTCGAACGCCTGGACACGGTGCCTGGCGGCCCAGGCGGGCTGCGCATCGAGATCGACGCGTCCAACCCCGCTAGATTGGCGCTGGGTGCGCTCAGCGGCGACGCGCCGACGGTCAGCGTGCAGGGCGACGCCGCGTTCGCCGGCGAGATGCACTGGCTGATGGACAACCTGCGCTGGGACATCGAGGATGACCTCGCCGGCATCGTCGGTCCGCTGGCCGCCCGCCAACTGGGCCAGTTTGGCCGCGCGCTGCGGCGTTCCCTGTCCGGCGTGGCCCAGCGGTTCGCGCCCTCGATGTCTTCTGCGCCCGGTAGCGGCGCATGAGATTTGTCTCGCGGCTGCTGGTCATCCTGTGGACGGTTTGGCGTTTCGGCCTCGATGAACTGGCCCTGTCCGGCCTGCAGCGGCGGCGTTTTCAGCTGCTGAGGCGGTTCACGCGGCTCGGACGGCGCTGGCAGGAGCCCCGCGGCGTGCGCCTGCGCCTGGCGCTTGAGGGGCTGGGCCCCATCTTCGTCAAGTTCGGCCAAGTGCTGTCGACCCGCCGAGACCTGCTGCCCAACGATGTGGCGCTTGAGTTGGCCAAGCTGCAGGACCGCGTGCCGCCGTTCCCGGCGTCGCTGTCCCGCGAGATGGTGGAGCGCGCCTTCGGCCGGCCGCTGGAAGAGCTGTTTGCCAGCTTCGACGCCGAACCCATTGCGAGCGCCAGCATTGCGCAGGTGCATTTCGCCACGCTGCAGGACGGCCGCGAGGTGGCGGTCAAGGTGCTTCGCCCCGGCATGCTCGACGTCATCGACGATGACCTGTCGTTGATGCGCACGCTGGCCCGCTGGGTCGAGCGCTTTTCGGCCGACGGCCGGCGCCTGAAGCCGCGCGAGGTGGTCGCCGAGTTCGACATGTACCTGCATGACGAGCTCGACCTCGTCCGCGAGGCGGCCAACGCCGCCCAGCTGCGCCGCAACATGGACGGCCTGGACCTGGTGTTGGTGCCCGAGATGCATTGGGACCTGTGCAGCTCCGAGGTCATCGTCATGGAGCGCATGAAGGGCGTGCCGATCTCGCAGCTGGCCGCGCTGCAGGAAGCCGGCATCGACATCAAGAAGCTGGCGCGCGACGGCGTGACCATCTTCTTCACCCAGGTGTTCCGCGACGGCTTCTTCCATGCCGACATGCACCCCGGCAACATCCAGGTCAGCCTGGCGCCCGAAACCTTCGGCCGCTATGTGGCGCTGGACTTCGGCATCATCGGCACGCTGACCGAGGTGGACAAGGATTACCTGGCGCAGAACTTCATCGCCTTCTTCCAGCGCGACTACAAGCGCGTGGCAGAGCTGCACATCGCCTCGGGGTGGGTGCCCGCCGAGACGCGTGTGGATGCGCTCGAGAGTGCCGTTCGGGCCGTCTGCGAGCCTCATTTCGACCGGCCTTTGAAGGACATCTCGCTCGGCCAGGTGTTGATGCGTCTGTTCCAGACCTCGCGCCGCTTCAACGTGGAGATCCAGCCCCAGCTCGTGCTGCTGCAGAAGACCCTGCTCAACGTCGAGGGCCTGGGCCGGCAGCTCGACCCGGAGCTGGATCTCTGGGCCACCGCCAAGCCCTTCCTGGAGCGCTGGATGAACGAGCAGGTCGGCTGGCCCGCCTTCAACAAGCAGTTGATGAAGGAGGCCCCGCGCTTCGCTCAGCTCGTCCCCGAGCTGCCGCGGCTGCTGCACGATGCGCTGAGAAACCAGGCCCAGCGGGGTGGCGACGCCGAGATGCGCGCCCTGGTGCGTGAGCTGCGCAGCACCAACCGCCTGCTGTCGGGGCTGCTCTGGGGAGCGGCCGGCTTCGCGCTGGGCATTGCCCTGGCGGCGCTGACGATGCGTGTCCTGGACCTGGGCCTCTAGCCGCCCGGCGGCTTGCCGCCGTCATAATCCGCGCCAATTTTTCAGGCCCGCCTTCGCGACCCCATGAACACCACGCTGATCGTTTTCGTCGTGCTCTATCTGCTCGGCACGCTGGCCATCGGTGTCTGGGCCGGCACACGGGTCAAGAACACCGCGGACTTCGCCGTGGCCGGCCGCAGCCTGCCGCTGGTCATGGTCATCACGACGACCTTTGCCACCTGGTTCGGTGCCGAGACGGTGATGGGCATCCCGGCCAAGTTCGTGCAGGGCGGCCTGGGCGCCATCGTCGAAGACCCCTTCGGCGCCGGCCTGTGCCTGGTGCTGGTGGGCGCCTTCTTCGCCGCCAAGCTCTACCGCAAGAACCTGCTGACCATCGGCGACTTCTACCGTCAGCGCTATGGCAAGGGCGTGGAGGTGTTCTGCTCGCTGGCCATCATCCTGAGCTACCTCGGCTGGGTGGCCGCCCAGGTCACTGCGTTGGGCCTGGTCTTCAACATCCTGACCGACGGTGCGATGAGTACCGAGGTGGGCATGATCGTGGGCCTGGCGGCGGTGCTGGTCTATGTCGTCATCGGCGGCTTCCTGGCGGTGGCCTGGACCGATTTCATCCAGATGATCGTGCTGGTCATCGGCCTGTCGGTGATCGCCTTCTTCTCCGCCGACTTGGCCGGTGGCGCCGGCAAGGTGTTGGACCTGGCGCAGCAGAAGGAACTGGACAACTTCTTTCCCGCGCCAACCTTCACGGACATCGCCATGTTCATCGGCGCGGCGCTGACGATGATGCTGGGCTCCATCCCGCAGCAGGACGTGTTCCAGCGCGTCATGTCGGCCAAGGACGCCAAGACCGCCCAGCGCGGCGCCATGATCGGCGGCTTCAGCTACATCGCCTTCGCCTTCGTGCCAATGTTCATCGTGCTGGCGGCCGTCGTCGTCATGGGCGAGCAGGCGCTCGAGCTGGCGCAGAACGACTACCAGCGCGTGCTGCCCAGCTTCATCATGGGCCACATGCCGCTGTTCATCCAGATCCTGTTCTTCGGGGCGCTGCTGTCGGCCATCAAGAGCACCTCCTCGGCCACGCTGCTGGCGCCGACCACCAGCTTCGTCGAGAACATCCTCGCGCAGATCCGCCCCGGCATGAGCGACCGCCAGCGCCTGGTGGCCATGCGCGTGACGCTGGTTGTCTTCGCTCTGGCCGTGCTGGCGTACTCGATCGCGCTGCAGGGCACGCCGATTTACGAACTGGTCAGTGCGGCCTACCAGGTCACCTTGGTCGCGGCCTTTGTGCCGCTGGTGTTCGGCCTGTACTGGCAGCGCGCCACGACGCAGGGCGCCGTCGCCGCCATCTTTGCCGGCGTGACCGTCTGGGTGGCCTTTTTTCCGCAGGTCAGCACCTGGGGCGAGTTCTTCCCCGGCCAGCTGGCCGGGTTGCTGGCAGCCCTTGGCGGCATGGTCGTGGGTTCGCTGGCACCGCAGTGGATGACCAACCGGCACGAGCACGTCAGCCACCACCTGCCGCCCCACGGCTGAGTCGCCCCCTAAAATGGCGGGCTTTTCGCCCTCCGCGACTCACTAGAGCCTCTCATGCCCATCTATGCCTACCGCTGCAGCGCCTGTGGCCACGCCAAGGACGTGCTGCAAAAGCTTTCCGACGCGCCGCTGACCACCTGCCCTGCCTGCGCGGCCGAGAGCTTCTCCAAACAGGTCACCGCCGCCGGATTCCAGCTCAAGGGTTCGGGCTGGTACGCCACCGACTTCAAGGGCGGCGCCGCCCCGGCCGCGGCCGCCGCCCCGGCCGCCGATGCGGCCAAGCCCGATGCGCCCAAGCCCGAAGCCGCGGCCGCGCCCTCGGCGTCTGCTTCCTGTGGCGGCTCTTGCGCCTGTCACTGACCGGAAGATTCGTGGGCGCGTCACTTCGGAAGTACCTGGTTGCCGGCCTGCTGGTCTGGCTGCCGCTGGCCATCACGATCTGGGTGCTGGCCCAGGTGCTGGGCGTCGTCAACGGCGTGTTCGGCTCGATGCTGGCCGCCGTGGCCCTGGTGATGCCAGATGCCTGGCGCGAAGCGATCCTGGGACTGGAGCATGTGCCGGGCCTCGGACTGTTCATCCTGGCTGCGGGCTTGCTGGCTACCGGGGTTTTCGTCGCCAACATCTTTGGCCAGTGGCTGCTGACGCAGTGGGACCGGTTGATGTCCCACATTCCGATCGTCAAAAGCATCTACAGCTCGGTCAAGCAGGTGTCGGACACGCTGTTTTCCAGCAGCGGCAACGCCTTCCGCGAGGCCGTGCTCGTTCAATACCCGCGAGCCGACAGCTGGACCATCGCCTTCGTGACCGGCACGCCCAGCGGTGAGGTTGCCCGCCAGCTGGAGGACGAGCACGTCAGCATCTACGTGCCGACGACGCCCAACCCCACGTCGGGCTTCTTCCTCATCGTGCCGAAGGCAGATGTCAGGCCGCTTCACATGACGGTGGACGAGGCGCTGAAGTACATCATCTCCATGGGTACCGTCTCGCCGCTGCCCCATCCGCTGGATCTAGGCGCCATCGCCGACGAGGCGGGTCGCAACCCGCAGGGGTCGGCCGTCCCGGACGGGCGGTCAAATCAGCCGGGTTGAGCGCCCCGGCCGGCGTTCAATCCTGAGAGCCAAGCGAGCTCACCAGCGCCTACAGAACACTCTTTGCAAAGAATTCGGAGAACCTCCATGCGTACCTGCTATGCCGGCCAAGTCAGCGAAAAGCTGCTCGACCAGACCGTGACCCTGATGGGCTGGGCCCACCGCCGCCGTGACCACGGCGGCGTCATCTTCATCGACCTGCGTGACCGCGAAGGCCTGGTCCAGATCGTCTGCGACCCCGACCGCGCCGACAGCTTCAAGATTGCCGAAGACGTCCGCAGCGAGTTCTGCCTGAAGATCGTCGGCAAGGTGCGCGCACGCCCGGCCGGCACCGAGAACGCCAACCTGGTGTCCGGCAAGATCGAGGTGCTCTGCCACGAGATCGAGGTGCTGAACCCGTCGGTGCCCATCCCGTTCCAGATCGACGAGGACAACCTGTCCGAGACGACCCGCCTCACGCACCGCGTGCTGGACCTGCGCCGCCCCTACATGCAGAACAACCTGATGCTGCGCTACCGCGTGGCGATGGAGGTGCGCAAGTTCCTCGACGAGCACGGCTTTGTCGACATCGAGACGCCGATGCTGACCAAGAGCACGCCCGAAGGCGCGCGCGACTATCTGGTGCCCAGCCGCGTGCACGACGGCCACTTCTTCGCGCTGCCGCAGTCGCCCCAGCTGTTCAAGCAACTGCTGATGGTGTCGGGCTTCGACCGCTACTACCAGATCACCAAGTGCTTCCGTGACGAGGACCTGCGCGCCGACCGCCAGCCCGAGTTCACGCAGATCGATATCGAGACCTCCTTCCTGACCGAAGAAGAAATCCGCTCGATGTTCGAGGGCATGATCCGCCACGTCTTCCGCAAGGCGCTGAATGTCGAGCTGGGCGACTACCCGGTCATGAAGTACGCGGAAGCGATGCACCGCTACGGCTCCGACAAGCCCGACCTGCGCGTCAAGCTCGAGTTCACCGAGCTGACCGACGCGATGACGACGGTGGACTTCAAGGTCTTCAGCGGCCCGGCCACGACGCCGGGCGGCCGTGTCGTCGCGCTGCGCGTGCCCATGGGCGCGTCCATGAGCCGCGGCGAGATCGACGCCTACACCGAGTTCGTCAAGATCTACGGTGCCAAGGGCCTGGCCTGGATCAAGGTGAATGAAGTGGCCAAGGGCCGCGAGGGCCTGCAGTCGCCCATCGTCAAGAACCTGCACGACGAAGCCGTCGCCGAGATCCTCAAGCGCACCGGCGCGCAGGATGGCGACCTGCTGTTCTTCGGCGCCGACAAGGCCAAGGTGGTCAACGACGCCATCGGCGCGCTGCGCCTCAAAGTGGGCCACAGCGAATTCGGCAAGGCCAACGGCCTGTTCAACGACGTCTGGGCGCCGCTGTGGGTGGTCGACTTCCCGATGTTCGAGCACGACGAGGAGAACGACCGCTGGGCGGCCGTTCACCATCCGTTCACGGCGCCCAAGGACGGGCATGAGGACCTGATGGCGACCGACCCGGGCAAGTGCATCGCCAAGGCCTACGACATGGTGCTCAACGGCTGGGAGCTGGGCGGCGGCTCGGTGCGTATCCACCGCGCCGAGGTGCAGGCCAAGGTCTTCGAGGCGCTCAACATCAGCGCGGAAGACCAGCGCATCAAGTTCGGCTTCCTGCTGGACGCGCTGCAGTACGGCGCGCCCCCGCACGGTGGCCTGGCCTTCGGCCTGGACCGCATCGTCACGATGATGACCAAGGCCGAGTCCATCCGCGACGTCATCGCCTTCCCGAAGACCCAGCGTGCCCAATGCCTGCTGACCGGCGCACCCTCGCTGGTCGACGAGAAGCAGCTGCGCGAGCTGCACATCCGCCTGCGCAACGCGACGGCTGCGGCGCAGTAAGCGCGCTATCTCGCCGCACGGGCCCCGCTTCGGCGGGGCCTTCTTTGCAGGCGGCAGGATCACCACGGGCAGGTCGGGTGGCGGTGAAGTCGCTCTGCGCGTCACGCACGAGCGGGGTCACGCCGCAGGCGCGGTGGCGGCCGCGGCTTCAGTGCCGAGTTGGCCGGGTCGTTGAGCCCGTTGCTGGGCCAGGAGGGCCTGGGCGCCCGCTGACGCGTCAGGGGTCCATCTCGCGGGGTTCGGGCTGCGGCGGTCGCGTTGCTGCAAGGCGGGTGCCGCCCACCGCGACTCGCACGGCCGCTATGCTTTGCCGATGCCTGCGGCCAAGCCTTTCAAGATCCCCGAGTCGGTCCTCGTCGTCATCCACACGCCCGACCTCCAGGTGCTGCTGCTGGAGCGCGCCGACCAGCCCGGCTTCTGGCAAAGTGTCACGGGCTCCAAGGACACGCCCGACGAGGAGCCTGCCGTGACGGCGTGGCGCGAGGTGCAGGAGGAAACCGGCATCGATGCGCACGCCGCCGGCCACATGCTGCGCGACTGGCAGCTGGCCAATGTTTACGAGATTTACCCGCAGTGGCGGCACCGCTATGCGCCGGGCGTGACGCGCAACATCGAACACGTCTTCGGCCTACAACTGCCATCGGCGTTGACGCCGACGCTGGCGCCGCGCGAGCACCTATCTTGGGTCTGGTTGCCCTGGCCGGAAGCGGCCGACCGCTGTTTTTCGCCGTCCAACGCCGAAGCGATATCGCAGTTGCCGCGCTTCAGCCCCGCCACGACATGAAAGCGCCCACGCTCACTTTGCTCAACGCCTTGCAGGCCGCACCGAGCCGGTGGCTCGGTTCTTCGCCAGCCATGCAGCGTCCACTGGACACTGCTTGCGCGGGCTCAGCCCCCCGAGGGGACGTTCAGCGGCTTCGGGCGGCCGGATGCCGCTTGCCATGAGCCCAGTCCGCCCCACTCCCCACCCACCCGGCGCCGTGCTGCGCGTGGCGACCTACAACATTCACAAGGGCGTCCGCGGCCTCGGGCCGGCCAAGCGCCTGGAGATCCACAACCTGCAGATGGGCGTCGAAGCCATGGACGCCGACTTGGTCTGCCTGCAGGAAGTGCGCCTCTTCCATCACCGCGAGGCCGCGTTCTTCGACCGCACCTGGTTCGGCTGGCCCGAGAAAGGCCAGGCCGACTTCCTCGCGCCCGAGGGATACGAGGTGGCTTACCGCACCAATGCGACGACGAAGTTCGGCGAGCATGGCAACGCCCTGCTGTCGCGCTGGCCCATCGGCGATATCGGTCACCACGACGTGTCCGATCATTCCTTTGAACAGCGCGGCCTGCTGCATGTGCCGGTGCACTGGCAGGGCACGGTGGTGCACGTCGTCGTCGCCCATTTCGGGCTGATCCATGCCAGCCGCGTGCGCCAGGTCGACCGCCTCGCCGCCTTTGTGCGCGAGCATGTGCCTGCCGGTGCGCCCGTGCTCGTGGCGGGCGACTACAACGACTGGGGCGAGCGCCTGGACCCGGCGATGCGCGCCCACGGCCTGCGCCGCGCGGCACCGCCGCATGGACGGGCGCGTGCAGCCACCTTTCCGTCACGCCTGCCGGTGTTTGCGCTGGACCGCGTCTACATGAGCGGCCTGCGCTGCACCGGTGTGCAGGTACCGCGCGGTCCCAGTTGGGCGCGCATGTCCGACCACCTGCCCTTGATCGTGGAGCTGGCGCTGGAATGAGCCAGCTGCAGCGATGAGGCGTTTGGGCAGCAAGCGACGGCGCCACCAAGCCGCCGACCCTGGCTTCGTCGGCGGCAACGAGGTCGAGCTGCTGCGCGGCGGCGACCAGCTCTTCCCGAGCATGCTGGCCGCCATCCAGCGCGCCCATACCGAGGTCTGGGTGGCCACCTATATCTTTCACCACGACGACACCTCGCTGGCGCTGGCGGACGCCATGATCGCCGCGGACCGGCGCGGCGTTCGGGTACGCGTCGTCGTCGACGGATTTGGCAGCAACGCCAGCATCCGCATCCTGCGCAAGCGCTTCGCCGACAGCGGCGTCGCGTTCGCCGTGTTCCGGCCGATGGACCGCTGGTGGCGCTGGTTCCAGCCCGGCCAGTTGCGCCGGCTGCACCAGAAGCTGTGCGTCATCGACGGCGACATCGCCTTCGTCGGCGGCATCAATGTGATCGACGACCGCCTCGACATGCACCACGGCGTGACCAACCTGCCACGACTGGATTTCGCCGTGCAACTGCGCGGCGACCTGGTCAACCACATCGCCCTGAGCGTGCGCTCGATCTGGTCGCGCGCCTGGCTGGGGCGTGAGTTCGACGATGCGCTGATCGACTATGTGCCGCTGCGCCGGCGCTTCAGCCTGTGGGTGACCCAGCTCTGGCGCGGCCCGCAGCGCCTGGCCGAGCCGCCGTCGCGGCTGCAGCCGGTCAGCGCGGCCTTCGTGCTGCGTGACAACCTGCGCCGCCGCCGCACCATCGAGCACGCCTATGCCGACGCCATCCGCGGCGCGCGCCAGAGCGTCGACCTCGTCTGCCCCTACTTCTACCCGGGCCAGCGCATCCGCCAAGCCCTGCGCCAGGCCGCCCGCCGTGGGGTGCGGGTGCGCCTGTTGCTGCAGGGCAAGCTGGACTACCGCATCGCCGGCTGGGCGGCAGAGGCCCTCTACGCCGACCTGCTCGGGCATGGCGTGGAAATCTACGAGTACACCCCAGCCTTCCTGCACGCCAAGGTCGCCGTCGTTGACGACCGTTGGGCCACGGTGGGCAGCTCCAACATCGATCCGTTGTCGCTGCTGGTCAACCTCGAGGCCAATGTCGTCGTGCGTGACGCCGGCTTCGCGACACTGTTGGCGCAAGAGATCGAGGCCGCCATTGCCGTGTCAGAGCGCGTCGGCGAGCGCGCCGGCAAAGGCCTGCGCGCCCTCATGCATCGGGCCATCGTCGTCTGGTTCGCCTACGTTTTCCTGCGTGTAGCGGGCGCGGCGGGGCGGTACTAGGCGGCGTCGGTTTTCGGGTATGAGCCTGAGGGCTTCGAGCCTGCCGTGCGCTCAAGGCTCTGTCAGCCCGTCGGGCCTGTGAACTTGCCTTCCTTGTGCGAGTACGTCCACGTCAGGTATTCAGGCAGCATCTTGGCAGCAGGTTTGCCACTTTCGTTCTGATAGTGGTACAGGACCGCCTTGCCGGTCTCTGGATCCCAGTCTCCCATCACATAGAAGGTCTGTTGGCCCTTCGTAAACGTGGGCTTTATCCATTGGTCGTTGCCAACGTGATGGTGATGCTTGTTGTCGGCCTTGAATGTCTTGAGATTCTTTTCTCCGGTGACCGTGACTGTTTCGAGGGAGACCGAGATCACCTCGCATGTCACCTTGACGGCAATCTGCTGGCTGCCGTTGAAGACGGCTGGGTAGGCCTGACCGGAATTCGCCTTGTTGAGCAGATCCGAAGGCGCGACCTTCGCCACCGAGCTCGTCGTGACGGATTTCTTCTTCTTGTACCGCTCGATAGCCAGATCGAATGCGCTCGCTTGGCTCACGTCCTTCTGAAAATGGTCCCCGTAGAACTTGTCTTCTACCTTAGAGAACTTGACTGCCTTTCTGCCGTTCCACAACAGGAAGGCCTGATCGACATCGAGCTTTCGGACCTCGTCTGGCTTCGGTGCCGCGGCCCGGAGCTTCTCCAGCTTTTCGTAGTTGACCTGGGTAATCTCCGCGAGTCCCTTGGCAAAGGCTGCTTTGACAAGTTCCACCTGCCGGCCTTCGAAGAAGTTCAGCACCTTGTCCCATTGCGCCGGGGAGAAATCCGGCTTGGCAACATTCTTCACGTAGTCGGCGAAGTTCGCGTCTATCTTCTTCTTGATGTTCGCGTTGAACGCCGCCTGGAACTTTTCGGGATCAACGCCCGTGTAGGTTTCAAACTGCTCCAGCTTCAGCTTCGCATACATCTGCGGATGCAAGGTCTTCAGTTTGAGAATCAGCTCGCTGGTCTGCTTTGGAAGGGGAAACTCCAAGTTCACGTCCACATTGACGGCGCGCGCGAAGCGCTTGGGGTTGGCGCCGTCGGTGAGCTGATGGGTGAACCTAACCTTGTATTTCACGGCGGACTCCTATGCGCGTTTCATGCTGTCGAACCTGCCCGGGCTCGATATCCGGGTGCGTTGGCACGGGCCATTGGTGGCAATGGCGCTCGTGCGGTTCCCAGGAGTTGCCTCAGCGCAGTGTTAACCCGCAAGAACGCCGGGAAAGCGCAGGTCAGAAGCCCGGCGCGTGCGGTG
The DNA here is from genome assembly GCF_052436255.1 of Roseateles sp. GTDB lineage: Bacteria > Pseudomonadota > Gammaproteobacteria > Burkholderiales > Burkholderiaceae_C > Pelomonas. The sequence goes on along the minus strand of NZ_JBQVNP010000017.1, from coordinate 20,225 downwards.
CTTTCAGCACCCCGGCCTGCACCAGCGCGGCAGCACGCTCGATGTCTGGCGCCAGGTAGTGGTCAGCCGGGCTGCTGGCGCACTCGGCGCGCAGCTGCATGTGCAAGGCCTCCACCGCGGCGGAGCTGGTCAGCGGCCGCAAGAAGTCGATGCCCTGGGCCGCGGCCAGCAGCTCGATGGCGATGATGTGGGCCGTGTTGTCCAGCATCGCGTGCAGGCGGCGTGCGGCGAAGGTGGCCATCGAGACATGGTCTTCCTGGTTGGCGCTGGTCGGCAGGCTGTCGACGCTGGCCGGGTGGGCCAGGCTCTTGTTCTCGCTGGCCAGTGCCGCGGCGGTGACGTGGGCAATCATGAAGCCGCTGTGCAGCCCGGCATCAGCCGTCAGGAAGGGCGGCAGGCGCGAGATGCCGGGGTCGATCAGCATGGCGATGCGGCGCTCCGCAATGGCGCCGACCTCGGCGATGGCCAGGGCCAGGTTGTCGGCCGCAAAGGCGACCGGCTCGGCGTGAAAGTTGCCGCCGGACAGCATCACATCCTCGAAGACCAGCGGGTTGTCCGTCACCGCATTGGCCTCGCGCACGAGCACCTGGGCGGCATGCCGGGCCTGATCCAGGCAGGCACCCATCACCTGGGGCTGGCAGCGCAGGCAATACGGGTCCTGGACGCGCTCGTCGCCTTCACGGTGCGAGGCGCGGATGGCGCTGCCGGCAAGCAGCGTGCGGTAGACGCCGGCCACCTCGATCTGCCCGGGCTGGCCTCGCACCTGATGGATGCGGTCATCGAAGGGGCCGTCGCTGCCGCGCGCCGCGTCCAGCGTCATCGCGCCGCTGCCGAGTGCCGTCGCGAACAAGCCTTCGAAGCGCAGCAAGGCATGCAGGGCGAGCGCTGTGCTGGCTTGCGTGCCGTTGATGAGGGCCAGGCCCTCCTTGGCGGCCAAAGTCAGCGGCTGCAGCTTCAGGCGCGCCAGTTCGCCGCGCGCTGATAGGCGCTGGCCATTGACCAGTGCCTCGCCTTCGCCCATCAGCGCCAAAGTCAGGTGGGCCAGCGGCGCCAGGTCGCCACTGGCGCCGACCGAACCCTGGCAGGGCACGTAGGGAATGAAGCCGGCATTGAAGGCATCCAGCAACGACTGCACGACCTCGCGGCGCACGCCCGAGAAGCCGCGCGCCAGGCTGGCCGCCTTGGTCGCCAGCATCATCCGCACCACCTCGGGTGACATCGGCACACCGACACCCACCGCATGGCTGCGGATCAGGTTGAGCTGCAGCTGCGCGAGTTGGTCCTTGGCGATGCGCGTGCTGGCGAGCTTGCCGAAGCCGGTGTTGACGCCATAGACCGGCGCGTCGCCCGCCGCGGCGGCCGCCACGTGCGCCGCGCTCTTGTCGACCGGCATCCAGTCGTCGAGCTGCAGCGCGGCGCGGCCGGCAGCAATGTCGGCCAGCTGGGCCAGGGTCAGGTGTCCGGGAATGAGTTTCATAGCGAGGGCAATTTCAGTTCGTTCTGGCGGGCGCAAGCGGCAGCCGATTCATAGCCGGCATCGGCATGCCGCATGACGCCGGTGGCCGGGTCGTTCCACAGCACTCGTGAAATGCGCCTGGCCGCAGCTTGCGTGCCATCGCAGACGATGACCACACCCGAATGCTGTGAATAGCCCATGCCGACGCCACCGCCATGGTGCAGCGACACCCAGGTCGCGCCGCCGGCGGTGTTCAGCAGCGCGTTGAGCAGCGGCCAGTCTGACACGGCGTCCGAGCCATCCTTCATGCCCTCTGTTTCACGGTTAGGGCTGGCGACCGAGCCGCTGTCCAGGTGGTCACGACCGATGACGATGGGCGCCTTCAGCTCCCCGCTCTTCACCATCTCATTGAAGGCCAGGCCGGCGATGTGGCGCTCGCCCAGGCCGAGCCAGCAAATGCGGGCCGGCAGGCCCTGGAAGGCGATGCGCTCGGCCGCCATGTCCAGCCAGCGGTGCAGGGCCTCATGCCTGGGGAAAAGCTCCTTCAGCTTGGCGTCGGTCTTGCGGATGTCTTCCGGGTCACCCGACAGCGCCACCCAGCGGAATGGCCCCTTGCCCTCGCAGAACAGCGGCCGCACGTAGGCGGGCACGAAGCCGGGGAAGTCGAAGGCGTTCTCCACGCCCTGGTCGAGTGCGACCTGGCGGATGTTGTTGCCGTAGTCCACCGTCGGGATGCCCATCTGCTTGAAGGCCAGCATGCCGCGTACATGGTCGGCGCAGCTCATGGCGGCGGCGGCCTTCAGCTCTGCGTGCCGGGCCGGGTCGGCGGCAGCGGCCCTCCATTGCTCGACCGTCCAGCCGGCCGGTAGATAGCCGTTGATGAGGTCGTGGGCGGAGGTTTGGTCGGTGACAAGGTCGGGCTTGATGGCCGTGCCCTGCCTGCAGCGCTCGGCCAGCGCCGGGATCAGGCGGGCCGCGTTGCCCAGCAGCGCGATGGACCGTGCCTCGCCGGCGGCGGTGTACTTGGCGATGCGGTCCAGCGCGTCATCCAGGTCGAAGGCCTGCTCGTCGACATAGCGGGTCTTCAGGCGGAAGTCGATGCGCGACTGCTGGCACTCGATGTTCAGCGAGCAAAAACCCGCGAACGTCGCCGCCAGCGGTTGCGCGCCGCCCATGCCACCCAGGCCTGCCGTCAGCACCCAGCGACCCTTGGCCACACCCCCATAGTGTTGGCGCGCCGCCTCGGCAAAGGTCTCGTAGGTGCCCTGCACGATGCCCTGGCTGCCGATGTAGATCCAGCTGCCCGCAGTCATCTGCCCGTACATCATCAGGCCCTTGCGGTCCAGTTCGTGGAAGTGCTCCCACGTGGCCCAGGCCGGCACGAGGTTGGAGTTGGCCAGCAGCACGCGCGGCGCATCCGCATGCGTCTTGAAAACGCCCACCGGCTTGCCCGACTGGATCAGCAGCGTCTCGTCGTCGTTCAATTCGCGCAGCGATTCACAGATGGCATCGAAGGCGGCCCAGTTGCGCGCTGCCTTGCCGATGCCGCCGTAGACGACCAGTGCATCCGGGTTCTCGGCCACGGCGGGGTCGAGGTTGTTTTGCAGCATGCGGTAGGCCGCCTCCGTGAGCCAGCTCTTGCAACTGAGCTGGGTGCCGGTGGGCGCTTTGACTGGGCGGGGCAGGGCGGGCATTCGAGGCTCCTCAAGGTGTCGGCGACTCTAGTTGTCTATACAAGTCAAGTCAACTAGGATCGCCGGATGCCACGAACCGCTGCCAGCCCCGAGCCCCAGTACCTGAAGGTCAAGAACCATCTGCGCGAAGGCATCGCCAGCAGCCATTGGGTGGCCGGTGATTTGCTGCCCAGCGAGGGCGCGCTGGTGGGCCAGTTCGAGGTCAGCCGCATGACGGTCAACCGGGCGCTGCGTGAGCTGGTGCAGGAGGGGCTGATCGAGCGCGTGCAGGGCGTCGGCAGTTTCGTCGCCCAGCTGCACCGCATCTCGTCGACGCTCAATGTGCGCGACGTGCACGAGGAGATCGTCGAGCGCGGCGGCACGCACGAGGCGCTGGTGCATGCACTCACCAAGGGCAAGGCCACGCCCCAGCAGGCGGCGGAGCTGGGCCTCAAGCGCGGCGCCCCGGTCTACCTGAGCCTGATCACGCACCTGGAGAACGGCGTGGCCATTCAATGCGAGGAGCGCGCCGTCAACCCGGCCTGCGCGCCCGACTACCTTTCACAAGATTTCACGCGCATCACGCCGACTCACTATTTGCTGGACGTGGCGCCACTGTCGGAAGCGCGCTACATGATCGAGGCGGCCCTGCCCGGCGAAGTCGAAGCCAAGCTGCTTGGCATCAACAGGCGCGATCCCTGCTTGGTCGTCAAGCGCATCACCTACAGCCGCGGCGTGGCGGTAACCTCCGTGAAATTGACGCATCCCGGCGTGCGTTACCAATTGCAAGGGAGCTTCTCGGCGTGAGCCGGGCGTGCCGGCGCTGCTGAAAATGCGCCGTGCGTCTCGAAGCTAGGACAAAAACATGAGTTGGAGCAGGGTCAGTGCGGACTCCGTACAGCCGCAGGCCTGGAAGAACCAGGGTGGTACGACGCGCGAGTTGCTCGCCTGGCCGCACGCGCATGACTGGGCGTTGCGCATCAGCGTGGCACGCGTGGAGCGCGACGGGCCGTTTTCAGCCTTTCCTGGCGTGCACCGCTGGCTGGCCGTCATCGGTGGCGCGGGCCTGCGCCTGTTCGACTGGCCGCAGAGCATGGGCGACGAGCCGTTGCGCTTTGAGGGCGGCCTGGCGCCCGCGGCCGAGCTCATCAAGGGCGAAACCGACGTCTTCAACGTGATGGAGCGGCGCGGCAATCTGGAGGTCGAGTCGGCCCACCATGTGCTGCTGCCCAGGACGCCGTGGGTGGGCCTGTTCACCGTCAATGGCGGCCTGCTGGAACATGGGCACCGTGCGATGCCGATGGCGCCACTGACGCTGGCCTGGTGCGAGCAGCCGGTCGCGCAGAGCTGCGTCTTCACGGGCGAGGGCAATGCCTGGTGGCTGACCTGGAGCGACGGCGGATGAAGGCCAGGCTCTGGCGTGGCGGCGTCGTCGCCACGTTGGCCGGCGACAGCGGCTGGGGCCTGATCGACGATGGCGCGCTGCTCGTCGAGGGCGGGTTACTGCGCTGGGTGGGGCCGAGCGCCGATGCGCCGCCTGCCGACGACATCGTCGAGCTGCGCGGCGCCCTGGTGACGCCGGGCCTGGTCGACTGCCACACCCATCTGGTCTATGGCGGCAACCGCGCGCACGAGTTTGAGCAGCGCCTGCTCGGCGCGAGCTATGCCGACATCGCCAAGGCCGGCGGAGGCATTCGCTCGACGGTGGCGGCCACGCGCGCTGCCAGTGAAGCCGAGCTGCTGTCGGCCGCAACCAAGCGCGCGCGCGCCTTGATCGCGGAGGGCGTGACGACGCTGGAGGTCAAATCCGGCTACGGGCTGGACTGCGCCACCGAGACCCGGATGCTGCGTGTCGCCCGCCAGCTGGCCGGCCTGGGGGTCGACGTACGCACGACCTACCTCGCAGCCCACGCGCTGCCGCCCGAGTTCAGCAACGCCGACGCCTACATCGACGCCGTCTGCCGCTGGCTGACCGGGCTGTCCGATGCCGGTCTGGTCGACGCGGTTGACGCCTTCTGCGAGCACATCGCCTTCAGCCCGGCCCAGGTAGGGCGTGTGTTCGACGCCGCCCGGCGCCTGGGCCTGCCCGTCAAGCTGCATGCCGAACAGCTGAGTGACCAGGGCGGCGCCCAGCTCGCCGCCGGCTACCGGGCGCTGAGCTGCGACCACCTCGAATACCTCAGCCCCGCCGGCATCCGGGCCATGGCCGAGGCCGGCACCGTCGCCGTGCTGCTGCCCGGCGCCTTCTATGCGCTGCGCGAGACCAGGCTGCCACCCGTTGCCGCGCTGCGCGAGGCCGGCGTACCCATTGCCATCGCCACCGACCACAACCCGGGCAGCTCGCCGACGCTGTCGCCGCTGCTGATGCTGAACATGGCTTGCGTGCTTTTCGGCCTGACGCCCGAGGAGGCCTGGCGCGGCATGACGGTCAACGGCGCGCGGGCGCTCGGCCTGGCCGACCGTGGCCGGCTCGTGGCGGGCCAGCGGGCCGACTTCTGTGTCTGGGATGGCGGACATCCGCGCGAGCTGGCAGCATGCTTTGGACACAACCCGCTGCTAGAGCGGGTCTTCGAAGGACATCAGGGAGAAGCATGAGCGTTTTCAGTCTGCAGCCTGGGCGCGTGCCGCTGCTGATCAGCCTGCCGCATGTCGGCATCGAGATCCCCCCGGAGGTGGCTGCCAACCTGGTACCGCGTGCCCTCCACAGCGAAGACAGCGACTGGCATCTGGAGCGCCTGTACCGCCCATTGGCGCAGGAGCTGGGCGCCAGCCTGATCGTGCCGCGCTACAGCCGCTACGTCATCGACCTGAACCGGCCGCCCGACGACCAGCCGCTCTACCCCGGTGCCTCCGGTGGCACCGGCCTGGTGCCCACGCGTTTCTTCACCAGCGACCCGCTTTATGTCGAAGGTGGCGAGCCGGATGCCGCCGGCATCGCCGCGCGGCACGAGGCCTATTGGCAGCCTTACCACCAGGCGCTCGCGGCCGAGCTGGCACGCCTGCGCGCCGAACATGGCCACGCGCTGCTGTTCGACGGCCACAGCATCCGCTCGGAGCTGCCCTGGCTGTTTGACGGCCAGTTGCCCGCGCTGAACATCGGCACGGCCGACGGAGCGTCCTGCTCGCCCCTCATCACCACGCGGCTGGCCGCGCTGCTGGCCCGCCAGCAGCAGTTCAGCCATGTCGTCAACGGCCGCTTCAAGGGTGGCTACATCACGCGCCACTACGGCCAGCCGGGCCAGGGCGTGCATGCCGTGCAGCTTGAGATGTGCCAGCGCTGCTACATGGACGAATCTCGCGACCCCGCCGCGGCCTATGACGAGGCCGCCGCAGCCTCGGTCGCGCCGCTGATCCAGCGCATGCTGCAGGAGATGCTCGCATGTCCGGTCTGAAAAAGCTCCATGCGCCGCTTGCCTGGGTCGATGGCCGCTGGCAGCGCGACGTGCTGCTCAGCGTCGACGCGAGCGGCCATTGGTCCGAGATCACCATCAACCTGCCAGCGCCGGCCGACGCCGAGCGGCTGAACGGCCCGGTCATCCCCAGCCTCGTCAACGCGCACAGTCATGCCTTCCAGCGCGCCTTTGTCGGCTTGGCCGAGCGCCGTGAAGCCGGGCAGGACGATTTCTGGGGCTGGCGCGACCGCATGTATGCGCTGGCCCTGCGCATCTCGCCGCAGCAGCTGCATGCGGTGGCAAGCCAGCTCTACACCGAAATGCTGCGCGGCGGCTACACCCAGGTCTGTGAGTTCCACTACCTGCACCATCCGGCGCAGGGGCAAGAGTTCGACGATGAGCTCGACATGGCCTGGGCGCTGGCCACGGCGGCGGAGGACGTCGGCATCGGGCTGACGCTGCTGCCGGTCGTGTACACGCGCAGCGGCTTCGGCGCAGACAGCCTGCGCGCCGACCAACACCGTTTCGCAGCCGATGCCGACTGGGCCTGGCGCGCCCATCAACGCGTGATGGCCGCCGGCCTGCCACGCGTCAATGCCGGCGTGGCCCTGCACTCATTGCGCGGCGCCGCGCCGCAGGACATCACCCGACTGCAGAGTCTCGTCGGCGCGGCCGACCTGCCCATCCACATCCATGTGGCCGAGCAGACCCTCGAGGTCGCCGACTGCCTGAAGGCGACCGGCATGCGGCCGCTCCAGTGGCTGGCTGAGGCCGGTCATCTCGACCCGCGCTGGCAGCTGGTGCATGCGACGCATGCCGACCCCGCGGACATCGAGGCTGTGGCTCGAAGCGGCGCCGGCATCGTCATCTGCCCCGGCACCGAGGCCAACCTCGGTGACGGCCTGTGCGATCTGCCGGGCTGGCTGCAGGCCGGCGTGCCGCTGACCGTCGGATCGGACAGCCAGGTCACGCGCGGCTGGGTGGAGGAACTGCGCTGGCTGGAGTACGGCCAGCGGCTGGCCCTGCGCCAACGCAACGTGGCGGCTGCACCGGGTTCGCAGCCGTCCAGCGCCGCGCGGCTGTTCGACGCGGCCGTGGCAGGCGGCGCCCGTGCGGCGGGCTTCTCCGCCTGGGGCCTGACCCCCGGCGCCCGAGCCGACGCCCTGGTGCTCAACCGCGACGCCGATGCGCTGCGCGGCCTTCCCGACGAGGCCCTGCTGGACGCGGTTGTTTTCGGCAGCAACGGCTCGCCCTGGCAATCGGTCTGGGTGGCTGGCCGGGCAAGGCCCTGGCGCGCGCCGCAGCGCGTGGGTGACGCCTTCGAGGCGGCGATGCGTGAGCTGTGGTCGCCTGACTCCACGCCGGGTAGCTGAGGGTTGGCGGCCCGCTGACAAAGGTGGCACGCCGTGGTGGCAGCGTGCTCAACCAGGTTGTGCAGACGAGGGCGGTCATCGACGGCATCGCCTTGCAGACCTAACAGCAGCAAGCGGATGATTTGTCGCGGTCGGTGGCGGTGTTCAGGTCAGGTGCGTGAGGCCCGACGCGTAGACTCCCCCGACCGAGGCAAGAGGCGGCGGCATCCCCGACGATGTCAGGAACCTGCTGACCGCGACCACGAGCAATGCAGAGGTGTTTGTGAAGGAACTGACTGGCAACGAGCAACTGCATCCACTGGCTGAGACAACGCCTGCCGCCGACGCGGCTGGACCTCAAGCGCAACCAGCCCCCGCAGGCCGACTGCTGGTACTGGACGATGACGCGGTCGTGGCCACGGTGCTGGGTATGGCTGCGCAGAGGCTGGGCTTTCAGGTCGAGCTGACGGCACACGCTGCGGCCTTCCTGGAGCGTGCCGCGGCGTGGTCACCCAGCCATGTGACCATCGATCTGGGCATGCCGGGCATGGGCGGCGTGCAGGTGTTGGACCAGCTTGCAGCGGCAGGCTGCCGTGCCGGGGTCATCATCTCCAGCGGCGCCGATGCGATGCAGATCCAGGCGGCGCTGGACCACGCGCGCGCCCGCGGGCTGCTGGTGATTGGCGCGTTGGCGAAGCCCTTCTCGATCGCGGCGCTGCGCGAACTGCTCAGCGGCTGAGCGGGTTCAGCACGGCCTTCAGGGCCTTCAGCAGCGCCTCCGCGGTGTACGGCTTGGGCAGGAAGTGCTCCACCCCCAGAGTCGCGGCGCGTGCTGCGTGGCCATTGGCGGACAGCCCGCTCGCGCCAATGATGGGCACCGCCGGATTCAAGCGGCGCAACGCCTGGATGGTCGCCGGCCCGTCCATGATCGGCATCATCATGTCGGTCAGCACGACGGCGATCCGCGCGCCCTCGCGGGCGTGGATGGCCACCGCCTCGGCCCCGTCGGCAGCCACGATGACGCGGTAGCCAAAGGCCTCCAGCGTTTGCTGGGTGATCTGCCGCACGGAGGCCTCGTCGTCCACCACGAGGATCAGCTCGCCCTGGCCACGCGGCATTTGCACCGCCTCCTCCGCCGCGGTGGCGGGCGAGCTTTGCGTGACCGCAGGCAGATAGACCTTGAACGTCGTGCCTTTGCCCGGCTCGCTGTAGACACGGATGAAGCCACCGTGGCTGCGCACAATGCCCATCGAGGTCGACAGACCCAGCCCCGTACCCTTGCCCAGCTCCTTGGTGGTGAAGAAGGGGTCGAAGATCTTCGCCAGCACGTCCGGCGGCATGCCCGTGCCGCTGTCCTCGACCTGGAGGAAGACATAGGGCCCGGGATGGGCCTCTGGGTTCATGGCCGAGTAGTGGGCGTCGACCACCAGGTCTTGCGCGGACAGTGTCAGCACACCGCCGTCGGGCATGGCGTCGCGCGCATTCACACACAGGTTGAGCAACACCTGGTGCAGCTGCGTCGGATCGCCCACGACGCTCCACAGCTCCGGCGGGATGCTGGTGCGAACCTGGATGTCCTTGGGGAAGGTGTCGCGCAGGATTTTCTCGACGTCGCGCAGCAGATGTTTCACCTGCACTTGCATGCGCCGCCCTTCGACCCCGCGAGCAAACGAGAGCACCTGCCGCACCATGTCGGCCCCGCGCTGGGCGCTGCTGGCGACGATCGCCAGCAACTCCTGGCTGGCGGCATCGGGGAAGTTCATCTTCAGCAGGTCCAGCGACAGGATGATCGGCCCGAGCGCATTGTTCAGGTCGTGCGCGATGCCGCTGGCCAGTGTGCCGATGCCGTCCAAGCGCTGCGCGCGCAGGAACTGCTGTTCTAGTTTCTTGCGCTCGGTCAGGTCGACGACGAAGGCGACGCCTTCGTCGGGCTGGTCCTCGAAGAAGGCCGCGCCAAGCAGCACCGGCACGCGCGAGCCGTCCGGTCGCTGGTACTCCTTCTCGAAAGGATCACAGACGCCTCTGGCGTGGAGCTGCACCAGGGCGCGCCGGTCCGCCTCGGCCCACTCAGGCGGGGTCAACGAATGGAAGTTCAGGCGCCCCGCTTCGAGGTCTTCGCGGGTACGGCCGGTCAAGCGCAGAAAGGCATCGTTCGCGTCGGTGATGCGGCCGTCCAGCTTCCAGAAATGAACCCCTTGCACGTTGGACTCGACCAGCCGGCTAAAGCGCGCCTCCTGCCGTTTGCGCTCGGTGATGTCCTGCGCCGTGCCGACGGTGCGCACCGGCTGGCCTTGGGCATCGCGGATGACGTGGATCGTCGCGCTGAGGTGGCGTAGCGGGCCGCGCTCGGGATGGGTGCGGTATTCGATGGTGGCCGGTTCTGTTGTCGTCGTTGTATCGGCGAAGGTGCGCTCGAGCCCGGCGCGGTCGTCCGGGTGCACGAGCTGCAGGAACTCCGCAAACCCTGGCACGCCCTGCGCCGGGTCGAGATGGAGCAGGCGGAACATCTCTGCTGAAAAGCTGCCCGTCCCCGTTGCCAGCTCCAGCTCCCAGCTGCCGAGATGCGCCCGCGCCTGGGCCGCGGCCAGCCCGGCTTCGCTGGCGCTCAGTTGCTCCGCGATGCGCTTGCGTTCCGTGATGTCGGTGCTGATGTCGAGAATGGCCTTGGGTTGGTTGGCGGCGTCCCGCACGAGGGTCCACCGACCTTCGATGTCGATGATGCGGCCATCCTTGCACTGGTGCCTGAGTTCACCTGTCCATTCGCCGCGATTGAGCAACTGCGCAAGAGCCCGGTCGTAGGTGCCCGCCTCGGCGTGGAGCAATTCCCGCACTGAAAGCCCTAGGGCTTGCGGTGCGGCCCAACCGAAAAGACGCTCAGCGCTGCTGTTCCAGTAGGTGATGCGGTCGTCCAGATCGCGCACGAGGATGGCGTCCTGCGCCTTGTCCAGCAACGCCGCCTGCTCGCGCACCTGCAAGTCCGTCTGCGCACGCTCCAGCTCCGCCGCCGCGCGTGCCGCGAAAATTCTCAGCGTGGCGGTCACGAAATCGGCTTGCTTGAGCGGCTCGCGGAAGATCACGAACAGCAGGCCGAGAAACTTGCCCGCCGAACTGTCCAGCCGCCGCCCCACGTAGCCGTGCGCGCCCAGCGCGGCGAGCGAAGGCGAGCGCGGAAATTGGTCGGCAACCTGCTGATGGATGACGCACTCATCCGTCGTAACGAAGCTTTCGCAGGGTGTGCCTTGGATGACGTAGTCAAAGTTGTCAGCCACCTGATCGCCCACCACGGCGGCGATGGTCCGGGCGGTCAGGGGCTCGCCAGGCAGCAGCTTCGCGACGAAGCCGGCATGCGCGCCCACGGCCAGTGCCATGTTGCGCGCCAGCTGTTCGAAGAAGTCTTCACTTGTCGCCGCCGAGACGGCTGCGGCGACCTGCTCGACCGCCGTGTGGATTCTCAGCCGGTCAAGGCGCGTGCGGATGCTGACGATGCCGAAGGCCATGTTGCTTGCCAACTCGCCCAGCAGACGCATTTCATCCGGCAAGGGCTGCCGCACTTCGGGCAAATAGAGCACGAGCACGCCAAACGTGCGCGTCGCGTCTGCAAGCGGCAGCGCAATCACGCCACGGAACCCGCGCGAAAGCGCCGATTCACGCCAGGGGCGGAAGGATTCGTCGGTCTCGATATCAGGGATGACGACCGGCTCTCCGGTACGAATGACCTTGCCCGCAGGGCTTTGCCCCAAAGGGTCGTTTGCCGCCCAGGTTGCGCGTAGCCCGGTGAGATAGCCTTCCTCGACGCCGGCGTGGCTCCGGGGCGCAATGGTCTTGTCTGCGTCGTCCAGCGCATAGCCGACCCAGGCCAGGCGGAACCCGCCGACGTCTACTGCCGTCTGGCAGATGTCCACCAGCAGCCCGCTCTCCGTTTCCGAGCGGATCAACGCCTCGTTGCAGCGACTCAGCAGTTGCAGGGCACGGTTGCTCTGGGACAGCGCGATCTCATGCGCCTTGACCTTGGTCAGATCGGTCATGCCGCCGATCATGCGCAGCGGCGTTCCCGTTGCGTCGCGGATGACGTAGCCGCGGTCCAGCACATGGGCGTAGCTGCCGTCCTGGCGCCGGAAACGGTACTCGTCCGACCAACTCTCGCCGCCGTGGTCAATGACGCTATGGACGCCCGCCGTCACGCGGGCCACGTCGTCGGGGTGGATGTAGTTCGTCCAAGAACGAACTGTGGGGTCGGCCTGCGCGCGCGGGTAGCCGAACAAGCTCTCGTAACCCTCGTTCCACCACAACTGATGGCTGTTCAGATCCCAGTCCCAGATGGCGTCGTTGGTGGCTTTGGCGAGCAGGCGGAAGCGTTCCTCGCTGACGCGCAACGTGGCCTCCGCCTTCTTCTGCGGCGAGATGTCCACGACATAGCAAATGCCCTGGTCCTTCGCGCCGTCCAGCGCGGCGGCGCCGATCAACACTGCGACCCGGTGACCCGCCTTGTGGAAATATTCCTTCTCAAACGGCGTACAGCTGCCGCTGGCGGCGATTTCGGCCAGCGCCCGTTCATCCTGCAGCCCAAACTCCGGCGGGGTCATGTGGCGCCAATCAATCGCGCCGCTCGCCAAGTCCTCGCGGGTGTAGCCGACCATTTGCAGAAAGGCGTCGTTGGCATCCGAAATATTGCCTTCAGCATCCCAGAACAGGATGCCCAGGATGTTTGATTCGGCGAGCTGGCGGAATTTCGACTCGCTGGTGCGCAGCGCTTCGCCGATGCGGCGGCGCTCGGTCACATCCCGGAAGTACACCGCCAGCCCGTCGGCGGTGGGATAGGCCTTGACCTCAAACCAAATCTCCAGCGGCGGGTAGTACTCCTCGAACGCGACTGCCGTCTTCGTCGTAGCCGCCCGTCGATACTCCCGGTCAAACGTGGAGCCGACCGATTCCGGGTACGCCTCCCAGACCGAACGCCCAAGCAGGGTCGCCCGAGGGCGACTCAACAGCCGTTCCGCCTCGGCATTGACGTAGGTGAAACGCCAGTCGCGATCCAGGGTAAAAAAGCTGTCTGTGATGCTCTCCAGCGTTTGCGCCAGACGCTCTGCGGAGCTGCGAGCTTTTTCTTCGGCGGCCTTTTGATCCGTGATGTCCAGCACCGTCCCGGTCAGGCGCGTCACCCGGCCCTGGTCGTCGCGCTTGAGTTCCCCCAGCTCGCGCACCCAGCGGATCGTGCCGTCCGGCCGGACGACGCGGTGTTCGAGGTTGAGGCTTTCTTCGCCGGCCAGAACCCGGCGTTGCGCTGCTTCCATGCGTTCACGGTCGGCGGGAAGAACGGCAGCAAGGAAGGCCTCATACGACGCGCCAAAGCGCGAGGGCTCGATGCCAAAAATGCGAAAAACCTCGTCGGACCAGTGCAACGGATTGGTGTCGAGACGATCCTGTTGACCCAAATCCAACTCCCAATTGCCAAAGTGACCGATGCGCTGCGCGTCGGCCATGTTGGCCTCGCTGGCGCGCAGCGCGGCCTCGGTCTGCTTGCGCGCGGTGATGTCGGTCACGAGGCCGAGCATCCGCACCGGCTTGCCCTCCTTGCGATAAACGTCTCCGTGGGCGCTGATCCAGTGCGTGCTGCCATCCGGCCAGACCACGCGGCACTCGAAGTCCCATGGCGCCAGGTCCGTGGTCGCGGCGCGAAAGCCGCACTCCACCCGGGCGCGGTCTTCGGGGTGCACATGGGCGATGAACTTCTCGAAGCCCCACTCCGCCACCGGCTCGGTGTAGCCGAAGCATTGGTCGTGGCGCAGCGAGCGGCGCGCGGTGTCGGTGGTCAGGTCCAGCTCCCAGTCGCCCAACCGGGCGGACTCGAGCGTGAAGCGAAGATGCGCCTGGCTCTCGCGCAGCGCCTCCTGCGTGAGGTTCAGGTCTTTGATGCTGTCAAGCAAGGCAAGGCGTGTCCGCTCGGCCTCGGCAAGCAGGGTGCGGTTCTCGGTGGACTCGCGCGCGTGCTCGGTGATGTCGTGCAGGATCAGCCGGCAATGCCGGCCCGCCCCTGAGCCGTCGGCAAGGGCGAGGCCTTCGAGCCGCACCCGGCGCGGCGGGCCGCCCGCCTGAAGCAGCGTCACTTCACAGGTTTGCCGCCCGTCGCTGGCCGCAGTCTTGTCGAGGAAGGCGAGGAACGGCGCGCTGGACTCTGGGTCGAGGAAGCGCAAGAACCGCTGGCCGAGCAGCTTCGCGCGGGTCACACCCAGGTAGGTGGCGGCGGTCAGGTTCGCCTCGCGGATCGCGCCCGCGAGGTCGAGCGTGAGGTAGCTCACCGGGGCGAAGTCGTAGAGATCGGCGTACTTTTCCGCGCTCGCCTCCAGCGCGGCGCGGGACTGCTGCAGCTCTTCGTTTTGCAGTTCCAGCTCGATCTGGTGGATCCGCAGTTCATGGAGCAAGCGCTGCGCCTCATCGTTGTCGACCGCGACGGGGGGCGCGGCGCGCAGCCGTTCCTCCGCGCGGCGGCGCAGGTCGGCGGCAAAGGGCAAGCGTGGACGCGGCTTTTTCACTGGCTCAGTCCTTCCTTTCAGCAGTTCCCGGGGCGCCCTATGGCACTCGCCTGCAAGTCACGTCAATCTTGTCGTCCGTCGTGCGGTAAGGCATCACCCGCACGCTGCACCAGCGCCCGCCCTGGGCAACGAGCGGAGGAAGAAATCAACCGGCAGCCGCAGCCCGCGCGGCGATGTCGGCTCGAAGAGATGGCGCACGCCGTGGAAGATGGACCTGTCACGGTTGGGCGGGATCACATAGACACAGCCGGGCCGTACCTCGGTGCGGTCGCTGGCCTGCGCCACCTTCCGATGCGTCGCAGCTGGCGCCGGCGTTTGCGCCGCTGACGATTCAGGGGTGCGAGCCGCCGCTGGCTTGTCTTTCATGCCTTGCATCTTGACGCGTGGGCAAGCTAGCCGGCTTGTGACCAGAAGGACCGGACCCGGTCGGTTGGATTGCACACTTGGAACATACGCTTGCCCTGCACTTTGGCAGCGATAGTAATCACTGCCGCAGCGCAGTTGCGAGCATGGTTCTATTCATGCCGCGTCATGGTGGTGGCCTTAGTTTGACTTGGCCGTGGCAAGCCCGTCAGCGTCCTGCACTTGAGCCACGCCTGACTGCTTCAGCGCTTACGTGGGGAGCAACTGCTCACCTGCGAAGGTGCAGAGCCGCAGCCTCAAGTGGAAGCCGGCTCCTCGCGCCCCTTCGGCGCTTTGCGCGTGACGCTCTGGATCATGTCGTCCACCACTTCGTACAACACCGGGATCACCAACAAGCTCAGGAAGGTGCTGGTGATGAGGCCGCCGATGACGACGATGGCCATCGGAGCGCGGAAGCTCGGGTCGGTGCCGAATCCCAGGGCGATCGGCATCATGCCGGCGCCCATGGCCAGCGTCGTCATGACGATGGGCCGGGCGCGCTTGTGGCAGGCGTCCAGCAGCGCGTCCAGGCGGCTCAGGCCATGGTCGCGCTGCGCGACGATGGCGTACTCCACCAGCAGGATGGAGTTCTTGGTTGCGATGCCCATGAGCATGATCATGCCGATCATGGCCGGCATGCTGAGGTCGGTCTGCGTGACGAACAGCGCCAGGATGGCGCCCGGGATGGACAGCACCAGCGCGCCGAGGATGGTGACCGGCTGTACCCAGGCGTGGAACAGCAGCACCAGCACGATGTAGATGCAGGCCACCCCCGTGCCCATGGCCAGCAGGAAGCCCTGCCCCAGTTCGGCGAAGGCCTCGGCGTCGCCGATCTCGGCCGTGCTGATGCCCGGCGGCAGGTTGGCGATGGTCGGCAGGGCCGCGGCGGCGGCCTGCACTTCGCTGAGCGGCCGGCCGTTGAGTTCAATCTCAAAGTTGACGTTGCGCAGCCGGTCGTAGCGGTCGATCTGCGCCGGGCCGCTGGTCACCGTCATGTCGGCCACCTGCTGCAGCGGCACCGGGCCATGCGTGCCGGGCACGGTCAGCTGGCCCAGCAGCGCGAGGTCGGTGCGCGCGGCGTCGGGCAGGCGCACGACGATGGGAATCTGGCGCTGGCTGAGGTTGAGCTTGGGCAGCAACTGGTCGTAGTCGCCCGCCGTGGCGATGCGCAAGGTGTCGGCTATCGCGGCGGTGGACACGCCCAGGTCCGCCGCACGCGCCGCATCGGGCCGCACGATGAGCTCGGGGCGCTGCAGGCTGGAGCTGCTCGTGACCTGGCCGATGCCGGGCAGCGCGCGCAATTCCCTTTCGACCTTGGCGGCGTGGGCGGCCAACTGGTCGCCATCTTCGCCGGCCAGTACCAGCTGGTACTTCTCACTGGAGCCGCCGAAGCTCACCTTCAGCCGCGCCCCGGCAATGCCATCGAGGCGCTCGCGCAACTCGCGTTCGATCTGTTGCTTGCTGATGCCCGAGCGGTCGCTGCGGGGGGTCAGATTCAGCGTCAAGGTGGCCTTGCGCGATTCCGCTGCGCCGCTCATCGCGAACGGGTCGCCGCCGGCGCTGCCGCCGCCGACGGCGGTGTAGACCAGCTTCACATGCGAATGCCCCGCCGCTGCCAGGCGCACCTGCTCGGCGATGGCGGCCGTCTGTTCATAGGTGCTGCCGGGCGGCAGTTCAACGCTGATCTGCGTCTGGCTGAGGTCGTCGGGCGGCAGGAAGGCGCCGGGGATGGCGCCCATGAAGAGCGGTGTGCACGCGGCCACGCCGAAAGCCGCCGTGAGGGCCATGGTCTTGCCCTTGTGCGTGAAGGCCCAGCGCGCGGCCTTCAGATAGGTGGGCATCCAGAAGGGCTCCTTGTGGGCCTTCTTGGGTGGCTTCAGGATGTAGGCGGCCATCATGGGCGTCAGCACGCGGGCCACCACCAGCGAGAAGAACACGGCGATGGAGGCCGTCCAGCCGAACTGCACGAAGAACTTGCCGACCACGCCGCTCATGAAGGCCGTTGGCAGGAAGACGGCGATCAGCGTGAAGGTGGTGGCGATGACGGCCAGGCCGATCTCGTCGGCCGCCTCGCGCGCCGCCTCCAGCGGCGTCTTGCCCATCAAGAGGTGGCGCATGATGTTCTCGATCTCGACGATGGCGTCGTCCACCAGCACGCCGATGACGAGGGACAGCGACAGTAGCGTCACGACGTTGAGCGTGAAGCCCATCCAGTACATGACGAGGAAGGTCGGGATGGCCGACAGCGGCAGCGCCACGGCGCTGACAAAGGTGGCGCGCCAGTCGCGCAGGAAGAACCAGACGACGACGACGGCAAGGAAGGCGCCTTCCAGCAGCAGCGTCAGGCTGCCCTCGTAGTTCTCGATGACCGGGTCGACGAAGTTGAAGGCCTCGGTGATGGTGATGTCGGGATGGGCCGCCTTGAGCTCGTCGAGGGCGGCGCGGATGCGCTCGGCCACGTCGACCTCGCCGGCGCCTTTGGCCCGCACGATCTCGAAGCCCACCACCTGCTTGCCGTTCAGGAAGGCACCGCTGCGCCGCTCGGCCAGCGTGTCGCTGACGCTGGCGACCTGGTCAAGCCGCACTTGGCGGCCGTCGGGCAGCGGGATGCTCAGCGCGGCCAGCTGGTCAGCGCTGTGCACGGTGGCGATGGTGCGCAGCGATTGCTCGGTGCCGCCAAGCTGTGCGCGGCCACCGGGCGCTTCCTGCTGCACCTGCCTCAGCTGGCGCGACACGTCAGCTGCGCTGACGCGCAGCGCCAGCAGCCGGGCCGGGTCGATCTCCACGCGCAACTCGCGGGTCACGCCGCCGACGCGCGCCACCGAGCCCACGCCGCGCACCGACAGCATGCGCTTGGCCACCTGGTTGTCGACGAACCAGGACAGCGCCTCGTCGTCCATGCGCGTGCTGGAGACGGTGTAGGTCAGGATGGGCATGCCCGACAGGTTCATCTTGGTGATGACCGGGTCGCGCAGGTCGGCCGGCAGGTCGGCGCGGATGCGGCTGACGGCGTCGCGCGTGTCGTCCAGCGCCTCCTGCAGAGGCTTCTCCAGCCGGTACTCGGCGGTGATGGGGGCCACGCCGTCCTGCACCTTGGTGTAGAGATGCTTGAGCCCCTGCACGGCGGCCAGCGAGTTCTCGATCTTGCGTGCGACCTCGGTTTCCATCTGCGCCGGCGCGGCGCCCGGCAGGGAGGCGCTGACGATGATGGTGGGCAGCTCGATGTCGGGGAACTGCTGGATCTTCATCTGCTTGAAGCCGTACAGCCCGGCCGCGGTCAGCATGATGAACAGCATGATGGCCGGCACCGGGTTGGCGATGGACCAGCGCGAGACGTTGAACATGATGGCGTCTTTCCTTACTTGGCTGCGGGGACGCTGTCGCCGCCACCGTTCGCGACGCGGACGGTGTCTCCATCAGCCAGGAAGCCGACGCCCGACTCGACGACCGCGGCGCCGGCCGCCAGACCCGAGCGCACCTCGACACGGTGGCCCTCGCGGCGGCCGATCTGCACCTTGGTCTCGCGCACCTTGTTGCCGTCGAGCCGGAAGACATAGCTGAAGCCGTCGCGCAGCAGCACGGCGCTCTGCGGCACCGTCAGCGCCTGGCTCTCGCCGAGCACGAAGTCGCCGCGTGCGAACAGGCCGGCGCGCAAGGGCTCGGTGGCCTTCAGGTCGACATAGACAAGGCCGTTGCGCGTCTGCGGGTCGATCTGCGGGGCGACACGGCGAACGCGGCCTTCCACGGCCGGGGCGCCACTCGGTTGCACGCGCACCAGCTGGCCCGTTTTCAGCTGCGCCAGCTCGGCGCCTGGCACCTCGGCACGCCACTCCAGGCGCCCCTGGCGCTGCAGGCGGAACAACTCCTGCCCCGGCTGCACCAGCGCACCCGGCACGGCGGAGCGGGCGCTGATGACGCCGTCATCAGGCGCGGTGATCTGCGTGTACGACAGGCGCAGCTGGTCGGCCTGCACGCGCGCCTTGGCCGCGGCCACGCGGGCCTGGGCGGCTGCGTCGGCAGCCAGGGCCTGGTCGATGGCCTGCGGCGACAGCACCTCGCTGTCTTGCAGCGTCTTCACGCGCTCGGCGGTCTGGTGGGCCTCGCGGGCCGAGGCCTCGGCCTCCTGCAGCGCGGCGCGGCCGGCGGCCAGGTCGGCTTCCAGCGTGCCGGGGCTCAAGCGCGCCAGCAGCTGGCCCTTCCTGACGCGGTCACCCACGTCGACGTTCAGCGCTGCCAGGCGCTGGCCGCCGATCTCGGCGCCGATGATGACCTCCTGCCAGGCAGCGATGGAGCCGGTGCCGGACAAGGTCTGGTGCCAGGCACCCGACTGCGCGAGGACGCGCTTGACGGTCAGCGCCGGCCGTGGCGCCGCGCTGGCCGCTTGCTGGGCGACGGCCGGGCCCGACAGCGCGACGACGAAGGCGGCGGCGAGCGCGACGGTGAGGGCGGCGGTGAGGGCGGTGAGGAGGGGAAGGCGTGTCTTCATGATCAACGGGCAGAAGCAGTGTTCGTGAGGGTGTCGGCGGTCCAGCCGCCGCCGAGGCTGCGGTACAGGCGGATCCAGGCCAGCGCATGTTCGGCCCGCACGCTCAGCACGGCGTCGTAGGCGGCCAGTGCATTGCGGAAAGTGACGTTGCGCTGCGTGCCGCTTTGCAGGCCGGCCTGGGCCTGGGCGCCGGAGCGGCGGGCGATGCCTTCCCACTCGCGCCGCACGGCGTCGACCTCGCGCTCGCGCTCGGCGCCGGCGGTCACGCGCTGCAGGGACTCCTCGACCTCGGCCACGGCGGTCTGCCAGCGTGATTGCAGTGCGGCGGCGGCCTCGTCGGCCGCGGCCTCGGCGCCTTGCACGCGCGCCTTCCTGAGGCCGGCGTCGAAGATGGGCAAGCTCAAGCTGGGGCCGAACGCCCACATCGAGCCGCTGCTCGACGCGCCGCCCACGCGCAGCCGAGTCTCGCCGGCCAGGGCCGTCAGGCTGAGCTGCGGCCAGCGCGCAGCCTCGGCGCTGCGCTGCTGCTGCACTGCGGCGATCCAGCGCTGGTGAGCGGCGCTCAGGTCGGGACGCTGTGCCAGCAGCTGGGCGGGCAGGGCGCTGACGTCGAAGGCCGGCGTGCGGGGCTGTTCGCGCCTGACCTCGAAACCTTCGGCGACCACGGCCGGCGGCGCCAGCTCGGCAGCCAGGGCATCGGCGCGTTCGCCGCAGAGCAGCGCCAGGATCTGCAGCGCGACCTGGGCCTCGGCGCGCCACTGGCTGCGCGAGGCCGCGGCGACGGCGCGCTCGGTGTTCAGGATGGCGGCGTCCGTGGCGCTCAACAGGCCGGCGGCTTGCTGTTGGCGGCCCCAGTTGGCGATCTGCTCGGCAAAGCGCGCGTCCAGCTCGGCGGACTCCTCGCGCGCCTGTGCCAGGCGCAGCTGCACATAGG
>NZ_JBQVNP010000016.1:0-55121 GCF_052436255.1 Roseateles sp. | reverse complement strand
GCTTTGCTCGGCGCTGGCGTGGGTGATCTCGCCCATGATGTCGGTCATCCGTTGCACGCTCGCCACCACGCCCTGCATGGTGCTGCCGGCTTTCGTCACCAGCTCGCTGCCCTGGGCGACTTTCTCGACCGAGTCGCCGATCAGGCGCTTGATCTCCTTGGCGGCATCGGCGCTGCGGCCGGCCAGCGAGCGCACCTCGCCGGCAACGACCGCGAAGCCGCGGCCCTGCTCGCCGGCCCGCGCCGCCTCGACGGCGGCGTTGAGCGCCAGGATATTGGTCTGGAAGGCGATGCCGTCGATGACACTGATGATGTCGACGATCTTCTTGGATGAGGCATCGATGCTGCCCATGGTCGTGACGACCTTGGCCACCACCGCGCCGCCCTCGCCAGCCACTTGGGAGGCGGCCTTGGCGAGCTGATTGGCCTGCTGGGCGTTCTGCGCGTTCTGCTGCACCGCGTCCGTCAGCGTCTTCATGGCCGACAGCGTCTGTTCCAGCGACGCCGCCTGCGCTTCGGTGCGCACCGACAGGTCCATGTTGCCGCTGGCGATTTCGCTGGACGCCGCCGCAATGGATTCCGTGCCCTCGCGTACCCGGCCGACGATGCCCTTGAGGCTCTCGTTCATGTCGTGCAGGGCCTGCATCAGCTCGCCGGTCTCGTCGCGGCTGCGCACCTCGATCTCACTGGTCAGGTTGCCCGAAGCCACCTTGCGCGCCACGCTCACCGCGCCGCGCAGCGGCACGACGATGCCGCGCGTGACCAGCACGCCGGTCAGCACGCTGGCAACGATGGCCGCCACGGCCAGGCCGGCCAGCAGCAGCTTGGTCTTGCCGGCCACGCCGTTGGATTTCAGGCCGGCCTCGTCCATGGCGGCATTGCGGGTCTCAACCAGCTTGTCGAGTGCGGCCAGGTACCTGATCTGGGCGGCGCGCACCGAGAACTGGAACTTCAGCGGCGCACCTTCGGTGTCGCCCGAGGCGACGGTCTTCACGAACGAGGCTTGCGCTGGCATGAACTTGGCACGGGCCTCCTTGACGACCTTGAGCTGCTCCAGGCTGGCCTCGTCGCGCAGCAGCGGCTCCAGCTCGGCCATGGTCTTCTCGTGAGCCGCCATCAGCGCAGCGACAGTGTCCAGCTCCTTCTTGATCTGCTCCTCGCCGGTCATGATCAGCGTCGTCATCATGCTGCGCGAGGCGTCGCCCAGTTCAGCCTTGGCCTTGTTGGCCAGCGCCACGGCCTTGTAGTCGCTGCTGATCAGTTGGCTGACCTCGTGGTTCAGTGTCTGGATGCCGTAGTAGCCCAGGCCGGCCATGGCCATCAGGCAGGCGATGACGACCGCGAAACCCGCGGCGAGGCGAGCCCCGATGCGCATGTGGGACAGGAAGTTCATGGGAGCGCCTTGATCGATTGGTGAAACACCGCCTGGCTCGTCGGACCGAGCGGCCGTAACAGCCTGAAATTTCAGCAGAAATCACCGCCCCCCATGCGGTATGAGCGCGCCGCTACAAAGACTCGCCGTGATATGTGCGGCAAAACCCTCGCTTCAATCCGGCGGTTCCGGTATCCCCCTCTGGCGCCAACTGCACGTTCATGCATGCCAACGCGGTGGTTGGCCAGCCGCGTCACTTCAAGCGGAGCTTTTCAATGCAGTGGCAAGTCCTTATTTTTGAACGCTATTTTTTCTACAACTGTATATAATGCCAGTTGTCGCTAAGTGATTGATTTCATTGAAAAAACTTGTGCGCAACCTTGACCGGGTGGGGTGCGGCACTTAAAGTGGGAAGAAGTGTCGTATGGTGGTGAAAAGTGTCGGAAATCGTCTTTCAGGGGGCCTCCAACTTGGCGTTAGACGCCAAGGGTCGCCTGAGTGTGCCCAGCCGGCATCGTGAGGTGCTGCAGCTGATCTGCCAGGGGCGCCTGACCGTCACCAAGCATCCGGACGGGTGTCTGATGCTGTTTCCCCGCCCGACCTGGGAGGCGTTTCGGGACAAGGTGGCCGCATTGCCGATGTCTGCGGCCGGCTGGAAGCGTGTTTTCCTCGGTAATGCGATGGACGTCGACATCGACTCGGCATCGCGCGTACTGATCTCGCCCGAACTGCGCAAGAGCGCCGGCCTCACGAGCGACGTGATGCTGCTGGGCATGGGCAGCCACTTCGAGCTGTGGGATGCGCAGACCCATGCCGCCCATGAGGCCGAGGTGATGGCCGGGCCGCTGCCCGATGCGCTCAAGGACTTCAGCTTCTGATGGGCGCCGACGTGAACGAGAGCGCCGAGTTCCGCCACACCACCGTGCTGCTGAACGAGGCGGTCGACGGTGTGCTTTCGCGCCCGGACGGCGTCTACGTGGACGGCACCTTCGGCCGCGGCGGCCATTCGCGCGCACTGCTGGCCAGGCTGGCGCCGCAGGGCCGGCTGATCGGTATCGACCGCGACCCCGAGGCGGTTGCCGCGGCGGCCGCCATTCAAGACCCGCGCTTTTCCATCTGCCACAGCGCCTTTGCCGACATGGCCGAGCAACTGGCGGGCATGGGTGTTCATCAGGTGGATGGCGTGCTGCTGGACCTGGGCGTCTCCAGCCCGCAGATCGACAACCCGGAGCGCGGCTTCAGCTTTCGCTTCAGCGGCCCGCTGGACATGCGCATGGATACGACCCGCGGCATCAGCGCGGCGGACTTCCTCGCGCGCGCCGAGGAGCGCGACATTGCACGGGTGATCAAGGACTATGGCGAAGAACGGTTTGCTTCACAGATTGCAAAGGCGGTTGTTGCTCGCCGGGAAGCCGGCACGCCGCTCACGCGCACCGACGAGCTGCGCGAACTCGTGGCTCGCACGGTCAAGACCCGCGAGCCCGGCCAAGACCCGGCCACGCGTACCTTTCAAGCCCTTCGGATTCATGTCAATGGCGAGCTTGAGGAACTTGAGCAAGGGCTGAGGGCCGCGCTGCGCCTCCTCGGGGCCGGTGGGCGGTTGTCCGTCATCAGCTTCCATTCGCTGGAAGACCGCCGCGTCAAGCAGTTCATCGCCGAGCACAGCAAGGCCGTGTTCGACCGCCGCGCGCCCTTTGCCGAGCCGGCGCCGTTGATCCTGAACGCGCTGGGCCGCATCAAACCCAGCGACGCCGAAGTGGCCGCCAACCCGCGAGCGCGCTCGGCCGTGCTGCGCATCGCCGAGCGCACCGACGCTCCGCTCAAGACCTGATCGCCGCTGTGGCCAAGCTCAATCTGCTGCTCATCCTGGCGGTGCTGGCGACCGGCCTCGTGCTCGTGCACAACGCTTACGAGTCGCGTCGTCTGTTTGCCGAGCGCGAGCGCACCAAGGCCGAGGGCCAGCGGCTGGCGGCGGACGCCGAGCGCCTGAAGGCCGAGCGTCATGCGCAAGCCACCAACCTGCGCGTCGAGCAGGTGGCGCGCGAGCGCCTGGGCATGCGGCTGATCTCGCCGGCTGTCGTGGCGTCGGGGGTGGCGCAGTGACCAAACCGAAGTCCGGCGCACGCGCCCTGGGCTCGGGCCGGGGCGTCACCTACTCCACCAGCCCGCTGCTGGCGTCCAAGACGCCGCCGTGGCGTTCGCGCTTCCTGGTTGCCCTCGTCGGCCTGGCCTTCGCCGGCCTGCTGGGCCGCGCCGTCTATGTGCAGATCCTGCACACCGAGTTCTTCCAGAAGCAGGGCGAGGCTCGCTACGCCCACACGCTGGAACTGCCAGCCAGCCGCGGCCGCATCAACGACCGCAGCGGCCAGGTACTGGCCGCCAGCGTGGCGGTGCCGTCGATCTGGGCCATCCCGAAGGAAGTCGATGCCGACCCGGAGAAGCGCCAGGCCCTGGCCAAGGTGCTGGGCATCAAGCGCAGCGAGCTCGAAGCCAAGCTCAACCCCGAGACGCGCTTCGTCTGGCTCAAGCGCCTGGCCGATGACGAGACCGCCGCCCAGGTGAAGGCCCTTGGTCTCAAGGGCATCTTCCAGGACCGCGAGTACCGCCGCAAATATCCCGAAGGCGAGGCGGCAGCCCATGTCGTCGGCTTCACCAATGTCGAGGACCGCGGTCAGGAAGGCATCGAGCTGGCCTTCCAGAAGGAGCTGCAGGGCCGCGACGGCTCGCGCTCCGTCGTGCGTGACCGCCTGGGCCGCGTCGTCGAGGACATCGGCG
Organism: Roseateles sp.; assembly: GCF_052436255.1. GTDB lineage: Bacteria > Pseudomonadota > Gammaproteobacteria > Burkholderiales > Burkholderiaceae_C > Pelomonas. Next base: position 50,975 of record NZ_JBQVNP010000016.1, on the reverse strand, counting down.
ACATCGTGCCGGCCGCCAATGGGCACGACATCGATCTGTCGGTCGACTCCAAGGTGCAGTTCTTCGCCTACCAGCGCATCCGCGACGCGGTGGCCGCCAACAAGGCCAAGGCCGGCTCGGTCGTCGTGCTGGACGCGCAGAGCGGCGAGGTGCTGGCCCTGGCCAACTTCCCGAGCTACGACCCTGGCAATCGCAAGCACCTGTCCGGCGAGCAGCTGCGCAACCGCGCGCTGACCGATGTCTTCGAGCCCGGCTCGACGATGAAGCCCTTCATCGCCGGCCTGGCGCTGGAGAGCGGCCGCGCCAAGCCGCAGACCCTGGTGGACACCGGCAACGGCCGCTATCCCTTTCAGGGCGCGGTCATCACCGACACCAAGCCGCACGGGACGATCACCGTGCACGAGGTCATCCAGATGTCGAGCAACATCGGCACGACCAAGCTGGCCATGCAGATGCCGGCGCGCGAGATGCACGAGATGTTCACGGCCATCGGCCTGGGCCAGCGGCCGCAGATCAGTTTCCCCGGCGCGGTCTCGGGCAAGCTGCGGCCCCACAAGACCTGGCGGCCCATCGAGCAGGCGACGATGAGCTATGGCTACGGCCTGTCGGCCTCGCTGTTCCAGCTGGCGCGGGCCTACACGGTGTTTGCGCGCGACGGCGAGATCATCCCGGTCAGCATGCTGCGCCAACCGCATGACGAGCCGGTGGCCGGCATCCGCGTCTTCAGCCCCCAGGTCGCGCGCGACGTGCGCAGCATGCTGCAGGACGCCGCCGGCCCCGCCGGCACGGCGCGGCTGGCCCAGGTGCCGGGCTACAGCGTCGGCGGCAAGAGCGGCACGGCGCGCAAGCAAGAAGGCCGGGGCTACACCAACAAGTACCGCTCCTGGTTCGTCGGCGTGGCGCCGATCAACAAACCACGCATCGTTGTCGCGGTCATGGTCGACGAGCCCACGGCCGGTGCCTATTACGGCGGCGCCGTGGCCGGCCCGGTGTTCAGCGAGGTGACCGCGCAGACGCTGCGCTTGCTCGGCGTAGCGCCCGATCTGGACGTGAGGAGCCAGATCGTCGCCAACCAGAAGGCGGTGCCCGTGGAAGAAAGCTTTTGATGCTGACTCGTTTGAAGTCCCCCGACGCAGCGGCGCGCTGGCTCGCCGAGTGGTGCACCGGCACGCTGCGCACCGACAGTCGCCAGGTCCAGCCGGGTGACGCCTTCATCGCCTGGCCTGGCTATGCACGCGATGGCCGTGAGTTCGTTGCAGCCGCACTCGCCGCTGGCGCGGCCACCTGCCTGGTCGAGGATGCCGATGTGGAGCGCTTCGGCTTTGTCGACGCCCGCGTCGCCTCGCTGCCCGGCCTGAAGGCCCGCACCGGGGAGATCGCCGCTGCCTTCTTCGGCAAGCCCACCGACACGCTGGACGTCATCGCCGTCACCGGCACCAACGGCAAGACTTCGTCGGCCTGGTGGATCGCGCAGGCGATGGCGCAGTTGGGAAAACGCTGCGGTGTCGTCGGCACGCTGGGGATCGGCGAGCCGCCCAAGCTCGAGTACAACGGCCTGACGACGCCCGACCCCGTGCTGCTGCAGGCGGCGTTTGCGCGCATGCGCGACGACGCCTTTGCCGCCTGTGCGATCGAGGCCTCGAGCATCGGCATCGTCGAGGGCCGCCTGGCCGGCAGCGCCGTGCGTGTGGCGGTGTTCACCAACTTCACGCAGGATCATCTCGACTATCACCGCACGATGGACGCCTACTGGGCGGCCAAGCGGGCACTGTTCAGCTTCCCCGGCCTGCGCGCGGCGGTCGTCAATCTCGACGATCCCAAGGGTGCGGAGCTCGCGGCCGAGCTGGCGTCGCTGGATGTCTGGACCACCGGCGTCGGCCGCAGCGATGCGCGCCTGTCGGCCCGGGACCTGCACTACACCGGCGAAGGCCTGGCCTTTGCGCTGCACGAGCAGGACGCCAAGGGGGGCGAGTCCCTGCCCGTGCAGACCAGCCTGATCGGCGACTACAACGCGGCCAACCTGCTCGGCGTCGCCGGTGCGCTGCGCGCACAGGGCGTCGCGCTGGCCAGCGTCGCCCGCGTGCTGGGCCGGGTGACGCCGGTGCCGGGCCGCATGCAGCGCGTCGGCAATGGCCGCGAGCTGCCCCAGGTCGTGGTCGACTACGCCCACACGCCGGACGCGCTCGACAAGGCGCTGTCCGCCCTGCAAGGCCTGGCCCAGGCACGCGGCGGCGAGCTGGTCTGCGTCTTTGGCTGCGGTGGCGATCGCGACCGCGGCAAGCGGCCGCAGATGGGCGCCATCGCCGCGCGCCAGGCCGCCCGCGTCCTGCTGACCAGCGACAACCCGCGCACCGAGGCGCCCACCCAGATCCTGGCCGATATCGCCGTCGCGGCGCCCGAGGCCATCGTGCTGGAAGCGCGTGAGGAAGCCATCCGCTTTGCCATCACGCAGGCCGGCTCGCGCGACATCGTGCTGATCGCCGGCAAGGGCCATGAGGACTACCAGGAAGTGAACGGCGTGCGGCGGCGCTTCTCCGATGTGGCTGAGGCGCGCGCGGCGCTGCTGGAAAGGGTGGAGCTGTGAGTGGTTTCCTGACGCTCGCCCAGGCGCAGGCGCTGCTGCCAGGATCGACCTTGGTCGGCGAGGGCGCGACGGCCTTCGCCCGCGTGCACAGTGACACCCGCACGCTGCGCACCGGCGACCTGTTCGTCGCGCTGCGCGGGGAGCGCTTCGATGCCCACGACTTCCTGCCCCAGGCCCAGGCCGCGGGGGCCGTGGCGGCCTTGGCCGAGCGCAACCTCGGCGCGCTGCCGGGCCTGCTGGTGCCCGATGCCAAGGCCGCCCTCGGCCAGCTCGCCGCCGCCTGGCGCCGCCAGCAGCAGTTGCCGGTCATTGCCGTCACCGGCAGCAACGGCAAGACGACGACGACGCAGATGATCGCCAGCATCCTGCGCGCCTGGGTGGGCGACGCGGCCCTGGCGACCGAAGGCAACTACAACAACGACATCGGCGTGCCGCTGACGCTGCTGCGCCTGCGCCATGACGACGAGGTCAGCCACCGTGCCGCCGTCGTCGAGCTGGGTATGAACCACCCTGGCGAGATCGCGCCGCTGGCGGCGATGACGCAGCCGACCGTGGCCCTGGTCAACAACGCCCAGCGCGAGCACCTGGAGTTCATGGCCACGGTCGAGGCCGTCGCCCGCGAGAACGGCGTCGTCATCGAGGCCCTGGGCCCGACCGGCTGCGCCGTCTTCCCGGCCGAGGACGCCTGCGCGCCGATCTGGCTGGAGCTGGCTGGATCGCGCCCGCACCTGAGCTTTGCCTTGCGCGGCGAGGCGGACGTCACCGGCGAGGCCATCTGGATCGGCGCGCACTGGGCGGTCGAGGTCCACACGCCGGCCGGCAGCGTGCCGGTCGCCCTGCACATGGCCGGCGAGCACACCGTGCGCAATGCGCTGGCGGCGGCCGCCTGCGCGCTTGCCGCCGGGGCACCGCTGTCCGCCATCGGCCAGGGGCTGGAAGCCTTCCGCGCCGTCAAGGGGCGCTCGGAGCTGAAGACCGACGCACGCGGCCGCACGCTGATCGACGACAGCTACAACGCCAACCCCGACAGCGTGCGCGCCGCCATCGACGTGCTGGCCGGCATGCCCGGTGCGGGCTGGCTGGTGTTGGGCGACATGGGCGAGGTCGGTAACGACGGCCCGGCCTTCCATCGCGAGGTCGGCGCCTATGCGGGCGAGCGGGGTATCGCCCACCTCTGGACGGCCGGCGCCGCCGCGCGCGACGCCGCTGCGGCCTACGGCCCGCGCGCCCGCGCCTTCGACGACACGGCCGCGCTGATTGCCGCCCTTGCAGAACAACCCGACGCGGCCCAGACCCTGGTCAAGGGCTCGCGCTTCATGAAGATGGAACAAGTGGTCGCCGCACTGCAGAAGAACAACACCCCCAACGGAGACCCGCATGCTGCTTAGCCTGGCCCAGTGGCTGCAGGGGCTCTATCCCGACCTCGGCTTTCTGCGTGTCTTCCAGTACATCACCTTCCGTGCGGTGATGGCGGCGATGACGGCGCTGTTGATCGGCCTGGCGTTCGGCCCCTGGGTCATCCGCAGCCTGACGGCGATGAAGATCGGCCAGCCGATCCGCGCCTACGGCGTGCAGCAGCACCTGGCCAAGAGTGGCACGCCGACGATGGGCGGCGTGCTGATCCTGATCGGCATCGGCGTGTCGACGCTGCTGTGGTTCGACTGGAGCAACCGCTTCGTCTGGGTCGTCATGCTGGTCACGATGGGCTTCGGTGCCATCGGCTGGGTGGACGACTGGCGCAAGGTGGTCGACAAGAACCCCGAGGGCATGCGCAGCCGCGAGAAGTTCTTCTGGCAGTCGCTGATCGGTCTGGTCGCGGCGCTCTATCTTGCGTTCAGCGTGTCGGAGACGAGCTTTCTCGGCGTCGTGCAGTTGTTCTTCCGCTGGGTGTCCAGCGGCTTCTCGACGCCGCTGCCGCCGTCGGCCGACCTGCTCATCCCGTTCTTCAAGACCATCAGCATGCCGCTGGGCGTGTGGGGCTTCGTGGCGCTGGCCTACTTCGTCATCGTCGGCACCAGCAACGCGGTGAACTTCACCGATGGCCTGGACGGGCTGGCCATCATGCCGGTCGTGCTGGTCGGCTCGGCGCTGGGCCTGTTCGCCTACCTGACCGGCTCGTCGGTGTTCTCCAAGTACCTGCTGCTGCCCTATATCCCGGGCGCCGGCGAGTTGCTGATCTTCTGCGCGGCGATGGCCGGCGCAGGCCTGGCCTTCCTGTGGTTCAACGCCCATCCGGCCCAGGTCTTCATGGGCGACGTCGGCGCGCTCGCCTTGGGCGGGGGCCTGGGAACGCTGGCCGTCATCACGCGCCAGGAGATCGTGCTCGGCATCATGGGCGGCATCTTCGTGGCCGAAGTGCTGAGCGTGATGATCCAGGTCAGCTGGTTCAAGTTCACGAAGAAGAAGTTCGGCACCGGCCGGCGCATCTTCAAGATGGCACCGCTGCACCACCACTTCGAGAAAAGCGGCTGGAACGAGACTCAGGTCGTGATCCGCTTCTGGATCATCACGATGCTGCTGTGCCTGGTGGGTCTTGCGAGCCTGAAGCTGCGGTAGACACATGAAGCTGGACCTGCCGCAATTCGCCCAACAGCGCGTGCTCGTGCTGGGCCTCGGAGACTCCGGTCTCGCGATGGCCCGCTGGTGTGCGCGCTTCGGCGCGCAGGTCACGGTGTGGGATTCGCGCGAGCAGCCGCCGCAGTTGGCCGCGCTGGGTGATGCGGCGGTCTTCAGCCGCGGTGAGTTGACGGCAGAGATCGCGGCGGGCTTCAACGCGGTGCTCAAGAGCCCCGGCCTGTCGCCACTGGACGAGCGCCTGGCAGCGGTCTATGCCCACGGCCCGGCGGTGCGGGGTGAACTGGATCTGTTCGCCGATGCGCTGGCGGCGTTGAAGGCCCAACACGGCTATGCGCCCGCCGTGCTCGCCATCACCGGCACCAACGGCAAGACGACGACGACCTGCATGACCGGGCTGCTCGTCGAGCGCGCCGGCAAGCGCATGACCATTGCCGGCAACATCGGCCCGACGCTGCTGGACACGCTGAGCGAGGCGCTGGACAAGGAGCCCGAGCCGGTGCCGGTCCAAACACCGGGCCAAGTGATTGCGGCCGAGATCGAAGACGCACCTGTCGAGGAAGTCGTGGAAACGCAGGCGGTGCTTCCCGACGAAGACACGCCCTTGCCCATCGAGCCCCCGCCCCCACGCGGCCCGGTGTTCGAGACCCTGCCCGAGGTCTGGGTGCTGGAGCTGTCCAGCTTCCAGCTCGACGGCGTGCAGGGCTTCGAACCCACCGCCGGCGCCGTGCTGAACCTGACGCAGGACCACCTCGACTGGCATGGCGACATGGCTGCCTACGGCCGGGCCAAGGCGCGCGTCTTCGGCCGCGAGTCGGTGCTGGTGGTCAACCGCGATGACGCCGATGTCGAAGCCCTGGTGCCGGCGCCGGTGTTCGTCAAAGGCAGCCGCGGCAAGCCCGGCCGCACCATGTCGCGCCGGGTCGTGCGCTTCGGCCTGAACCCGCCGCGCTCGGCCGGCGACTTCGGCCTGGTCGACGAGGGCGGCCTGACCTGGCTGGTGCGCGCCCTGGAGCTGGACCCGACGATCAAGCGCAGACGAGGCGACGAGGCAGAGCCGCTCATCATCCAGCGCCTGATGCCGGCCGACGCGCTGCGGGTGCGCGGCCGCCACAACGCCGCGAATGCGCTGGCGGCGCTCGCGCTCGCAACCACCGCCGGCTGCGAACTGGCGCCCATGCTGCACGGCCTGCGCGAGTACCGCGGCGAACCGCATCGCGTCGAAGCGGTCGGCAGCATCGACGGCGTCGAGTTCTACGACGACAGCAAGGGCACCAATGTCGGTGCCACCGTCGCTGCGATCACGGGCCTGGGCGCCGATCGCGCGCCGGCCAAGCTGGTGCTCATCCTCGGTGGCGATGGCAAGGGCCAGGACTTCGCGCCGCTGGCGCCGGGTGTCGGCCGCCATGCCCGCGCCGTGGCGCTGATCGGTCGCGACGGGCCGCAGATCGAAGCGGCACTCGCCGGCACCGGCGTGCCGCTGCAGCGCCACGAGACGCTGCAAGCCGCAACGGCCTGGTGCCTGGCGCAAGCGCAATCCGGCGACAGCGTGCTGTTGTCCCCCGCCTGCGCCAGCCTGGACATGTTCAGGAACTACGCCCACCGCGCCGAGGTCTTCGTCGCGGCCGTGCAGCAACTCGCCGATGAGCGCGGAGTGACGTTGTGAACGCGATGCTGAGCGGCGTCTCCGCCAGGCTGCAGTCCCTGTGGAAGCGCGACGGCGCCGAGGACGCCAGCGTGCCGGTGCGCGACTGGGTGTCCACCTCGGCCGGTCGCCCCACGCAGCTGCAGGGCTTCGACATCACGATGGTCTGGGTCGTGCTCGCGCTGATGGCCGTGGGCCTGCTGATGGTCTATTCGGCCTCCATCGCGCTGCCCGACAACCCGCGCTTCGCCAAATACCTGCCGACGCATTTCCTGACCCGCCACATGGTGGCCATCGGCTTTGCGCTGACGGCCGGCCTCATCACCGTGCAGATCCCGGTCGCGCTGTGGGAGCGCTATGCGCCCTGGGTCTTCGTCATCTCGCTGGTGCTGCTGGTGATCGTGCTGATCCCGGGCGTCGGCAAGGTCGTCTACGGCGCACGGCGCTGGATCCCGCTGGGCGTCATGAACTTCCAGCCCTCGGAGCTGGCCAAGTTCGGCATCGCGCTGTACGCGGCCAACTACATGATGCGCAAGATGGACGCGCGGGAGAACTTCTTCCGCGCCGTCACGCCCATGGCCATCTCGCTGGCCTTCGTCGGCCTGCTGCTGCTGGCCGAGCCCGACATGGGCGCCTTCATGGTCATCGCGACGATCGCGATGGGCATCCTGTTCCTGGGCGGCGTCAACGGCCGCATGTTCCTGCTCATCACGCTGGTGCTGGTGGGCGCCTTCGTGCTGATGATCAGCTTCAGCGAGTTCCGCCGCGAACGCATCTTTGCCTACCTCAATCCCTGGGACGAGAAGTACGCCCAGGGCAAGGCCTACCAGCTGACGCACAGCCTGATCGCCTTCGGTCGCGGCGAGTGGTTCGGCCAGGGCCTGGGGTCCAGCGTCGAGAAGCTGCACTACCTGCCCGAGGCCCACACCGACTTCCTGCTGGCCGTCATCGGCGAGGAGCTGGGCTTTGCCGGCGTGGCGATCATCATCCTGGCCTTCTTCTGGCTGACGCGCCGTTGCTTCCTGATCGGTCGCCAGGCCATCGCGCTGGACCGCGTGTTCGCGGGCTTGTACGCGCAGGGCATCGGCATCTGGATGGGCGGCCAGGCCTTCATCAACATGGGCGTCAACCTGGGCGCGCTGCCGACCAAGGGGCTGACGCTGCCGCTGATGAGCTTCGGCGGCTCGGCCATCCTGATGAACTGCGTGGCGCTGGCGGTGGTGCTGCGGATCGACTTGGAAAACAGGCAACTCATGCGAGGGGGCCGCGCGTGAGCAATACGAAAAGCGACCACAGAGGCACAGAGGCACGGAGGAAAGCCAGGAGTTCCTCGGTGTCTGCGTGCCTCTGTGGTTGCATTTACTTTGAGGTGACGGTGGCATGACCCGCCACCTCGTCGTCATGGCCGCAGGCACCGGCGGCCATGTCATCCCCGGGCTCGCCGTAGCTGAAGAAATGCAGCGCCGCGGCTGGACCGTGTCGTGGATAGGCACGCCGCACGGCATGGAGAACCGCCTCGTGCCGGCGCGCGGCATCGAACTGGACGCGCTGCCCTTCGCCGGCCTGCGTGGCAAGGGACTCAAGCACACGCTGCGCGGCATCGTCGGTTTCTTCAAGTCGCTGGGCCAGTCGCGGCGCGTCTACGAGCAGCGCCATGCGACGGCCGTGCTCGGCATGGGCGGCTATGTCTGCGTGCCGGCCGGCCTGACCGCGGCACTGACCGGGCGCCCGCTGATGCTGGTCAACGCCGACGCGGCGATGCTCAAGAGCAACGCCGCGCTCAAGCCGTTTGCGCGCCGCATCGCCTTCGGCTTCGACGGTGCGGCTGCGGCTTCGACGCGCGGCGCCATCGTCAGCGGCAATCCGGTGCGCGCCGAGATCGAGGCGCTGCCGCTGCCGTCCGAGCGCTTTGCTGACCGCATCGGTCCGCTGCGTCTGCTGGTACTGGGCGGCTCGCTGGGCGCGCGTGCGATCAACGAGGCTTTGCCTGCGGTGCTGGCGCTGTGGCCCGAGGAGCAACGCCCGCAGGTCCTGCACCAATCGGGGCAGGACCATCTCGGCGCCGTCTGGCAGGCCTACACCGATGCGGGCCTGACGGCCGAAGTGCGCCCCTTCATCGATGACATGGCCGCGGCGCTGGCCTGGGCGGATGTCGTCGTCTGCCGCGCCGGCGCCATCACCGTCAGCGAGCTTTGCGCGGCCGGCTGCGCCGCGGTGCTGGTGCCGCTGGTCGTCAGCACAACTTCGCACCAGCGCGACAACGCCGTCTTCATGGCCCAGCACGGCGCGGCCATCCATCTGCCGCAGACCGAGCTGACGCCGGCCAGTCTGCACGAGCTGCTGAGCCGTCTGGACCGCAGCGCGCTGCTGGCCATGGCCGAGAAGTCCCGCGCGCTGGCGCGGCCCCGTGCCGCCGCGCGGGTGGCCGACGAGATCGAAGGAATGCTCAAGTGAAGCACGCCGTACAGAGACTGCACTTCGTCGGCATCGGCGGCGCCGGCATGAGCGGCATCGCCGAGATCCTGCACAACCTCGGCTTCAGCGTCACAGGCTCGGACGCCGTCGAGAGCGCGACGACCGAGCGCCTGCGGGCCTTGGGCCTGCGCGTCGAGATCGGCCACGCGGCGCCCAACATCGGCGACGCGCAGGCCCTGGTGACCAGCACCGCCGTCGCCGCTGAGAACCCCGAGGTGCAGGCCGCGCGCGGCCGGCAGATCCCGGTCGTGCCTCGCGCCATCATGCTGGCCGAGTTGATGCGGCTGCGCCGCGGCATCGCCATCGCCGGCACGCACGGCAAGACGACGACGACGTCGCTGGTCACGGCCATCCTCGTCGAGGCCGGCCTGGACCCGACCTTCGTCATCGGCGGCAAACTCAATGCCGCCGGCGCCAATTCGCGCCTCGGGCAGGGCGAGTTCATCGTCGTCGAGGCCGACGAGAGCGACGCCTCCTTCCTCAAGCTCAGCCCCGTGCTGGCCGTCGTCACCAATATCGACGAGGACCACATGGACACCTACGGCCATTCGGTCGAGAAGTTGCACGAGGCCTTCGTCGAGTTCCTGCACCGCATGCCCTTCTACGGCGCGGCGGTGGTCTGCGCGGACGACCCCGGCGTGCAGGCGGTGATCGGACGCATCGAGCGCCCTGTCGTCAGCTACGGCCTGTCGGCCGGCGTCAGCGTGCGCGCGGTCGACGTACAGGCGCTGGCCGATGCGCAGATGCGCTTCACCTGTCAGCGCGAGGCTTGCGAAGACATCGAGGTGCTGCTGAACCTGGCCGGCGAGCACAACGTGCGCAACGCCCTCGCGGCCATCGCCATCGCCACCGAGCTGGGCTGCGCGGACGCCGACATCCTGAAGGCGCTGGCCAACTTCTCCGGCGTGGGTCGCCGCTTCGAGAAGCACGGTGAATGGCCGGCCGCAGATGGCGGGCGCTTCGCGTTGATCGACGACTACGGCCACCATCCGGTGGAGATGGCCGCCGTGCTCGCCGCCGCGCGCGGCGCCTACCCGGGCCGCCGCCTCGTGCTGGCCTTCCAGCCACACCGCTACACGCGCACGCGGGACTGCTTCGCCGATTTCGTGCGCGTGATGCGCGGCGCCGATGTCGTGCTGCTGACCGAGGTGTATTCGGCGGGCGAGGCGCCCATCGAGGGCGCCACCGGCGCGGCGCTCGCCGAGGCCGTCGGCACGCCGCATTTCGTGCCCGGCGTGGCCGACATGCCGGCCGCGCTGGCGGCGCTGACGCGCGCCGGCGATGTCGTCATCGGCATGGGCGCGGGCTCGATGAGTTCGCTGCCGGGGCGGGTGGCGGCGCATTTCCCTGAAGGAGCTTCGGCATGAACCCGCCGATCAACCTGAACATCGATGCGAAAAGCCTCGGCCGCGTCGCCGTGCTGCTGGGCGGCCACAGCGCCGAGCGGCCGGTGTCGCTGATGAGCGGCCATGGCGTGCTCGCGGCGCTGCAGTCCATCGGCGTGGACGCCCACGGCTTCGACCCCGCCGAGCGACCGCTGCAGGCGCTCAAGGACGAGGGCTTCACGCGCGCCTTCATCGCGCTGCATGGCCGCGGCGGCGAGGACGGCACGATCCAGGGCGCCCTCGAATGGCTGGGCATCCCCTACACGGGCTCCGGCGTGACGGCCTCCGGCGTCGCGATGGACAAGACCATGACCAAGCGGCTGTGGGCCAACGAGGCCTTGCCGACGCCGCAATACCTGGCCCTGTCCCGCACTGAGCTGACGCGTGAGCGCATCCGCACGATTCCCGACGAACTTGGTCTGCCCGTCGTCGTCAAGCCGCCGCATGAGGGCAGCAGCATCGGCATCACCAAGGCCGCCGGCTACTCGGACATGCAGGGCGCCGTCGAGCTGGCGCTCGGCTTCGATGACGAGCTGTTGTTTGAGCAATGCATCGAAGGCCCCGAGGTCACCAGTGCCGTGCTGGGCCAGGGCGCCGGCGCCGTCGCGCTGCCGGTGGTCGAGATCCGCGCCGAGGGCGGCGACTACAGCTACGAGAACAAGTACGTCTCCAATGACACGAAATACCTGTTCGGCACCTTGCCCGCAGCGCTCGAAGCCGAGATCCAGCAACTCGTGCTGCACGCCTACCGCCTGCTCGGCTGCCGCGGCTGGGGCCGCGCCGACCTGATGCTGCGCAAGGCCGACATGAAGCCCTTCCTGCTGGAGATGAACACCAGCCCGGGCATGACCTCGCACTCCCTCGTCCCCAAGGCCGCGCAGGCCGTGGGCATCGACTATCCGCACCTGTGCCTGTGGCTGCTCGCCCAGGCGCGGCTCGACCGCGCGTGATTGACTGGATGAACTCCGCCGCCGCCGCCGCGCTGCCGTCCGACGTCCGCCTGATGAATGCGGTGTCGGCCCTGCTCGTGGCGGCCCTGCTGGCAACGGCGGCCTGGGCGGCCCTTCGCTGGGTGGTGGGCCTGCAGGTGTTCAACCTTCGTGCCGTGCAGGTCGAAGGCGACGTCAGCCGCAACAGCGTTGCATCGCTGCGTGCCAACGCACTCTCGCGTCTGCAAGGCTCCTTCCTCAGCATGAACCTGGCAGAAGGTCGCGCCGCCTTCGAGGCCGTGCCCTGGGTGAGGCATGCGCAACTCACACGCGTCTGGCCGATGCGGCTCAAGGTCACGCTCGAAGAGCACCGCGCCGCCGCCTATTGGGAGGCGCGTGCCGACGGGGCCGACTCGGCCACCGAGGCCGCAGCCGAGCGGGCGCTGGTCAACAGCTTCGGCGAGGTCTTCCACGCCAACCTCGGCGATGTCGAGGACGAGACCTTGCCCGTGCTGGCCGGCCCTTCGCATGCCGCCGACAGCATGCTGCGGATGTGGGGCGCCCTGTCGCCGGCCGCCCAGCGGCTGGGTGAAAGCATCGAGCGTCTGGATCTGTCGGGCCGCGGCTCCTGGCGCGCCACCTTCGGCAACGGCGCCGTCGTCGAACTCGGCCGCGGCAGCCAGGCCGATGTCGTCGAACGCTTTGGCCGCTTTGCCCAATCCATCCCGCAGGTCAGCGCGACCTACGGCAGCCCGCTGCTGTCGGCCGACCTGCGCCATGCCGACGGCTACGCGGTCAGGCTGCGCGGCGTGACGACAGAAATGCCGGGTAAACCCGTAAATAAGAAACGCTGAGGACGATATGGCCAAGGAATACAAGGATTTGGTCGTCGGGCTGGATATTGGGACCGCCAAGATCATGGCAGTCGTCGCCGAGGTTTTGCCGGGCGGGGATTTGCGCATCGCCGGGCTCGGCGTCGCGCCCTCCAACGGCCTCAAGCGCGGCGTGGTCGTCAATATCGACGCGACCGTGCAGTCCATCCAGCAGGCCTTGAAAGAGGCCGAAATGATGGCCGACTGCAAAATATCCCGGGTTTACACGGGGATCACGGGTAGCCATATCCGTGGCCAGAACTCCACCGGCATGGTCATCGTGCGGGACAAGGAGGTCACGCCGGTCGACGTGACGCGGGTCGTTGAAACCGCAAAGGCCATCAATATCCCCAACGACCAGCGCCTGCTGCTGGTCGAGCCGCAGGAATTTGTCATCGACGGCCACGAGGTGAAAGAGCCCATCGGCATGAGCGGGGGCCGGTTGGAGGTCAAGGTCCATATCGTGACCGGTGCCCAAAGTGCCGCCGAAAACATCGTCAAATGTGTGCGCCGCTGCGGCTTGGAGGTGGACCAGCTGGTTTTGAACCCGAGCGCCTCCAGCCATGCGGCGCTGACCGCCGACGAGCGCGACCTGGGCGTGGCCCTGGTGGATATCGGTGCCGGCACGACGGATGTGGCGATATTCACCGGCGGCTCCATCCGGCATACCGCCGTCATTCCGATCGCCGGCGACCTGATCACCAGCGATATCGCGATGGCCCTGCGCACGCCGACCAAGGACGCCGAGGAAATCAAGGTCGAGTACGGCGTGGCCAAGCAGCTGCTGGCCGACCCGTCCGACCAGGTGGAAGTGCCCGGCCTGGGAGACCGCAGCCCGCGGATGTTGTCCAAGCAGGCGCTGGCCGGCGTCATCGAGCCGCGCGTCGAGGAAATCTTTTCCCTGGTCCACCAGGTCATTCGCGACAGCGGATATGAGGAATTGCTGTCCTCCGGAATTGTGCTGACCGGCGGATCGGCGGTGATGCCCGGCATGGTCGAACTCGCGGAAGACATTTTCCTGAAACCCGTCCGGCGCGGTCTGCCAACCTATTCCGGCGCGTTGTCGGACATGGTGGCCAACCCGCGATCGGCCACCGTCATGGGTTTGCTCGAAGAAGCCAGGCTGTCGCGCAGCCGGGGTTTCAAGGCGGCGCAGCAGGCGGGCTCCGTGCAAACCCTGCTCGGCCGTATCAAGGACTGGTTCATGGGGAATTTTTGACCCCCTAAAAACCACGGTCGGCCTCGACTTGCCACGAAAAAGTTGTTTCAGCAACTAGTCATTCATTCAGTGCCACGGCACAATTGCACCAGTTAGGAGGTTTATATGCCCATCGAGATGATCGAAGAGTTTGACCAAGGCACCCAAATCAAGGTGATCGGGGTCGGTGGTGGCGGCGGTAACGCCGTGGATCACATGATCGCCCAGGGCGTTCAAGGGGTGGAATTCATCTGCGCCAATACCGATGCGCAGGCGCTCAACCGCTCCAAGGCCGACCAATTGCTGCAACTCGGCACGTCGGGCCTTGGCGCAGGTGCCAAACCCGAAATGGGCCGTTCGGCCGCCGAGGAAGCCGAATCTCGCATTCGTGAATCGATTGCCGGCGCCAATATGTTGTTCATCACTGCCGGCATGGGCGGAGGCACCGGCACGGGCGCTGCGCCGGTGATTGCGCGCGTCGCCAAGGAAATGGGCATCCTGACCGTCGGTGTCGTCACCAAGCCCTTCGAATTTGAAGGTGGCCGGCGCGCCAAGGCTGCCGACGCCGGCCTGGCCGAACTCGAAGCCAATGTCGACTCGCTGATCGTCGTGTTGAACGACAAGCTGCTTGACGTGCTGGGCGACGACGTCACCCAGGATCAGGCCTTCGCGCACGCCAATGACGTCCTGAAGAACGCCGTTGGCGGCATTTCGGACATCATCCACATCCCAGGGCTGGTCAACGTCGACTTCGAAGACGTCAAGACCGTGATGAGCGAACCGGGCAAGGCGATGATGGGCACGGCGCAAGCCGGCGGCCCGGACCGCGCCACCAAGGCCGCCGAGGCCGCCGTGGCCTGCCCGCTGCTGGAGGGCATCGACCTGTCCGGCGCACGTGGCGTGCTGGTGCTGATTGCCGCGAGCCGCGCCAACTTCAAGCTGAGCGAATCACGCAACGCGATGAACGCGATCAAGCGTTACGCCTCGGAAGAAGCCCACATCATCTATGGCACGGCCTATGACGAGAGCCTGGGTGACCAGCTGCGCGTGACCGTCATCGCCACCGGCCTGACCGCCGGCCGGGCCCGCCAGCAGGCGCCGCTGCAGGTCATCCAGACCCAGCCGGTGGTGCGCAATGGCACCGACGGCATGCCCGTGTTGACCCAGGCCGTTTCTATGGCTACGCCGAACGCGCAGCAGGCCAATGTCGGCCTGGGCCTGGGTGACTTTGCCAACGCCAATGTGCCGAGCGTCTGGCGCCATGGCCGGTCCGGCAGCGCCGCTGCCAAGGTGGAGGCGCTGTCGTCCAACGGCATGGACGAGATCGAGATCCCGGCCTTCCTGCGCAAGCAAGCGGACTGAGCACGGTCTCCATAGAGAAGGGCGGGCCAGACGGCTCGCCCTTTTTTGCTTGGCTCTTTGCGCGTCAGGTAGTGATGCCTCTACGTGACAGAGTCTGAAGTGCGGTTTGCTGTAGTCGCCTGCAAGTGACTCTCACAGAACGCATGGTCGGATCGCCGCGTTGAAGCGCTCTCAGCCAACGCACAAAGAGCTCTTGTTTTGTCGGGAGGCGCGGGCGCATGAAGCGCGCATCGCCGAGCAGGGCGACAGGGCCGCGCGCCAGTGCGAGCCCCGCCAGCACCGGCGCAACGAACCGCGCGGATGTTTGGTGGACAAGGTGGCCAGCGTCAGCAGCCAGGGGCGGGGAACGGCGCTCATCGCGGCCGCCCGGCGGCGACGAAGGCGACGCTGCGCGCGATGACGTCGGCATCCGCGAGCAGGCGACGGTGGCCCAGGCCGGCGGCCGTGTCGAGCAGCGAGCCGTCCCAAGCGGCGTGCAACGCCTGCGACGCCGCGAAAGGCACGGTGCGGTCCTCGGGATCGTGCACGATCAGGCCGGGATGGCGCAGGCCGTGCTGCAGCCGCTCCAGGTCGACGTAGGCCATGCGCGTTCCGATGAATCGTTCGACCCAGCCGGCGAACGCGGCGGCGTCTACAGGATCGAGACCGTGGGCCCTGGCGATGCCCTTGATCATGGGCGTCAGCGACGACGGCCCGGCGAGATGCACGCTGCGCCGGACCTGCCGCCCGTGGGCGAAGGCCAGCAGCGCTGCGGCCGAACCCATCGAATGGCCGATGACGGCGTGGACGTCGCCGATGGCCGACATCAGCGCCCGCAGCGCCCGGCCGGCGTGCACGACGCTGGATGCATGCCCCCCCGAATCTCCGTGAGCCGGCAGATCGAACAGCGTCACCGAGAAGCCTGCCTCGACCAGCGGCCGGGCGAAGCCGAGCAGGTGGGCGCCGCGGCTGTTCCAGCCGTGCACCAGGACGACGCGCGGGCCCGCACCCAGTGTCCAGCGCGCCAGCTTGATGCCCTCATGGCGCAAGGGCGGCTCTGCCACGCCGGCCAGCAGCGCGCGCTCGCTGGCGCTCAGCGCGATGCGCTCCGGCGCCGAGAAGGCATGGCGTGCGGCCGCCATGCGGCCGTTGACGTCGACCGCCGGCGAGGCGGCAAGGGCAGGGGACCCGACCATGGCATTCTGCTGTTGCGAAAGATCAGGCGGCGTAGGCCGGCGCCGACGTGGCCAGGCTCTGCTTGACGTGCCGGCTGAGTTCGTCGGCCAGCACTTCGAAGGCCCCGGCCTCGATGCCATCGAGCGCCAACCGGGCGACATCGGCGGGAGCGGACTTGGGCGCGTCCAGGCCGCGGGTCATGTCGGTGTCCATGTAGCCGACGTGCAGGCTGGTCACCTGCGTGCCCTGGGCTTTCAACTCGTTGCGCAGGCCGTTGCTCAGCGCCCAGGCCGCAGACTTGCTGGCGCTGTAGGGCGTCAGGCCGGGCAGCGTCAACCAGCTCAGCACCGACAGCACGTTCAGCACCGCGCCACCGCCGTTGGCCTGCAGCGTCGGCGCAAAGGCCTGGGTGAGCGCCCAGACGCCGAAGACGTTGGTCTCGAAGTGCCGGCGTGCCGTGGCGATCGCGTCGGCGGCGAGCACGCCCGCGCCCTGGGAGACGCCGGCGTTGTTGATCAGCAGCGTGACATCCGTGCACCGTGCGGCGGCCGCGGCGACCTGGGCCGCGTCGGTCACGTCGAGTGCCACCGGCACGACGCCGGGCAGGTCGATGCTGTCGGGGTCGCGCGCGGCGGCATAGACCTTGGCGGCACCCGCGGCGAGCGCGGCCTGGGCAAAGGCGCGGCCGAGGCCGCGATTGGCACCGGTGACGAAGACGACGGCGTTCTTGAGCTGCATGGTGTTTCCTTCACATCCGTGTATTCATGTCGACTGACATGATTGAGTTAAATGTCGTTCAACATATAAACTCCGTCAAGCCCATCTGCCAGAAACCCCAGGAGACCGCCATGAAGGTCAGCCGCGCCCAGGCCGAAGAGAACCGCGAACGCATCCTCGACAGCGCCGCCCAGTTGTTCCGTGAGCGCGGCTTTGACGGCATCGGTCTGAACGACCTGATGCAGGCCGCCGGCCTGACGCGCGGCGGCTTCTATGGCCATTTCGAGTCCAAGGAGGACCTCGCCGCCCAGGCCAGTCAGCGCGCGCTGGCGACCAACCGGGCGCAGTGGCAGCAGCAGGCCGAGCGCAACCTGTCGGCCTGGGTCAAGGCCTATCTGTCGGACGCGCATCGCGACCACATCGGCGCCGGTTGCGGCCTGGTGGCGCTTGCCGGCGATGCGGCGCGCGGCGGGCCGGCGGTGCAGCAGGTCTTCGCGGAAGGCGTCGAGAGCATGGCGGCGACGCTGGCCTCACAGATGCCCGGCGGCGATGCCGCCGAACGCCGCAGCCAGGCGCTGGCGATGCTGTCGACGCTGGTTGGCGCGCTGCTGCTGTCGCGTGCGGTGGGCGATGTGGCGCTGTCGCGGCAGCTGCGCGAGGCGGCGCGCAAGAGCCTGCCCGTGGCCGCCGGCTGAACGGTCGCCCCAGCGGATCGGGCGGTCACGCCGGAGTGGGGGGCGGCCACCCCCCTGTGGCATGCTCGCGCCCCATGTCAATCGCCAGAAGAATTCATCGGGATGCGTGAGTTGGGCCACACGCTGCGCAGTTGGCTGTTGTTGCTGCTGTTGGTGGCCTGTCTGCCCGCGCTGGCGCAACGCCTGCCCCAGCCCAGCACGCGCATTGCCGGTGACGATTCGGCGCCTGCGGAGCTGGCCACCAGCGCCTGGACGCGCGACCAGCTCGACACCTGGTGGGCGGCGCTGCGACAGCACACGGTGAGCGGCGGCGCCCATCTGGCGCTGCCCGCAGAGCTGCTCCCGCCTGCCGACGGCGCCGCCTGGCAGCCGGTGGCCATGCCCGACGTGCAGCCACGCCCCGGAGCTGCCATGGTCAGCAATGCGCGAGGCTACGAGATGCGCTGGTACCGCCTGCACGTGCCGCCCGGCCGCAAGGCGGCGATGGCCCTGTATATGCCCCGCCTGGTCACGTTGTCGGCCGCCGTGCTGGCGCGCTCGGACCAGGGCTGGCAGCTGCTGCTGGACAACCAGCATGCCGAGCGTGAGCAATGGGTGCAACCTATCTGGCTGCCGCTGCCGGGCGTGGGGGCACAGGGGCTGGACATCGTCGTCGCGCTGCCGGTACCGGCGGGCAGCTTCCACACCGTGTCGCGCATGTGGGTGGCGCCGCGCGACCAACTGGAGAAGCGCTGGCTTTGGCGCGTGCGCGCGCAAACCGGGCTGCCGCAGGCCGTCAGCCTGACGCTCGCCGTCCTCGGCCTGTTTGCGCTGACGCTCTGGGTGCGCCGGCCCGCCGAGGCCATCTACGGCCTGTTCGCACTCGGTGCGGCGGCCTGGCTGGTGCGCAACCTGCATTACTACGTCAGCCTGCCGGCGTCGGCGGTGGCGCAGGACTGGTTCTGGTGGGCCACGCATGCTTCGATGGGCTGGGTCATGCTGACGGCGCTGCTGTTCGCGCTGCGCTTCGCGAGCCGACGCATGCGCTGGCTGGAATGGGCGCTGATCGCCAGCGTGCTGGCCGTCAGCATGCTGAGCATGCCGCTGTGGCTGCGCCAGCTCGACATGGTCGTCCTGCAATATGCGGTGACGGCGGGCGTGGCGGCCATCGGCACGGCCTGGGTCGCCTGGCTGGCCTGGCGCGAGCGCCGCACCGAGCTGCGCGTCATGGCGCTGGCCTTGATCATCGGCGTGCTCATCGGCGCCCATGACCTGGCCGTGCTGGCGGGCTGGGCCTGGCCCGAGCATTTCTTCCTGATGCCGTTCGCGACGCTGATCGTCATGCTCAGCTTCCTGCATGCCGTGCAGCGCCGCTACGTCGGTGCCGTCGAGCAGGTCAAGGCCGAGAACAGCCAGCTGCAGGAGGACCTGGACGAACAGGTCTCGGTGCTGCATGCCCAGAATGCCCAGCTGCGCGAGGCCGAGCGTCAGCAGGCGCTGCTGCTGGAGCGCCAGCGCATCATGGCCGACATGCACGACGGCCTGGGCTCGTCGCTGCTGTCGGCGCTGGTGGCGATGGAGCAGGGCAGCATGTCGCACGAGCAATGCGTGGAGGTGCTGCGCGAATGCGTGGACGACCTGCGTCTGGTCATCGACTCGCTGGAACCGGTCGGCCACGACTTGGTGTCGCTGCTGGCGACGATGCGCTACCGCCTCGGCAAGCGCCTGCAGATTGGCGGCCTCAAGCTCGATTGGGATGTGCAGGACCTGCCGCCGCTGCCCTGGCTGGAGCCGCCCGACGCCCTGCATGTGCTGCGCCTGATGCAGGAGGCGCTGAACAACGTGCTCAAGCACGCCCAGGCCAGCCGCGTGCGCATGGTCACCCGCCACCACGACACCTATGTCGAGATCCGCGTCGAGGACGACGGGGCTGGCTTCGACCTGCAGACCATCCAGCACGGCCGCGGCCTGAAGAGCCAGATCAAGCGTGCTCAGCGCCTGGGCGGCAAGCTGCGCATCGACTCCAGCCCCGGCATGGGCACGCGGCTGTCGCTGCGATTGCCCGTGGAGCGAAAGGCCTAGGGTCTTCCCCGACAATCGCGCCCATGGTCAAGCAACGCACCCTGAAGTCGATCACGCGCGCTGTCGGCGTGGGCATCCACAGCGGCCAGAAGGTCGAGCTGACGCTGCGGCCCGCGCCGGTCGACACCGGCATCGTCTTCCGCCGTGTCGACCTTTGCCCGCCGGTGGATATCCCGGTCGGCGTCATGTCGGTCAGCGACACCCGCATGGCCACGACCATCAGCCCCGGCGGCGACCCGGGCGCGCCGAAGGTGCAGACCATCGAGCACCTGCTCTCCGCCTGCGCCGGGCTGGGGCTGGACAACCTCATCATCGACATCAACGCTGACGAGGTGCCCGTGCTGGACGGCTCGGCCGCCAGCTTCGTCTTCCTGCTGCAGTCCGCCGGCATCCTCATGCAGGACGCGCCCAAGCGCTTCCTGCGCGTGAAGAAGCGCGTCGAGGTCCGTCAGGGCGAGGGCAAAAAGCTGATGTGGGCCCGGCTGGAACCGCACCATGGCTACACGCTGAGCTTCGAGATCGAGTTCGACAACCCGGCCGTGGCGGCCACCGGCAGCCAGTTCGTGTTCGACATGGGCTCGGGCGCCTACAAGAAGGACATCGCCCGCGCCCGCACCTTCGGCATGACGGCCGACATCGACTTGATGCGCTCGCGTGGCCTGACCTTGGGCGGCTCGATGGACAACGCCATCGTCGTCGACGACTACAAGGTGCTCAATGCCGACGGCCTGCGCTACGACGACGAGTTCGTCAAGCACAAGATCCTTGACGCCATCGGCGACATGCAGGTCGCCGGCATGCCGCTGCTGGCTGCCTACACGTCCTTCAAGGGCGGCCATGCACTGAACAACAAGCTGCTGCGCGCGCTGCTGGCGGATGAGTCGGCCTATGAGGTCGTCAGCTTCGATGACGCGCGCGAGGCGCCCAAGGGCTTTGCCGAGCTGGCCCCGGCCTGGTAGCTCAGTGATGACGCCGAACCAGATTGACAAACTCGGCGAACGGTTGCGCGACACGGTCACTGAATCTGACTTGCGCGCGCTGGATGTTTATCGGAACTCCTTTGCACCAGCCAGCACGGAAGTGCTGAACGCCCTCCGCAAAGACTTCCAGCTGGAGTCCACCGCGCGGCCCGCCAAGTCCACGCGAGCCATCGTGGCGAAACTTCGCCGTGAAGGCACGCGGTTGTCCACAATGCAAGACATCGCAGGCTGCCGAGTCGTCGTTCCGACGCGCCGTTCACAACGGGCTCACGTCGAATTGCTCGTGGAGCGTTTTCCAGCGCACAAGCTGATCGACCGCCTTTCAAAGCCGAGTCATGGCTATCGCGCGCTCCACCTCGTGATAAAGCTGCAGGGCCGCTGGGTGGAGATCCAGGTCAGGACTGAATTGCAGCATCTGTGGGCGCAGCTTTGCGAATTGATTGCAGACCGCCGTGGCATAGAGATCAAGTACGGCGGCGGCAGCGCAAATGTGCGTCAGTGGCTGGACTGGCTCTCAGCGGCGGTCGACATCATCGAGCGGTACGAGGAAGATCCAACCGTCGGGCCAGTCCTCGGCCGACACGAAGTCCAGCTGTTGCCGGGTTTGCCGCCTACGCGCCTGGACCGCCAAGGCTTGAAGGACGTTCTGGAATCAATCGGCCCTTTGATTTGAACCACGCATGATTTACTTGATCGACTACGACTGGAAAGCGGAGCGGCTTGTTGGCATGGTGTCATTCGATGACACCTGCCGGCCAGCTGCGCAGGCCGCCCGCAGCGCGCTTGAGATTCAATTGCTGAAGGAAAAGCAGGAGCGCGAAGTGGTGCTTCTGGAGGCCTTGGACGAAGCCGGCCTGCGGCGTACGCATGCGCGCTACTTCAAGTCCCTGGAAGAAATGCTGGCGCAGGCTGCAAGCGCCTGATGCTGATCGCCCGCCTCGTCATCGGCCTGCTGCTGTTTTCGGCCGTGCTCTGCTTCGCGCTCTCCATCGCGACCGGGCAGCTGCGCTGGCGGCGGATGGGCATCGTCATCATGAAATGGACGCTGATCGCTGGCCTGGCCTTCTTCGCCGTGCTGATCCTGGAGCGGCTGGCGCTGCTGTTGTGATGGGCTTCACGCCTTGTCATGCCGCCCCCTCGGCTTGCGGGGATGGCAGCGCGAGCCGACGTGTTCAGAATGACTTCATGGTCGCTGATCGAAGTAGCGGCGGCCTAGCCCGGGTAGAGCAACAAAGCCTGGGCGCCACGCGCGGAGATGGCCGGGGGGCCGGGGAAGCGCAGTGGGTTTGACACAGAGAGATCGTTGGACGTGATTGGGCCGCCCCCGCCGGGGCGGCCCTCTTTTTTTGCGCCGACGCCGGATAGCTGGCGCTGCGGTGCGGCTCAGGCGCCCAGATAGCGACCGCGCAGGTGTGCTTCGAAGTGGGCGGGGTTCAGCGCCTCGCCGCTGGCCCGCTGCACGAGTTCGGGCGTCTCATGGCGGCTGGCCGCCTGCCAGACATGGGTGGACAGCCAGTCGAACACGCCGCCCAGCTCGCCGCGGGCGATCTGTTCGTCGAGCGCCGGTTGGCGGGCCCGCATGGTCGCGAACCATTGCGCCGCATACATCGCGCCCAGCGTGTAGCAGGGGAAGTAGCCGAACAGCCCGGCCGGCCAGTGCACGTCCTGCATCGGGCCGTCCTTGAAATTGCCGCGCGTGTCCAGGCCGAGCAGCTCGGCCATCTTCGCGTCCCACAGTGCCGGGATGTCGTCGACCTCGGCGTCGCCTTCGATCAGCGCCCGCTCGATATCGAAGCGCAGCAGGATGTGGGCAGGGTAGGTCACCTCGTCGGCGTCGACGCGGATCAAGCCGGGCTGCACGCGCGTCAGCAGCTTGTGCAGGTTGCCGGGCTCGAAGGCGGGCTGGTCACCGAAGTGCTTGACCAGCAACGGCGACAGCAGGCCGGCGAAGGCCGGGTGGCTGCCCAGTTGCATCTCGAAGGACAGGCTCTGGCTTTCATGGATACCCATGGAGCGCGCGCGGCCGATGGGCTGGCCGAGCAGCTCGCGGGGCAGGCCCTGCTCATAGCGACCGTGGCCGGTCTCGTGGATGGTGCCCATCAGGGCGGGCAGGAAGTTGTCTTCGCGGTAGCGCGTCGTCATGCGCACGTCCTCGGGGACGCCGCCGCAGAAGGGGTGGGTGCTCTCGTCCAGGCGGCCCGCGTCGAAGTCGAAGCCCAGTAGCTTCATTGCGTCCAGGCCCAGCGCCTTTTGCGCCGCAGCGGGGAAGGGACCAACCGGCTCGATGACGGTCTCGTTGGCCTGCCTGGCGATGACATCGCGGATGAGCCCCGGCAACCAGCTGCGCAGCGGTGCAAACGCACGTTCCACATCGGCGCTGCGCATGCCCGGCTCGTACATATCCAGCAGCGCGTCGTACTTGGACAGGCCCGCGCTTTGCGACAGCAGCTCGGCCTCCTGCCGCGCGATCTTCAGCACCTCGCGCAAGTTCGGTGCAAAGCCGGCCCAGTCGTTGGCCGGGCGCTGGCTGCGCCAGGCATGCTCGCAGCGGTTGTTGGCCAGGCTCTTGGCCTCCACCAGCGCCTGCGGAAGCGCATTGGCGGCGCGCCAGGCGCGGCGGATCTCGCGCAGGTTGGCGCGCTGCGTGTCGTCAAGCGACTCGGCAGCGGCGGTGTCCAGCAGGCCGGCCAGCGCCGGGTCGGTCGCCAGTTGATGCAACAGGCCGTCCATCTCGGCCAGGGCCAGGCTGCGCGCCTCGTTGCCCTTGGCCGGCATGTTGGCCGCCTGGTCCCATTGAGCGATGGCCTGCAGGTGCCCAAGGCGGTGCAGGCGTTGCTGGCGGGCGGCGAGGTCTTGGTAGGCGGTAGTGTTCATGAAATCCAGGTCTCGGGAATCAGCCAAATCAGGGCGACGGTATAGATCAAAAAGCGCAGGAACTTGCCCAGCGCCATCCAGCCCACGCAGGGCCAGAACGGCAGCTTGAGCCAGCCGGCCACGGCGCAGAGCGGGTCGCCGACGATGGGCAGCCAGCTCATCACGCAGGCCTTGGGGCCGAAGTGCTGCAGCCAGCGCATCGCGCGTGAATGCGAGGGCTCGCGGTGCTTGACGGCCTCGACCGCTTTCTCGACGCCATAGCCCATCCACCACGACACCGCGCCGCCCAGCGTATTGCCGACGGTGGCCACCGCGATGACCGCCCAGAACATGCCCGGGTCGGCCTTGACGACCAAGTAGACGGCCGGCTCCGAGCCCAGCGGCAGCAGCGTCGCCGACACGAAGCTGATGACGAAAACCGCGACCAGGCCGACCTGGGGCAGGGCCAGGGCGGCGAGCAAGCCGCTGATGAACTGCGAGAGCCAGACTTCCATCGCGGCATTGTCGATGCCGTCGGCTGGCTACAATCGCGCCTCATTTTTGAGCAGACCTCCGTGCAGACCGGCGTGCAAATTGGCCCCCACCTTCTCCCCAACCGGCTCTTCGTGGCGCCGATGGCGGGGGTGACGGACCGGCCCTTCCGCCAGCTCTGCCGGCGCCTGGGCGCGGGCTATGCGGTCAGCGAGATGGTGACCTCGCGCAAGGAGCTGTGGAACAGCCTCAAGACCTCGCGCCGCGCCGACCACAGCGGCGAGCCGGGCCCCATCGCCGTGCAGATCGCCGGCACCGATGCGGCCATGCTGGCCGAGGCGGCCGTGCACAACATCGAGCGAGGCGCGCAGATCATCGACATCAACATGGGCTGCCCGGCCAAGAAGGTCTGCAACAAGTGGGCGGGCTCGGCGCTGATGCGCAACGAGGCGCTGGCGCTGGAGATCGCCGAGGCGGTCGTGGCCGTATGTGCGCCGCGCGGCGTGCCGGTCACGCTGAAGATGCGCACCGGCTGGAGCGCGGATGAGCGCAACGCGCTGCGGCTGGCGCGGCTGTTCGAGGCCGCCGGCATCGCCATGCTGACCATCCACGGCCGCACGCGCGAGCAGGGCTACAAGGGCCTGGCCGAATACGACACGATTGCCGCGGTGAAGGCCGCGCTGGCCATTCCCGTCGTCGCCAACGGCGACATCGACAGCCCCGAGAAGGCCCGCGACGTACTGGCCTACACCGGCGCCGATGCGCTGATGATTGGCCGCGCCGCACAGGGCCGGCCATGGATCTTCCGCGAGGTGACGCATTTTCTGGCGACAGGCGAACACCTAGCCGCGCCGACCGTCGCGGAGGCGCGCGACTGGTTCACCGAGCACCTGCACGACCACTACGGCCTGTACGGCGAGCTCAGTGGCATGCGCAGCGCCCGCAAGCACATCGGCTGGGCCGTGCGCGGCCTGCCGGGTGGCGAAGCCTTCCGCCAGCACATGAATACCCTGGAGCACTGCCAAGCGCAGTTGCAGGCGCTCCGCGACTGGTTCGATGAACTCGGCCAGACCCATGACCGCCTGCCCCCCGCCGCGGCCGCCAACGACGACCAAGTCCCGGCCGACGAAGCCGGTGTCGCCTAACCATGCTCCTGTCATGAGTGCCCAGAAAAACCCCCCGCCCAACCCCATCGACGCCTGCGTGCGCGACAACCTCGAAGCCTTCTTCCGTGACCTCGATGGCCAACAGCCGCATTCGATGCATGAGATGCTGATCAAGCTGGTGGAGAAGCCGCTGTTCGAGATCGTCATGCGCGAGGCCAGCGGCAACCAGAGCAAGGCCGCCCAATGGCTGGGCATCAACCGCAACACGCTGCGGCGCAAACTCAACGATCACGAACTCGGCTGAACATGACCCAACTCACTGCCTTGCTGTCCGTCTCCGACAAGACCGGCATCCTCGAATTCGCCCAAGCGCTTCACGCCCTGGGTGCCCGGCTGCTGTCCACCGGCGGCACCGCCAAGCTGCTGGCCGAGGCCGGCCTGCCGGTGACGGAGGTGGCCGAGCACACTGGCTTCCCCGAGATGATGGACGGCCGCGTCAAGACGCTGCACCCCAAGATCCACGGCGGCCTGCTGGCGCGCAGCGATCTGCCCGAGCATGTGACCGCGATGGCTCAGCATGGCATCACGCGCATCGACATCCTGGCCGTCAACCTCTACCCGTTCGAAGCCACGGTGGCCAAGCCCGGCTGCACGCTCGAGGACGCCATCGAGAACATCGACATCGGCGGACCGGCCATGGTGCGCAGCGCGGCCAAGAACTGGCGTGACGTGACGGTGCTGACCGACGCGGCCCAGTACGCCGGCGTGCTCGATGAACTCAAGGCCAGCGGCAGGACCAGCGACAAGACGCGTTTCGCCTGCAGCGTGGCCGCCTTCAACCGCATCGCGCAGTACGACGCGGCCATCAGCAACTATTTGTCGGCGCTGAACGAAGACGGCAGCAAGGCTGAATACCCCGCGCAGATGAACGCGACCTTCGTCAAGGTGCAGGACCTGCGCTACGGCGAGAACTCGCACCAGAGCGCGGCGCTCTACCGCGACCTCTACCCGGCACCCGGCTCGCTGGTCACGGGCAAGCAGCTGCAGGGCAAGGAGCTCTCGTACAACAACATCGCCGATGCCGATGCGGCCTGGGAGTGCGTGAAGAGCTTCGACACCCCGGCCTGCGTCATCGTCAAGCACGCCAACCCCTGTGGCGTGGCCATCGCGGCGACATCTGCCGAGGCCTACGGCAAGGCCTTCAAGACCGACCCCACCAGCGCCTTCGGCGGCATCATCGCCTTCAACCGCGAGGTGGACGCTGCGGCGGCCCAGCTCGTCGCCAAGCAGTTCGTTGAGGTGCTGATGGCGCCCGCTTTCAGTGCCGAGGCGCTGGACATCTTCAAGGGCAAGGCCAATGTGCGCCTGCTGCAGATCGCCCTGCCACCAACCCCGGAGGGCGCCTCTGTCGGGTCGCGGAGCCCGCGCCCCTGGGACCAGGGCCGCAATGCCACAGACAGCAAGCGCGTCGGCTCGGGCCTGCTGCTGCAGACCTCGGACAACCATTTCCTGACGAAGGAAGACCTCAAGATCGTCACGACGCTACAGCCCACGGCCCAGCAGCTCGACGACCTGATGTTCGCCTGGACGGTCGCGCAATACGTGAAGAGCAATGCCATCGTCTTCTGCGGCGGCGGCATGACGCTCGGCGTCGGTGCCGGCCAGATGAGCCGGCTGGACTCCGCCCGCATCGCCTCCATCAAGGCCCAGCACGCCGGCCTGGCGCTGACGGGCTCGGCCGTCGCCAGCGACGCCTTCTTCCCCTTCCGCGATGGCCTGGACGTGCTGGCCGATGCGGGCGCGACCTGCGTCATCCAGCCGGGCGGTTCCATGCGCGACGCCGAAGTCATCGCTGCCGCCAACGAGCGTGGCATCGCGATGGTGCTGACGGGCGTGCGGCACTTCAGGCACTGAGCGATGGCAAGCCGGCCGACGCCGGGTGACCCGGGCGGGGAGGGCGGGGAGGGGGCCTGGCCTGGCGACGGCGACCCGACCCTTCGCCTGCGCGACGAGGGCCCGATGCGCGCGGTGGTGCTGGCTGCGCTGACGGCCGGCGAAATGGCCGCCTGGCACAGCGACCTGGTCACGCGTGAACGCTGGTGGTCGGCGCAGATGTTCGTCCTGCACGGGCTGTCGGGCGATGCACCCGTGCCGGCCGACTACATGGACCTGGTCCTGCCCGAGGACAGGCCGGTCGTCGAGAGGGCGTTCAGCGAGTCCATCACCCAGGGCTCGCATCGCGTGCAGTACCGCGTCGTCTGGCCGGACGGCTCGGTGCACTGGCTCGAAGGCCGCGGGCAGGCCCACCGCCGGCACGGCCAGCCGGCCGAGATCAGCGGCGTCTGCCAGCTCATCGACAACCGCAAGCGCGAGGAGGCCGACCTGGCCTTCCTGGCGGCCGCCAGCCTGGAGTTCGCGCGCAGCATCGACTATGAGGACACCTTGCGGCGCATCGCCGCGATGGCCGTGCCGCATTTCGCCGACTGGTGCGCGGTCGACATGCTCGACGACGAGGGCATGCTGCGTCGCGTTGCAGTGGCCCATGTCGAAGCTGCCAAGGTCGCACTCGCTCAGCAGCTGCACCAGACCTACCCGCCGGCGCAGGACGGCGCGAGCGGCGTCTGGCAGGTGCTGCGCAGCGGCCAGGCCGAGCTGGTGGCGCAGATTACCGAGGACATGCTGGTGCAAGGCGCTGCCGATGCCGCCCACCTGGACATCCTGCGCCAGCTCGGGCTGCGGTCGTACATGGGCGTGCCCATCACGATGCAGCAAGGCGTGGCCGGCGTCCTCACCTTCGTCTCGGCCGAGTCCGGGCGCATCTACGGCCGGCGCGACCTCGACATCGCGGCCGACCTGGCTTCGCGCGCCGCGGTGGCGATCAGCAACGCGAAGCTGTTCCAGGAGCTGCAGCGCTCGCAGCGCCGGCAGGAGTTCCTGCTCCGGCTCACCGATGTGCTGCGCACCAACGGCAGCACGGCGCAGGTGCTGCAGCAGGTCAGCGAGATGGTGGGCCTGCATTTCGGCGTCAACCGCGTCGGCTACGGCCATGTCGATGAGCACCTGGACCGCATCGACTTCGACATCTGCTGGACGGACGGGAGCGTGCCCGCGCTTGGCGGCCGCTTCCCGGCGAGTGCCTTCGGCCCGCAGGTCATCGCCCGGCTGCGCGCCGGGCACACGGTGGTCATCGGCAATGTGCGCCAGCATCCGCTGACCAGCGAGCCGACGACGGTCGAGACCTCGCACGAGGTGGACACCCGCGCCATCCTGGTGGTGCCGCTGTTCAAGGCGGGCCGGCTGCGCACCATCGTCTATCTCAACCAGCGGATGGAGCGCGACTGGGCGAGCGACGACGTGGCGCTGATGGAAGAGGTGGCCGAGCGCACCCGCGAGCTCATCGAGCGCGGCCGCACCGAGGAGGCCCTGCGCAGCAGCGAGGCGCGCTGGCGCGGGCTTTTCGAGCGCATGAACGAAGGCTTCTTCGTCGCCGAGGCCATCCGCGACGACGCCGGCGAGATGGTCGACTTCTGGTTTCTGCAGGCCAATCCGGCCTTCGAGAAGCTGACCGGCGTCGCCACGTCGGCCGCCATCGGGCGGACCGTCCGGGAAGTCATCCCGGGCGTGCCGCAAGCGATCATCGACACCTACGCCCGCGCGCTGGCCGACCAGGCGCCGCAGGAGTTCGAGGTTCACGTGCCCGCGCTGGGCGACCGCTGGTATGAGGCGCGGCTGATGCGGCTCGGTGCCGAGCAGTTCTCGGTGCTGTTCGTCGAGATCACCGACCGCAAGCGCGCCCAGCAGGCGCTGGAGCAGAGCGCGAGCCGCTACCGCACGCTGTTCGAGTCCATCGACGAGGGCTTCTGCCTCATCGACGTGTTGTTCGACGCCGCCGGCCGACCCGTGGACTACCGCTTCGCCGAGGTCAACCCGGCCTTCGAGCGCCAGTCCGGGCTGGTCGCGGCCCAGGGTCGCACCGTGCGCGAGCTGGTGCCCGACATCGAGACGGCCTATATCGACACCTATGCAGGGGTGGCGCTGACCGGCGAGTCGCTGCGTTTTGAAAGCCACTCCGACTCGCTGCAGCGCTGGTTCGACACCTTCGCCTTTCGCGTCGGCGAGCCGCATGACCGCCGGGTGGGCCTGCTGTTCACCGACATCACCGCCCGCAAGCGCGTCGAGGAGGCGCTGCGCCTGGCCGATGTGCGCAAGAACGAGTTCCTCGCCACGCTGGCGCATGAGCTGCGCAACCCGCTCGCCCCGCTGCGCAACGGCCTGATGATCCTTCGCAACGCCAACGCGGCCGATGCGGCGGCGGTCCGGGCGCGCGAGCTGATGGACCGCCAGCTGTCGCATCTGGTGCGGTTGGTGGACGACCTGCTGGATGTGTCCCGCGTCAGCCAGGGCAAGGTCACGATGAGGAAAAGCGCGACCTCGCTGCAGGCCGTGGTTGAGACGGCGCTCGAGACCGCGCGCCCCGTCATCGATGCGGCCGGTCACCGTCTCAGCGTCGAGCTGCCCGCCCAGACCGTGCCGCTCGATGTCGACCCGACCCGCATCGCCCAGGTGCTGTCCAACCTGCTCAACAACGCCGCCAAATACACGCCGACCGGTGGGCGCATCCAGCTGCGCGCCGCAGTGTGCGAAGGGCCCTCCCTTCGCATCGAGGTCGAGGACAACGGCCTGGGCATTCCGGCCCACATGATGGAGGACATCTTCGAGCTCTTCACCCAGGTGGGCAGCGCGCTGGAGCGGTCGCAGGGCGGGCTGGGCATCGGGCTGTCACTGGCCCGGCGGTTGGTCGAACTGCACGGCGGCAGCATCCATGCGCGCAGCCCCGGCGCCGAAGGCGGCAGCATCTTCGTCGTCGAGCTGCCGTTGCCGCCCAACCTGGACTTGCAGCAAGGGTCGGGCGGCGCCGCCAGCGATGCCGACGGCGCGCCGGGGCGGCAGCGCCGCATCCTGGTGGTGGACGACAACGTCGATGCGGCCGAGAGCCTGCAGATGCTGCTGGCCCTCGGCGGCCACGAGGTTCACATCGCCCATACCGGCGCCACGGCCCTGGCGGCCGTGGCCAAGCATGCGCCTGACCTGGTCTTTCTCGACATCGGCCTGCCCGACATGACGGGCTATGCGGTCGCCCAGGGCATCCGTGCCCAGCCGCTGGGTGCCGGCGTCGTGCTGGTGGCGCTGACCGGCTGGGGCAGCGCGCATGACCAGCAGCGCGCACGCGCGGCCGGCGTGGACCTGCACCTGACCAAACCGGTCGCTGCCAAGGACCTGGCGCATGCGCTGGGTTTGCAGCACGCGGCCAGCAACTCTGCGCGCTTAGACGCCGGCCTCTAGACCGCCGCCGGCAGCGGGAATCGTGGCCGCCGTGGGTTAGCCTTCCGCACTCCAACAGAGTGCCGGAGACAAGCCCATGGACACCGCGCTGCAGGAACGCCTTCATCTGGCGCTGCTCGCGCAGCGCCGCGCCTTCCAGGCCGAGCGCATGCCGACCTACGAGGTGCGCCGCGACCGCCTGCAACGCCTGCTGGCCATGACCCGCCAGCATGGCCAGGCCCTGGCGGCCGCCATGGCCCAGGACTTCGGCCACCGGGCGCGGCAGGAGTCGCTGCTGGCCGACATCTTCACGGTCGAGGCCGGCACGCGCCATGCGCTGCGCCATCTGCGACGCTGGATGAAACCCCGCCGCGTGGCCACGCCACTGCACTTCCTGCCCGGCCGCAATCTGCTGATGCGCCAGCCACTCGGCGTCGTCGGCGTCGTGTCGCCCTGGAACTACCCCTACTACCTGGCCATGGAGCCCGCCGTCGCGGCGCTGGCCGCCGGCAACCGTGTGCTGATCAAGCCGTCGGAGCTGACGCCTGCCACGTCCGAGCTGATGGCCCGCCTGGTCGGCGAGCGTTTCTCGCCCGAGGAGATGCAGGTCATCACCGGTGACGCCGAAGTCGGCAAGGCCTTCACCGAGCTGCCTTTCGACCACCTCTTCTTCACCGGCTCCACGGCCGTGGGCCGCCATGTGGCCCAGGCGGCCGCCAGGAACCTGACACCCGTCACGCTCGAACTGGGCGGCAAGTCGCCCGCCATCATTGACCGCAGCTGCGACCTGCAGCTCACTGCATCGCGCCTGGCCTTCGGCAAGCTCTTCAATGCCGGCCAGACCTGCGTCGCGCCCGACTATCTGCTGGTGCCGCGCGAACTGGTCGAGCCGCTCGCCCAGCAGATCCTGGCCGAGATGCGGCGCATGTATCCGCGCATCGCCGGCAATGCCGACTACACCAGCATCGCCACGCCGCGCCACCACGCGCGGCTGCAGGGCCTGCTCGCCGATGCCGCCGCGCGCGGCGCGCGCGTGCTGCGCAGCCATGAGGAGCAACCCGCAGATCGCCGCCTCGTGCCGGCCCTGCTGCTGGACGTGCCGCCCGAGGCCACCGTCATGCAGGAAGAGATCTTTGGCCCGCTGCTGCCCGTCATCGCTTACGAGCATGTGGACCAGGCGCTGGCTCACGTCAACCGCGGCGACCGCCCGCTGGCGCTCTACTGGTTCGGCCAGGACGGCGCCGCGCGCGACCATGTCATGCGCCAGACCCATGCCGGCGGCGTGACCATCAACGACTGCCTGTGGCACCTCGGCCAGGAAGACCAGCCGTTCGGCGGCGTGGGCGCCAGCGGCATGGGCTCGTACCACGGTGAATGGGGCTTTCGCACCTTCAGCAAGGAGAAGCCGATGTTCATCCAGTCGCGCTTTGCCGGCACCAAGCTGTTCCAGCCGCCCTATGGCGCGACCTTCGAGCGCCTGCTGGGCCTGTTGAAGAAAGTGATTTGATGCAGCGCCGTGGACTCTTGAAGTTGGGCCTGGGCGCCGCCGTCGTCATCGGCGTGGCGGGTGCGGGCATCGCGCTGATCAGGCCGGGGCTGGTCGACAGCCGGCTCAGCCCGGGCTCGCGCAAGCTGATGCGCGCCGCCGCCCAAGGCGTGCTGGGCGAGCTGCTGCCGCCCGCCGGAGCGGCGCGCGAAGCGGCCCTCGACGCCCAGCTCGCCCGGCTCGACGCCTTCCTCGTCGGCATGCCGGCGCACACGCGCAAGGAGTTGTCTGACGCCCTGGGCCTGCTCGGCACCGCCGCCGGCCGCTATGCCCTGGTGGGGCTGTCCAAGCCTTGGGACGAGGCGAGCGCCGAAGACATCCAGCAAGCGTTCAACGCCATGCGGCTGTCCTCGTCCAACACCCGGCAGCAGGTCTATCACGCGCTGCGCGACCTCAACGCCATCGCCTTCTTCACCGAGCCGGGCAACTGGCTGACCGCGGGCTACCCCGGCCAGCGCCCCATCCCATGAGTTCACTGCCTGATCCCATCCTGGAAGGCCTGCAGCGCGGCTGGAAAGTCCACGGCGGCCCGCATGCGGCGCTGCCCGCCGCGCTGGACTGCGACGTCGCCATCATCGGCAGCGGCGCCGGTGCGGGCATCACAGCCGAGATGCTGGCCCGCGCCGGCCTGCAGATCGTCATCGTCGAGGAAGGCCCGCTGCGCTCCAGCAGCCAGTTCAAGCAGCGCGAGCTAGACGCCTACACCGAGCTCTACCAGGAGTCCGGCGGCCGCAAGACGGTCGACCAGGCCATGAACATCCTGCAGGGCCGCTGCGTCGGCGGCTCGACGACGGTCAACTGGACCGGCTCGTTCCGCACGCCACCCGATGCGCTGGCCTGGTGGGGCGACAAGTTCGGCCTGACCGACTTCAACGAGGCCGCGATGGCGCCCTGGTTCGAGCAGGTCGAGCGGCGCCTGAACATCGGCGACTGGCTGACCGAGCCCAACGAGAACAACGACGTGCTCAGGCGCGGCGCGGGCAAGCTCGGCATTCCGACCAAGGTCGTGCGCCGCAACGTCAAGGGCTGCTGGAATCTCGGTTCCTGCGGCATGGGCTGCCCGACCAATGCCAAGCAGTCGATGCTGGTCAGCACCCTGCCCGCCGCGCTGGACCTGGGTGCCACGCTGCTGGTGCAGACGCGCGCGACGCGCTTGGAGCTGCAGGGCGGCCAGGTCGCGGCGCTCATCGCCGAGCCCGTGGCGCTCGACGGTGGCGTCAAAGGCGTGCCGCTGCGCATCACCGCCAGGCACTATGTCGTGGCCGGAGGCGCCATCAACTCGCCGGCCCTGCTGATGCGTTCGGGCGCGCCCGACCCGCACGGCCTGCTCGGCAAGCGCACCTTCCTGCACCCGACGGCCGGCGGCGTCGCGTTGTTCGACCACGAGGTGGCCGGTTGGGCCGGGGCGCCGCTGTCGGTGTTCAGCGACCATTTCCTGCACACCGGCCCGCTCGACGGCCCGGCGGGCTACAAACTGGAGGTCGCGCCGGTGCACCCGGCCTTCGCGCTGACCAACGGCGGTGGCGTCGGCCCCGAGCTGGCCCAGCGCGCGCGCGACATGCCGCGCACGCAATTGATGATCGCCCTGCTGCGCGACGGCTTCCATGCCGAGGCGGCCGGCGGTGCCGTCAGGCTGCGCAGCGATGGCACGCCCCAGCTCGACTATGCGTTGACCGACTACCTGCTCGAGGGCGCGCGCCGGGCCTACGCGACGATGGCCGAGATCCAGTTCGCCGCCGGCGCCAGGACCGTGCGCCCCGTGCATGAGCAAACCGCCGGCTACGCCAACCTGGCCGACGCCAAGGCCGGCATCGCCGCGCTGACGATGAAGCCCTTCCTCGCCACCATCGGCAGCGCCCATGTGATGGGCGGCTGCACGCTGGCGGCCGACGCGGCCCGGGGCGTCGTGCGGCCCGACGGCCAGCACTGGCAGCTCGGCAATCTGTCGATACACGACGGCTCGCTATTCCCGACCAGCCTGGGCGCCAACCCGCAGCTGACGGTCTACGGCCTTGCGACGCGCATGAGCAGCGGCCTGATCCAGCGCCTGGGCGGCAAGGCGGTGACGCTGGCTTGAGAATCGTCGGCATGCCGACGACTCCCGCCATTCGCTTTGCCACCGCCGATGACGCCGCACCACTGGCGGCCTTCGCGGGCCAGGCCTTCACCGACACCTATCGCGGCCTGGACGACCCGCAGGAGATCACCGACTACGTCGCCGAGCACTTCCAGCCCGGCGTCATGCACAGCGTCATCCGCGACCCGGCCTGCACGACGCTGCTGGCCCGGGTGGGCCAGCAGTTGGCCGGTTATGCGATCCTGCGTGCCGAGCCTGCACCTGACTGCGTGACAGGGCCTGCGCCGTTGCAGCTGTGGCGCCTCTACCTGGGCAGCGGCTTCATCGGACAGGGCCTGGGCGCACGGCTGATGGCCGCCGTCCATGAGCAGGCCCGGCGCCGCGCCGCGCAGACACTCTGGCTGGGTGTCTACGACCGCAATGTGCGCGCCGTCGAGTTCTACAAGCGCTTTGGCTTCAGCCAGGTCGGCGGCAAGGAATTCCTGTTCGGTGGGCGCGTCTACATCGACCCCATCTACGCCGCGGCCGTGCGTGCGCCGGCAGCGGCCTGATGTAGGTAAGCCCTGCCATGGCCAACGGGGCCGGCACTGATAATCCGCCCCCATGACGCCAGCCGCCTTCACCGGCCAGTTGCTCGCCTTCATCGCCCGGCTCATCACGGGTGCGCAAGGCCACTGGAAGGGCTGCCCGCCAAAAGCCGAGCAGCGCATCTACATCGCCAATCACCAGAGTCACTTTGATCTCGTGCTGATCTGGGCCGCCTTCCCGCACGAGCTGCGCGCCCAGACCCGCGCCATCGCCGCGCGCGACTACTGGACCCGGAGCGCCTTCAAGCGCTGGCTGACCACCGAGGTCTTCAATGCCATCTATGTGAGCCGCAGCCGCGCCACGCCCGACGAAGACCCGCTGGAGCCGCTGGTCGAGGCGCTGGCCAATGGCGACTCGCTGGTCATCTTTCCCGAGGGCACGCGCTCCAACAAGGGCAACCCCATGCCCTTCAAGAGCGGCATCTTTCATCTCGCCCAGCAGTTTCCGCATGTGCAGCTGATCCCGACCTGGATCGACAACGTGCAGCGCGTCATGCCCAAGGGCGAGGTCGTGCCGGTGCCCATCCTGTGCACGGTCACCTTCGGCGCGCCCATCCAGCTGCAGCCCGGCGAGAGCAAGGCCGATTTCCTGTGCCGGGCCCGCGAGGCCGTCATGGAACAGCGGCCCGACCCCGCCCTGGTGGGCCGCCTCGCCGAGGCCGATGGATGAAGTGGCTCGCGCAACTGACCGCCAGCGAGCAGGTGGCGCTGCTCTTCGTCGTGCTGTTCGGCTTCCTGCTATTGCTCACGGTCGGCCTGTTCCTGAACTCGCTGCGCGAGCGCGAAGACGAGGAAGCCCGGCGCGCCTCCGAGCTGACCTGGGAACGCGTGCGCCGCGACCTGCGCGCGGCCTGGATCGGCGGCTGCATGTTCTGGGTCGCGTGGATCTCCGGGCCCATGGGCGCGACGCTGCTGTTCGCGCTGTTCTCCTTCCTGGCGCTGCGCGAATTCATCACGCTGATGCACACGCAGCGCAGCGACCACCGCACGCTGATCGTCGCCTTCTTCGGGCTGCTGCCGGTGCAGTACATGCTGTGCGGCACGCGCTTCTTCGACCTGTTCACGGTCTTCCTGCCGGTCTACGGCTTCCTGGTGCTGCCCATCGTCAGCGCACTGGCCGACGACCCCAGCCGCTTCCTCGAACGTAACGCCAAGATCCAGTGGGGCGTGATGGTCTGCGTCTACGGCCTGTCGCATGCGCCGGCCTTGCTGCTGCTGGACTTCCCCGGCTACACCGGCCGTGGGGCCTTCCTGCTGTTCTTCCTCGTCATGGTGGTGGCGGCCTCGCAGATCGCCCAGGAGATCGCGACCCGCTCGCTGCGCCGCCGCCCGGTGGCGCGGCGCATCAGCCGCAGCTTCTCGATGCGCGCCTGGTGGATAGGCACCCTGACCGGCGCGCTCGCCGGTGGCCTGCTGTTCTGGATCACGCCCTTCAAATTCGGTCAGGCACTGGCCATGGCCTTCATCACTGCAGCGGCGGCCGGCTTCGGCGGCCTCGTCATGAAGGCGTTGAAGAAGGATGCCGGCGTGCGCTACTGGGGCAACCGCAGCTCCATCACGGGCGCGGTGGGCCTGCTGGACCGGATCGCGGTGCTGTGCTTTGCGGCGCCGGTGTTCTTCCATTCGGCGCGCTGGTACTTTGCCGGCGCGGCAAGATGATGCCCCTCGCCCAGCCCCGCGCCGCTGAACGCGGGCGCGCCTGGTTGGTCCCCCGAGGGGACGAGGCCACTGGCGGCATCGAGCCGCCAGCAGCCTCAGGCGGGCCGGCTTGGGGCGGCCCGGCGCGCGGCCCGAAGACCAAAGACACCGGAGAACTGAAGTGAGGATCCTTGGCATCGACCCGGGCCTGCAGACCACTGGCTTCGGCGTGATCGAAGCCGACGGCCCACGTCTGGCCTATGTCGCCAGTGGCACCATCAAGACCAATGCCGTCGCGACCGGCGACCTGCCGGCGCGGCTGAAGATCCTGTTCGACGGCATCCGCGAGGTGGTCACGCGCTACCAGCCGCAATGCGCCGCGGTCGAGATCGTCTTCGTCAACGTCAACCCGCAGTCCACGCTGCTGCTGGGGCAGGCGCGTGGCGCGGCCATCACGGCACTGGTGTCCAGCGACCTGGCCGTCAGCGAGTACACGGCGCTGCAGATGAAAAAGGCCATCGTCGGCCATGGACATGCCAAGAAGGAACAGATCCAGGCCATGGTGCAGCGCCTGCTGAACCTGCCCGGCCTGCCCGGCACCGATGCGGCCGACGGCCTGGGCATCGCCATCATGCATGCCCACGCCAGCGTCAGCTTCGAGGCCATGAGCCGCAGCACGACGCTGCAGCGGCGCCAGCATGCGCAGTTCAAGGGCGGCAGGACTTACTGACGGCAAAACGGCCCGCCGAGGCGGGCCGTTCTAGCCGAGCGAGTTCGCTCAGGCTTTGCGGCGGCGGGCCATGAAGCCGATCAGGCCCAGGCCGGCCAGCATCAGCGCATAGCTTTCGGGCTCGGGCACCGGAGTGGTGGTGAAGCTCAGGTTCGCCGAGCCGAAGTTGGTTGCGCTGGTTTGGTAGAAGGCGTAGGGAGATCCAAAGCCATCGTTGAGGTCGACGTTCATCGCGCCCGTGAAAGATGCGTTGAGGCCGCTGACGGCTCCAGCGCTGAACGTCACGTTGGGCACTCCCGTGACCTCTTGCCCAAGGGTGAAGCTTTGGCCGCCCAGCGAGAAGCTCAGGCTCAGCAGGGGCAGGCTCGCGGTGTTGGCGCCAAGGCTGGCGTCGTCGAAGCTGAAGCTGCCGAAGAAGGTCTGACCGAGCAGCGTGCCAGCGTCAAAGGAGTCGCTGGTGAAGTTCACGACGACGGTTTTGGCCTGGGCTGAAAGCAAGGCAGCGCCGAGGGCAACGGTGATCAAGGTCTTGCGGAACATGGCGTGGCTTTCTCTGTTCAGAATTTGAAGTTGGCGGCGGACAACAGCGCGGCGCAGGAGACGTTGAGTAGCTGGGCCAACGGGCGGGCACGCTGCGCGCCGGAACTGCCATCGGGGTCGATGTTGACGACGGCATTTGCGCCGGACGCCGTGCAGCTCACATGGCCGCTGGCCAGCGGGTCCGCCGACGCGATGCTCAACGACGTGAACAGCTTTGTCAGTACCAGCGTGTCCTTTCCAGGCACGAAGTCGGTAATGGTGTCGCCAGCGTCCAGCATGTTGCTATAGACGAACTGATTCATGCCGCCCTTGCCGGTCAACGTGTCGCGCCCCAGGCCGCCTTCGATGACATCGTCGCCATCCGTGCCGACGATGACGTCGTTGCCCGCAGTCCCGTCGAGCTTCTTGACGATGCTCAACCCGATCAGCACCGGGTCATGGTCCGACGCACGGAACACATTCGGCTGGTACCAGTCATTGCCGGCGGCCTTGTCCTCCGTGTTGTAGTCGGTCCAGGCGGGTTCGTCGGCATTGATGTGCCAGCTGGTGGCGCCCACGGTCTTGGCGGCAATGCTGGCGGTGCCCAGGGCGTGGTCCAGGCGGCCGGCACCGGCGTCGAAGACATAGCTGTAGTCGGCCGGGTCGAACTTGGCCACCAGGTCGACGATGCCGCCGTTGGCCAGCAGCTCCATCGGGTCTTCCTTGGCATAGGCGTTCATGTCGCCGACGAGGATGACGTCCTCGGTCTGGGCCGTGGCCTTGACGGTGGGCAGCCAGGCCAGCAGGCGCTGGGCCTGGTCCTTGCGGGTCTGGTTGTGGCAGCCCTGCAGGTCGCCCTGGTCGGCGTTGAGGCCCGAGCCGCAGCTGCCCTTGCTCTTGAGGTGGTTGACCATGACGGCGAACTTCTCGCCGTTGGCGGCGACGAAGCCCTGCGCAAAGGTCGGGCGGCTGTTGACGGCGTTGGTGTCGGACATCGACGCGCCGATCAGGCCCAGCTTGCCCGGCTTGTAGATCATCGCCACGCGGATGGCGTCACTGCCGGTGCCGGCGGCCGGCAGCGGCACGGCGGCATAGGTGTTGGCGCCCAGCATGGCGTTCAGGCCATTGACCAGGTCCTGCACGGCGAAGTTGCTGCCGCTGTTCTGGATCTCCATCAGGCCGACGACGTCGGCGTTCATGCCCGAGAGCATGCCCAGGATCTTGGTGCGCTGGCGGTTGAACTCGGCCAGCGTGTTGGCGCCGCGGCAGTTGCTGCCGCAGCTCGGGCTGCCGGGCACGAAGGCGCCGCCGCTGCCGCTGGTGAAGTAGTTCAGCACGTTGGCGCTGCCGATGCGGATGTTGCCGCCCACCGCCGGTGCGAGGGTGGGGCGGGCCAGCGGGCGCGCGAACACCGGCGCTGCCGTCGGGTGGATCTTGTACGACAGCGGGCCGTTGGCCGAGTCGGTGGCCGGGCCGAAATCGACGACGCCGGTCACGCCCTCGACGGTGTCACCGCCGCGCACGGTGCCGTCCTGCCAGAGGTAGGGCGTCGGGTTGGGGAACTTGAGCGCGCTGCCGTCATCCAGCACGACGCTGCGGGCCAGGTTGGCCGCCAGCAGGGCGTGGGCATCCGGGCCGGGCCGCAACACGTTGGTGGGCGTCAGCGTGCGGCCGCCGGCCGAGACGGTCAGCTGGCCCCAGCTGCCGACGAAGTTGGTCTGGTTGACGGTCAGCGTGTCGGTGATCTGGACCAACATGCCCTCGTAGCGTTCCATGTCGGACTGGCTGGCCAGGCTGGCCAGGCTGACCGGCATCGGCTGGGGCAGCTGGTTGCCCGAGCTGATGATGCTGATGGCGGAGACGTTGGTCAGCTCGGTCAACGGGTTGGCCTGGCTGGCCGCGCTGGTCGACACCGAGTACTCCATCACCTTGGCCGAGACGGTGATGCGGTCGCCCACAGCGACCGTGGGCGCCGTGCTGGTGAAGACGAAGATGCCGTCCGATGTGGCGGCGTCGCCGTCGCCCAGCGGATCCTGCAGGTAAAAACCGTTGTTGAGCAGCTTGGTGACGATGCCGCTGGTGGTGACGCTGGCGCCGTCCATCGGGCTCTTGGCACCCGCGCCCTGGATGGCCGGGATGCTGACCACGCCGCTGACGGTCAGCTTGAAGCTGCAACTGGCCGTCTGCGCTTCGTCGTTGTCCCACTTCAGGCTGAGGTTGTAGCTGCCGGCAGCCAGCGTGTTGGACACGTTGAAGGCCTGCGTTGCGGGCACGTCGTCGGCGCTGGAAGCGACGAAGCTGTCGAGCGTCACGCCGCCGGGCAGGCTGCCGACGACGGTCGCGGCGGTCACGCGACTGTCGCTGTCCTTGGCGCTGACGGTGAAGCTGGAGGCGGTGCCGTTGACGGCGACCTGGTCGGGGCAGCTCGGCACGATGGGCGCATTGCCGCCGCCACCGCCGCCGCAAAGATTCAGCGGGCTGCTGGTGTTGCGCGGCGCCGGTGTGCCGCGGCTGAAGTCGCTGGCGTTGTCGTCGCTGTCGGTGCACCCGTTGGCGGCACGGAACAGGCTGGTCGCGCTGGTGGCGGCGATGGAGGCCGCGCCCTCGAAGAAGTTGGCCGTGCCATAGCCCAGCAGGTCGACGATCAGCGCCAGCTGGCTGGCGTTGCAGACATTGGAGCCGCCGTTGCAGCCGATGCTGCCGGTCTGGCTGGCGAGGATCACCTTGCCATTGGTGCCCGACAGGTCGGTCGTACCGGTCGCGTCGGCGGTGATCAGATCCGCGCCGGTCGCGCTGGTGGGGCCGAGCTTGACCAGGTAGTACTGACCGGGCTGCAGCGTCACGCTGGTCAGCGGCACGGCGACGAAGTTGCCGGTGCCGGTCGCGCTGGCGTACTGCACCGACATGCCGCCGAGCGCCACGGGAGCGGCCCCGGCGTTGAACAGCTCGACGTAGTCGTTCTTGTAGACATTGCCATTGCCGCCGTAGACCTGGCTGATGACGACGCCGTTGGCCGAAGCCAGCACGGCCGGCGCGGCGAAGGCCGCTGCAAGGAAGGACACCAGAGGTTTGAGGCGCATGACTATTTAGTAAAAATTACCGCGATGGGCGGCGATGCTAACGAGCGTCTGTGACGGTTTGGCCCCGCGCATTCGGGGGGGTGACCTCGGGCATCATCCGGGCCCATGTCACCTGCACTGCTTTTGATCGGGGTTCTCACCTACTTCGCCCTGCTGTTGGTGCTGGCGCGGTGCGTCTCGCACGGTTCCGGGGCTGAGGGTTTCTACGTGGGGGGCAGGGAAAGTCCCTGGCCGGTCGTCGCCTTCGGAATGATCGGCACGTCGCTGTCCGGCGTCACTTTCATCAGCGTGCCGGGCTCGGTGGCGGTCAACGGCTTCACCTATCTGCAGATCGTCATCGGCCAGTTGGCCGGCTATGCCGTCATCGCCTTCGTGCTGCTGCCGGCCTATCACCGGCTCAGGCTGGCCTCCATCTACGGCCTGCTCGGCGAGCGGCTGGGCCCGGCCGCTCAGCGCCTGGGTTCGGCCTTTTTCATCCTGAGCCGCACGCTGGGCGCGACGGCGCGGCTCTATCTCGTCGTGGCGGTGCTGCACACGTTGATCCTGGCGCCGCTGGGCGTGCCCTTTGCCATCGGCGCGGCGGTGGTGCTGGCGATGATCCTGCTCTACACCGTCGAGGGTGGCGTGAAGGCGCTGGTCTGGACGGACACGCTGCAGACCGCCGGCATGCTGACGGGCCTGTTCGTCTGCATCGCGCTGCTGTGGCAGACCGGCGCCCTGGCCCAACTCGACGCCGCCGGCCTGAGCCGCGTCTGGGTCGGCGACCCATTGAGCCGCGACTTCTCCGCCAAGGCCCTGCTGGCCGGCATGTTCATCGCCATCGCGATGACGGGGCTGGATCAGGAAATGATGCAGAAGAGCCTGTCGGTGGCCAAGCTGCGCGACGCGCAGAAGAACCTGCTGGTGTTGGCCGTGCTGATGCTGATCGTCGTCGGCGCCTTCCTGCTGCTGGGCGGGCTGCTGACCCTGTTTGCGCAAGCCAACGGCATCGCGGTCAAGGGCGATGCGCTCTTCCCCACCGTCGTCATGCAGCACCTGCCGGGCTGGGTGCAGATCGTCTTCGTGCTGGCCCTGGTGTCGGCCCTGCTGCCCAGCGCCGACGGCGCGCTGACGGCCCTGACTGCCAGCACCTGTCTGGACCTGCTGCGCGTACCGCGCGAGGACACGCGCACGCGGCGGCGGGTGCATTACGGCTTCGCGCTGCTCTTCCTCGCGCTGGTGCTGGGCTTCAAGGCGCTGGACAGCACCAGCATGATCTATCTGATCCTGAAGCTGGCGGGCTACACCTACGGGCCGCTGCTGGGGCTGTTCGCATTCGCGATGTTCACGCCGCGGGCCGTGTCGGGGCGGGCCCTGGTGGCGGTCTGCATTGCCGCGCCGTTGCTGTGCGCGGTGCTGGACTTCGGGCAGCCTTGGCGTGGGTACCAGATCGGGTTGGAGCTGTTGCTGTT
Source organism: Roseateles sp. (assembly GCF_052436255.1). GTDB lineage: Bacteria > Pseudomonadota > Gammaproteobacteria > Burkholderiales > Burkholderiaceae_C > Pelomonas. The sequence continues at coordinate 8,942 of NZ_JBQVNP010000016.1, read as the reverse complement.
GAACGGGCTGCTGACCTGGCTCGGGCTCTACCTGGTCAGGTCGAGCGATGCACGGGTGCCGCTGGCGTCGTCCAGGCCGAACAGATGACACTGAGGGAGGGCGGGGCCGTGGGCGGCGAGACGAAAGTGCGACAAGCGACTGCCGCGGACTTGCCGCGGCTGTGCGAGGCGAGGAACACCGACCGCCTGTTCAGGGCCTATCTGCATGAGTGCGATGGTCAAAGGGCCTATTTCCTGTTGGCCGAGACCGCGGGGCGCATCGCCGGGTTCGGCCTGCTCTACCTGGACGTCACCAAGAACGGCAAGAAGAAGTCGCGGCTGCCGAAGCTGAGCGACCTGTATGTCGTCGAGCAATACCGACGCAGGGGCGTCGCCACGGCATTGATCCAGGCCCGGGAGGACATCGCCCGGCGGCATGGTCATGCGGAGCTCTACGTCAGCATCGACCCGTTCGAAAGCCCGGAAATGCGCTTGCTGGCCCACAAGCTCGGGTATGAGGCATTGCAAAGCGAGCCTTATCGCGCCTGCGCTGTTCATCACGACACCCAGGGCGTGGCGTCTGAAAAAACCTACTTCCGGCTGGACTTCAAAAAATGCCTGACATGACGCCGCGTAGCCTGGCCACGATGCTCGCCGCCTTCGTGCGCGAACACTGGCGCAACTATGCGGCGGCGGGCGCCATGCTCAGCTGCATCGCCGCGCTGACGGTCTGGATCCCGCGCCAGGTCGGCCATGTCGTCGACGACCTGGTGGCCGGCGGGCTCCAGGGCGACGCCCTGCTGAAGCAGCTCGGCCTGCTGGTGCTGGCCGGCCTCGTCATCTACCTGCTGCGTGCGGGCTGGCGGTTGACCTTGTTCAAGGCGTCCTTCCGCCTCGGCGCGCGGCTGCGCACGCGGCTGTATGGGCGGCTCGCGCTGCAAGGGCCTGCTTACTTCCAGTCTCAGCGCACGGGCGACCTGATGGCGCTGGCGACCAACGACATCGACACCGTCGAGCAGGCCGCGGGCGAGGCCATGCTGGCGGGTTTCGACGGCACACAGACGCTGGTGCTGGTGCTGGCCATGATGACGATCGGCATCGACTGGCGCCTGGGCCTGGCGGCGCTCGTGCCCTTCCCGCTGATGGCCCTGGCCTTCTGGTGGATCTCGCGGCACCTGCACCAGGCCGCGCAGGATTCGCTCGGCGCCTTCAGCGGCCTGAACCAGCAGGTGCAGGAGAGCCTGTCCGGCGTGCGCACCGTGCGGGCGCTGGGCCTGGTGGCGCGCAGCGAGGGGCAGTTCGGCGAGCTGGCCGGCAAGGCCGCCGAGGCGACCTTCCGCTCGCAACGCTGGGAGGCTGCCTACGAGCCAGCCGTCGGCATGACGCTGTCCGCCGCGTTCGCCATCGCGTTGGGTGTCGGCGGCTGGCTGGTGGCGCGCGGCGAGCTGAGCATCGGCCAGCTGACCGCCTTCACGATGTACCTGGGCCAGCTGATCTGGCCGATGTTCGCGGCCGGCTGGGTGCTGGCCCTGCTGGAACGCGGCCGCGCGGCCTGGGCGCGGCTGGCGCCGGTGCTGGACGCGCCGCTGACGCTGGCCGATGAGGGCAGGGCGGCCTTGGCGGGCTCAGCGGCCGACACGACGCTGCGGGCCGAGGGGCTGACCTTTGCCTTCCCCGGTGCCAAGCGGCCGGCGCTGGAAGGCGTGGACATCACGCTCGCACCCGGCCGCACGCTGGGCATCGTCGGCGCCACCGGCGCGGGCAAGTCGACGCTGGAGCGCCTGCTGCTGCGCCAGGCGGAGCCCGATGCGGGCCGGCTGACGCTGGGCGGCGTGGCGCTGCCCGAGCTGCCGCTGGCCACCTTGCGCGCCCACATCGCCTGGGTGCCGCAGGAGCCCTTTTTGTTCTCGGCCTCGGTGGCCGACAACATCGCGCTGGCAAGACCTGGCGCCACGCCGGCCGAGATCGAAGCCGCCGCCCGCCTGGCCTCGGTGCACGACGACATCGCGCGCCTGCCGCACGGATACGCGACCGAGGTCGGCGAGCGCGGCGTGACGCTGTCGGGCGGCCAGCGCCAGCGGGTGGCCATCGCGCGGGCGCTGCTGTCCGACGCTTCGCTGCTGGTGCTGGACGACGCGCTGTCGGCGGTAGACACCGGCACCGAGACCGACATCCTCAGCCACCTGCGCGAGCTGCGCGCGGCGCGCCCCGACCGCAGCGTCATCGTCATCGCGCACCGGCTGTCGGCGGTGATGGATGCCGACGAGGTCATCGTGCTCAAGCAGGGCCATGTCATCGAGCGCGGCACTCATCAGCAACTGCTGGCATTGGGTGGCTGGTACGCGGCGCAATGGCGCTATCAACAGATCGAGGCCAGCCTTGAAGCCGCTTGAGATGAAAACCAAAGGCAACCACAGAGGCACAGAGACACCGAGGAACGCGCAGAGGCCTTCCCTTCGCATCTCTGTGCCTCTGTGGTTGCATTTCCGTACCCGTTTCATCCGCTGCGTGTGGCGCATGGCGCCATGGACAACTGAAATGACGAAGGACCCAGTGCCCGCCTCGCCCTGGCAAAGCGTCGGCCTGCTGCTCGACGCCGCCAAGCCCGAGAAGCCCCATCTCATCCGCGGCGGCCTCTGGCTGGTCGCTGCGGCGGCCCTCGAAGTGCTTGCCCCCATCCTCGGCAAGCGCTACATCGACCACCACCTCTTGCCGCGCCAGTTCGACATCACCGAGATGGCCACGCTGCTGGCGCTGATGCTGCTGACCGGCTGGGCGGCGAGCTGGATCCGCTATGCCCAGCTGTCGCGCATGGCCGGCGTGGCGCGGCGCTCGGTCCTGCGGCTGCGCGAGCGGGTCTATGCCCATGTGCTGGCCCTGCCCATGGCCTTCTTCGACAAGGCCATCACCGGCCAGCTGGTCAGCCGCGTCACCAACGACACCGAGGCCGTCAACCAGTTGTACCGGCAAGTCCTCTACGTGATGCTGGACTCGACCATCGTCGTTGCCGGCTCGCTGGTGGCCATGGCCTTTCTCGACTGGCGGCTGATGCTGATCGTCGCCACCCTGGTGCCGGTCATGGTCGTCATCATCCTGGCCTATCAGAAGCTGTCCGCACCTGCGGTGCAGCGCACCCGCCAGCTGCGCAGCGACATCAATGCGCAGATGGCCGAGAGCATGGCGGGCATGGCGGTGCTGCAGGCCAGCGGCGCGGCGGGGCGCTTCGGCGCGCGCTTCGAAACGACCAATGCCGAGCACCGCCTCTCGCGCATTGCCGAGCTGCGCGCCAACGCCTGGCTGCTGCGCCCGGCGCTGGACCTGATGAATGTGCTGCTGCTCGTCACCGTCATCTACGCCTTCGGCCGGCGCGAGCTGGTGGGGCCGATGGGCGTGCTGGAGGTGGGCCTGCTCTACGCCTTCCTCAGCTACATCGCCCGCGTGGTCGAGCCGCTGATCCAGATCACCATGCAGTTCGGCCAGCTCCAGCAGTCCATGGTGGCGGCCTCGCGCGTGCGCTCGCTGCTGGAGGAGGACGAACATCGCGGCCTGGCCCAGGACGGCCGCGCCATCGCGCAGGGCGGCATCCGCATCGAGGGCATCAGCTTCGGCTACGACCCCGCGCGCCCGGTGTTGCACGGCGTGGATGTGGACATCGCGCCCGGCAGCTTTGTCGGCATCGTCGGCCACACCGGCAGCGGCAAGAGCACGCTGCTGTCGCTGCTGCTGCGCTTCTACACGGCGCAGGCCGGGCGCATCACGGTGGATGGCCAGCCGCTGGCCAGCGTGCCCGATGCGGCCTTCCGCGACGCGGTGGGCCTGGTGCCGCAGGAGCCCTATCTGATGTCGGCCAGCGTGCGCGACAACATCGCGATGGGCCGGCCGGGCATTGCCGAGGCGGACATCCAGGCCGCAGCCAAAGCAGCCCGGGCACACGACTTCATCAGCGCGCTGCCGCAGGGCTACGACACCTTGCTCGGCGAAGGCGGCGCCCGCGTGTCCACCGGCGAGAAGCAGCTGCTGGCCATGGCCCGCGCCCTGGCCGGTGCGCCGCGCATCCTGTTCCTGGACGAGGCCACCAGCAACATCGACAGCGCGACGGAGCAGCGCGTGGGCGAGGCGCTGACGGCGCTGCGCGGGCGCGTGACGGTGGTGGCCATCGCGCACCGGCTGTCCACCATCCGCGCGGCCGACCAGATCCTGGTGCTCAATCACGGCCACCTGCAGGAGCGCGGCAGCCACGAGGCCCTGATGGCGCTGGACGGCGGCCTGTACCGCCGCCTGGTGGAACTGCAGACGCTGGAGCAGGCCGAGGAGGAGGACGGCGGTGTTGCCCGCGTGGGCCAGCACGTAGGTCCGAACTCGGTTGCCGAGCGGGCTGGGGCCGGCCTGCCGGGACCGGGTTGAAGGGTCAGCGACGAGCGCCGCCGAGGCTCTGGTGATGGGCTCCTGAGGGCGCGGTTAAGCAGACGTGGCGGCGATGGTTTCACACGGTGGGGGACGGTTTGAGGCTGGAAGCGGTCAGTCGCCAGTGGCTGCTTGGATGGTCACCTGGTGGCAGCCCAACTAACGACTTGAGGGTGTCTGAGGAATCCGGGGCTATTCGTCCCAGTAGCGGCGCTGAAGCGGTTGCGACCGTTCTCCGTAGGTAGACTCCGTGCACGTGGCCGCTCAAGCGCCATGGCTGGAAAGGGGGGATGGAGCGCATGCGCCGAAGAGCGCGGCCTCCCAGGCGATGGCGAAGTCAGCATCAGTGCCGCGCAAGCCGCGGAAGAACAGCTTTGAAGTGAAGCGCGGGGTAGTGCCTCCGTCATCGCTTGTTCTCCATTTCTCCCCTGACCAGTGGGAAAAGTTCATTGAGGAAGCCTGCCTGCAACGCAAGCTCCCCAACGCAGCCACGTATGCGGCTGTGAAGCAGCTCGGTGGCGCAGGTGACGGCGGCCGCGACGTTGAGGCACGACTGGTCCCAGCGCTCGTGGCCGGTCAGTGGGACCTCTATCAGGCAAAGCACTACAGCGCCGGCATCACGCCCTCGGAGTTTTTCCCTGAGTTGGCGAAGTTCTTCCTGCAGCTTGTTGCGGGCACCTACCCGGCACCGCGCCAATACCTGCTGTGCGCGCCGCGAGGCGTTGGCAATGATTTGCATAACCTCCTCAGCAAGCCGTCGGAGCTTAAGCAGCGCTTCCTTGATGACTGGACTGCGGGCAAGACTGGACTGCAGGGGCGGAGCGCAGAGCTCACACCAAAGGTAAAGACCGTCATTGGCACCTACGACTTCTCGACCATCGTGGAGTGCCAGTTGCGCGACCTTCTGGAGTGGCACGCGCTCAATCGAGCCAAGCACTTCGAGTTGTTCGGCGTTGAAGCTGAACGTGGCGACGACCCAACCACTCCTGCTGTTCCGACAACGGCCGAGCATGCCTACGTTGACGAGCTGCGCCGGCTGTACGAGGAGCATGCTGGGAAGCCGATGACCCTCCCCGAGGTGCTTCAGGAACAGCGCTACCAGGAGCATCTGCAGAGCCACCGTGCGCTCTTCTACTGCGCGGAGGGGCTGAAGATGTTCAGCCGCGACCTCTACGGCGAAGAGGAGTTCAACACCCTGATTGATATGGTGCTGGTGGGTGTCCGCCCTAGCGTAAATAGCCTCAAGCACAAGTCTGGAGAAGAGCGCCTCGATGCGGGGCTGTCTTCGGTCGTGGGGCTGAAGGTCAACGATAGCGTCCTGTCGCCACGGCTGCGTCCGGGAGACCTTCCGGGCACGTGCCACCACTTGGCCAATCAGGGGAAGCTGACATGGGTCAAATGAAGCCCACCAGGCGTCGTGCGCTACCAGTGTTCAACTCACCGTTCGAGTTGGGCATCCGCATGGTCTACCTGCTGCAGTCACTTGGGCCGCGAGGTGCCGATCTGCAGAAGCTCGTGCTCTTGGACTACGCCATCGTCTACTCGGCGGACTTGAATGGGCCGAGCAGCCTGCATACCCCGGTCCCCTTCCGCGGAGCAGAGCTCCTGAGTCGCCGAGAGCTCATCGAACAAGGTCTGTACCTGATGAGCACACGAGGTCTGGTCACGGCCTCGTGGGATGACAACGGCATCACGTACCACGCTGGCGAGGCATCGAGGTCGATGACCTCTTCGCTGACGTCGACGTACCTGCGGAAGCTGGAAACGCGATGTGAATGGGTCGCTCGGCATTTCCGGGACTCTGACTCGGCCGACCTGACCAAGCAGTTCGCTGACAGCGGCCATCTCTGGGGCGCCGAACTCGAGACGGCGGCATCTAACCTGGAGGTCTCGTGGCAATTGTCCTGAAGCGTCTCAAGTCCATTGGTCCGGACAGGGAAGACGCGGTACTCGAGTTCGGCGAGAAGCGAACCCTCATCCGAGGCCCCAGCGACACCGGGAAGTCCTACATCCGCGATTGCCTCTGGTTCTTGCTTGGCGGAGACAAATTACCAAAGAAGTTTCCGCTCGCCGAGCGCTACCAAGAACTGCTGCTGCGCTTCGAAAGTGAGGGCTTTGAGTACGAGGTGCGTCGGGCACTGATTGGCGGCCAGCCGACGGTGTACGTCCGAGCGATGGGCAACGAGGAGGAACTGGCGTTCGAGCCACTCGACGACGACATCGGTGAACTTCTGGTCGAGCGCAGCGGTGCCCATGGTAAGCAAATCATCCGGTCTTTGAGTGAACGTGGCGCGGTGACTGGCGACGATGTTCGCCATTGGGCTCTGTGGTCCCAGACAGCCATTCTGAGCGAGAACCCAACCAGTGGTGAGGGCTTCGCAGTTACCAAGAGAACGGCCTCGTTCAGCTTGTTCCTAACCGGCGTTGACGACGCCAAGGTGGAGCTGCGGAAGAAGACGTCTGAGGTCGAGCGCATCAAGGGTCAACTGTCGTCCGCCGAGGACGCACTGGCGCGCGTACAGATAGGGCTGCCCAAGGACGTTAAGCGAGTCGACGTTTCAGATGCGCTTGAACGGGTCGATGAGGTCCTGGTGGCGATGTCCTCCCAGTACGACCAGCGTGCCGCCAAGCTGCGCGAACTGCGCCGCGAGATTGCGGATGCATCGGACCAGTTAGCACGAGCCACGAACAGCCGAAATCACGCCAAATCCATGATTGGCCGATTCGAGCTGTTGGAGCAGAAGTACTCGAACGACTTGGAACGGCTCGGGGCGGCACACGAGGGCGTGGCTTTCTTCGAAGAGCTTCCCGCTGTTCCTTGCCCCCTTTGCAGGACGCCTACCGCAGCTCAGACGGAAGCGCAGGACGCGAAGCCTGAGACAGCAGGTCGATACAGGGCTGCTATCAACGCGGAGGCCGGAAAGATTCGAGGGCTTCGCACCGGCCTCTTGACCGCCCTGGAAGGGGAGCGTCGCCGCTTTGGCTCTTGGCAAGCCGATGTGGACCGGTTCAGCAGCGAGCTGAATGCACTGCAGAACCGAGAGGCGATGGTGATGCAGGGCACGCGCATCGAGTTCTCCGCCGACCCCAAGCAGTTGGCGGTCCGCCGCACTGAACTCTCCGCTCAGCTTGCCATCTTCGATGAGATGGAGCGCCTCCAGGTCGAGATTGAGCGGCTCAAAAAGCAGAAGCTGCGCCCGAAGGTCCATGTGAACCGCGATGGCGGCACGTCCGGGCGCTCTGTCGCGAATACGGCGCTGGGCTACTTGACGCATTGGGGATTCACGGACATCGAAAACATTTCTCTCGATGCGGAGGCATGCGACCTAGTGCTGAACGACCGCACCCGGCTCAGCTTCGGCGCCGGACTGCGCGCTCTGTATCTGTCCGCGCTTGTCATCGCACTGATGGAGCACGCACTTGAGCAGGGACATCCGCACCTTGGCGTCGTGGTCATCGACTCGCCCCTGAAGGCCTACGCGGACCCTGACTCGGATGAAACGCACGACGTCCCTGTCGCGACGGTCACGGAGAAGTTCTACGCGTGGCTGGCAGAGTTCTCAGGCCGCGGCCAAATCATCGTGCTTGAGAACGAGCGAATTTCCGCAGAGACCGCTGAAAAGCTCAAGCCGATTCAGTTCACGAAGAAGCCTGGTGTCGGCCGGTCCGGCTTCTATCCCCATCGGGTTGTTGGGCCGTCTCAGCCGCTGACGCCGGCTGACGATGACGGCCCTGACGCGGCCGACGACTGAGACAGCTCAATTCCCATCCCGGTCGAAATAGAGAAGTCTTCCTGGCACTCGCGGTTGTGTTTCGAAATTGTCCGACCGCCTTACGGCAACGATATCGGTGAGTCAAGGACCGCACCCGCTGCATAGGGGCCAGCTAGCCGGACTCCCTGCCTGCCCCTACGCATCGCGTCATCGGACATCTGAAATCGAGCCATCGACATCCAGCTTCGGCGTCCAAGCCGCCCGCCTGTCCGCGCGCAACCGTCAGTTCAAGGCGTAGGTGTCAAGCTCTCCTAGGCCTACCTCACCAGCGGCCGGATGCGCGTGAACCCGCCGTCCACCGGCAAGACCTGGCCCGTCAGCCGGTCGGCCGCGTCGGACAGCAGCCAGGCCATCACGCCGGCCACCTGCTCGGCGGTCTGCACGCCGCCCAGCGGGTATTGCTTGCCGGCGCCTTCGCGCATGGCGGGCTGCTTGAGCATGGCGGCCGTCATCGGCGTGTCCGTCATGCCGGGTGCGACCGCATTGATGCGCAGGCCTAGCGGCGCGTAGGTGGCCGCCGCGCTGCGCACCAGGGCCTCGATGCCGCCCTTGGCGGCGGCAATTGCCTCGTGGTTGGCCACGCCGATGCCGGCCACGACCGAGCTGACCAGCACGGCTGCGCCCGGTTGCGCAGGCTCACGCATGGCCTCCACCCAGGCGCCCAGGGTGAACAGCGCGCTTTCCAGGTTGATGCGCAGTACCTCGCGCACTTGCTCGGCCCGGCTGCGGTGCAGCGGCGCGATCAGCGTGCTGCCCACGCAATGGGCCAGGCGCGTGGGCACGCCG
>NZ_JBQVNP010000015.1:0-55125 GCF_052436255.1 Roseateles sp. | reverse complement strand
GTTCGAGCGTGACCGGCCAGTGGCCGCCGCGCCCGAGGGCCTGCCCGCGGCGGTGGCGGCGCCGCCGGGCGAGCTTGCCGTGATGAGCCTGCCGCCGGAGATGGGCCTGATGCAGCAGCTGCTGAACGGCTGGACCGAGGCCGGCCTCACCGAGCAGCCCGTCGCCCCGGCCGTGCTGGGCGGCAGCTATGCCCGTGCCGCCTACCGCGCCCAGCTGCTGCCGCTGCTGGGCGACGAGCAGGCCCGCCACCTGCAGGGCGCCACCGGCGACATGGCCCGCCAGCCCTGGCGCGTGCGCTGGGCGGCGGAGCAGGGCGAGATTGATGACGAGTACGTGCGCTGGATGAGCCAGGGCGCGCTGATCAAAGAGACCCCATGAACCCGAACTTCGACGATGCCGCCTCGCTCGCGGCCCAGCTGCTGGCCCGCCGCTGGTTAGCGCGTAGTCATCCGCTGGTCAAGCGCGCGCTGATCGACGCGGAACTGTGGACTGCGGTGACCGAGCGCCTGGCTGGCGTCGGCCTGCGGCTGGTGGACAACGTCTATGCCGACCACGTCACCGTGGCGCTGCTGCGCCCGGCCGAGAGTGCGGTGTTTGGCGAGACGGGTCTGGCCGCGAACAACAACCTGGAGCTGCCGCGCGATGGCGTGTCGCTGCTGGTCGTGCTGTGGAGCCTGATCGTTTTACCGAAGCGCCAGCGGCAACTGGCCCGCAGTGAAGACGCAGGCGACAACCAGGGCGAGATGTTCGCCGCCGCCAAGCCGCTGCCGACCGCGGCCAGCGTGTCGCCGCTGCTGAGCTACCGCAGCCTGCTGGCCGACTTTGGCGACCAGCTCGGCAAGAAGACCCGGCTGGACGGCAACCTCAAGCTGCTGGAGCGCCACGGTTTCATCACGCGCAAGGGCGAGGACATTGCCGAAGGGCCACTGCTGGACCTGCTGCTGGACTACGACCAGCTCGCGCCGCGCATTCTGGACGGCGCGCTGGCCGACGTGCTGGCCCGCACCACCGACCCCTTTGCCGCGCCGGCCCTGGCCGAAGCGCGCGCCGCCAGAAACGACGACTGATGTTCCACCTCCAAAGCCTCGAACTGCTGCACTGGGACTACTGCCAGCGCGTGAGCCTGCCGCTGGACGGCGCCATCATCACCATCGCCGGCCCCAACGGTTCGGGCAAGACGACGCTGCTGGACGCGCTGCGCACGCTGCTCGGGCTGGAATGCTCCGGTGGCCGCACCTATAAGACCTACGCCCGCCACGCCAACGCCGAGACCGCCTGGCTGCGCGCCGTGGTGGACAACCGGCCGCGCAGCCGCCAGAACAGCAGCCGGCCGTTCGCGTCGTCGCTGCTGTATGCGGACCAGGTGACGCTGGCCTGCCGCATCGAGCGCCAGGGCGGTGACTGGGTGCGGCGCTACCTGATCAGCGACGGCGTGCATGAGATTGAAGAGTTAGCCACCCGCAGCGAGCGCGACTGGCTGGGCGTGGAAGCCTGGCGCAAGCGCCTGGAAGCGGCCGGCCTGACCCGTGCCATCGGCCGCGTGCTGGCGCTGGAGCAGGGCCAGACCGACCGCCTGTGCGAGCTGAGCCCGAAGGAGCTGTTGCGCCTCGTCTTCGAGGTGTTCGGCGACCAGGAGGTGCTGGACCGCTATGAGCAGGCGCGCAGCCACCAGCAGCAGCTGACGCAGGAGGTCGACAAGGCCGCCCAGGAGCTGGCCCACACGCAAGCTCAGCTCAGCGACCTCGCCAACCGCGTCACCAGCTACCGGCTGCGCGAGGCCAAGATCAAGGAACGCGAGCGTCTGGCTACCGAGGTGCTGCCGGTCATGAGGTGGCGCGAGGCGCGCGACAAGACCACGCTGGACGCGCGTGAGCTGCATCGCCAGCGCCTGTTTGCAGCGGCCGATGCGCGGGCGCTGACCGACCAGCGCGCCGCGCTGCTGGGCCTGTTTGCCGCCCAGGAGGCCGCCAAGGCCCGCCTGGTGGCACTGGAGACCGACAAGCGCGAGGCCCGCGCTGCCTTCGACACCGCCCGCGAGGCCGAGCGCCCGGTCGAGTTGCTGGCCAAGCGCGAGGACGAGCTGCGTGCGCTGGCCGACGTCGAGTCCGACGCCGCCGCGCTCGCCGCCCGCACCCAGGCACTGGCGGCCGAGCAGGCCCGCCTGCGCGGCGACTACACCCGCATCAGCGACAAGGCGGATCGCGCGCAGGCCCAGCTCGCCGAGCTGGCCGGCAAGAAGCTGCCACCCGCGCCGCCCGAGGTGGCGCCGATGAAGCGTGCGCTGGACGAGGCCGGCATCGCCCACCATTTCGTGGCCGACTGCATCGACATCGCCGACGAGGCCTGGCGCGCCGCCGCCGAGGGACTGCTGCGGCCGTCGCGCTGGGTCGTCGTGCTGAAAGCTAGAAGCGACGAAGGCCGCGCCTTCGACATTGCCGCCAGGCAGCGCTACCGGCACTACGTCGTGTCGGACACGGCCGCAGCGGGTGCGGCGCCAGCCGGCAGCGTACTGGCCGCGCTCAAGGTCACGGCGCCGCTGCCGAGCTGGCTGCTGCGCCAGCTGGGCGGCATCCGCTGCGTGGCGTCGACCGAAGAGGGTTCAAGGGTAGGCGGCGAATGGATCACCGCCGACGCCTACTACCGCGATGGCCGGGGGGGGCGCAGCGTCTTCGTCGAGCCGCGCGACCACCAATTCGGCGCCAACGCCATCGCCTCGCGGCGCGCGTCGCTGGAGGCCGAGGTCACGCGGCTGGACGGCGAGCTGACCCGCATCGCCAAGGCCCAGAGCGAGGTCGAGCGACAGCTCAAGGACGCCCAGCGCGCCGCCCAGGGCCACAAGGCCGCGCAGGAGCTGAGCGAGCGCGCCCAGGACTTTGCCGAGGCCCGCGCCCGCCTGCCGGCCTTGAAGCAGGCCCGCGCCGAAGCATCCACCCGCATGACCACGCTGGACGGCGAGCATGACCGCGTGCTGCGGGACGCCACCCGCAACGAGCAGGCCTACGAGGCCGCCCAGCTGCGCCTGCGCGACGGTGAGAAGGCCGCCGCCGAGCGCGCCCGTGACCATGCTGCGCGGCGGACGGCGCTGAAGGCGGCCTCGGCCGAGTCGCGTTCCCAGCGCGAGCGCTTCCCGGCCAGCTGGATCACGCCCGCCGCGCTGGCCGCGCTGAACGAAGAGTTCGAGAACGCCCACCAGGCCGGCATCCGCGCCCGCCATGTCGAGCAGGAGCTGGAGACCGGCGTGTGGGAAACCGACGCCAGCGTCATCGACCGTCATGCCCGCATGAGCGCCCAGGTGCACGAGCAGGAAGCCCAGCTGAGCGACCGCCGCGCCAGCAACGAGATGGCGCGCATTGCCGCCTTCAATGCCCGCGAGCGCTATATCGACGTGCTGCGCGCCACCGTGCGCCGCTACAAGAAGAACGTCGCCGAGCTGGGCGAGCTGGCCGGCGTGGCCGCGGAGGCCCAGGTGCCCCATCTCGACAACGACGACACGGTGCTGGCCCAGGCCGGACTGCATGTGAAGTTCAACTTCGACGGCAAGGGCGAGGTGGGCTTGAACGACGGCGAGGCCTCGGGCGGCCAGCAGGTGCTCAAGAGCCTGATCCTGCTGGTCGGCCTGATGAAGGACGACGAGAGCGCTGGCGGCTTTGTCTTCATCGACGAGCCCTTCGCCCATCTGGATGTGCGCAACATCCAGCTCGTCGGCCACTTCCTGCGCAGCACCCGCGCGCAATACCTGCTGACGACGCCGATCACGCACAACGTCGAGGTTTTCGAGCCCAGCGAGATCACGCTGGTCACGAGCAAGAAGCCGCGTGGGGAGCGCTGGGCGCCGCCGATTGCGGTGCTGGCGAGACGGGCGGAGAAGAGTGAGTACGCGTGAGCTGAGCGCCGACCGGCTGCGCCGCCATCGTGCGGCCGCCGCGCCCGTCTGGCCGCCGGCCCTGCCCGCGCTGGACGTGGACGAGCGCGAGCTGCTGGCCGACTGGTTGCGCGGCAGCGCCGACAGCCGACCCTGGCCCGGCCTGCTGGATGCCGCCGGCCCCACCCGCATCGAGCTGGCGGACCGCCTGGCCGACAAGGGCCTGGTGGCGGGACTGCTGACGCTCAAGGAGAAGTTCGAGCGCGGCCGCTGGTTGCGTGCCGGCATCGCCTGGGTCGAGCTGGAGGCGCTGCAGACGGCGCTCGGCCTGCCCACCCGCAGCCAGCGCGATGCGCAGCGCCAGGCCTTGACCGAGCAGCTCGATGCGCTGATGGCCGACCCGCTGGTGGGCGAGGCGGCGCAGGACCTGGCCGAGTCGCGCATGGCCCTCAAGCCGGCCCAGGCGCGCGCCGCTCTTCTTGACGCGCTCCTCACCTGGGTGGCGGCCGGCCAGCAGGGCCTGCGGCGCGACTTTGCGCTGCACCTGGGCCACACCAAGGCGGTGGCTGACGGTGAATGGGCATGGCTGGAGCGTCACTTTGACCTCCCGGCGCTGGGCATCGGGCCCTTTGCACCGACGCTGACGCTGGCGGGTGCCGCCTCGCTCGTCTGGCCCGGCGACCGACGCGTGGACCTGGCGGCACTGCCCTTCGTCACGCTGCCCAGCGAGTCCCTTGAGCGCCTGCTGGCGGTGCAGTCGGCGCCCGCGCGCTGGTGGTTGATCGAGAACCGCGCCAGCTTCGAGAAGCAGGCCGCGCGGCTGGCGCCAGGCACGCTGCTGGTTTGGATTGCCGGCCGTCCCACGCGTGCCTGGACGGCTGGGCTCGGCCGCCTGCTCACGCTGGCACCGGCGCCTGCCGCCATCAGTGCCGACGCGGACCCGGCGGGCATCGAGATCGCGCTCGCCGCCGCGCAGCCTTGGGTCGACCGCGACCTGCCCTGGCAGCCGGAGGCGATGGAGGCGGCGCGGCTGGCTCACCCGCGCGCTCAAGTGCTCGGCGCCTACGACCGAGCCACGCTGGACCGGCTTGGGAACGCGGAACTGCCGCCCATGCTGGCGGCGCTGCGCGATGCGATTCGGGTGCGTGGCTTGAAAGCCGAGCAGGAGGGCTGGTTGTGAACGATGCCTGGGACTATCCGTGGCCATTCACGCTGGCGCTGTCACCGGCGCCGGAACACATCGACGGCCTGGGCCACACCAACAACGCCGTCTACGTGCAGTGGTGCGAGCAGGCCGGCTGGGCGCATTCCGAGGCGCTCGGGCTGTCACTCACCGACTACCGCCGCCTGGACCGCGCGATGGCGATCCGCGAGGGGCACTATGACTACCTGCTGCCGTCCTTCGAGGGCGAGGCGCTGGTGCTGGGCACCTGGCTGACGGCGAGCGACGGCAAGCTGGCGATGGAGCGCCGCTTCCAGCTGAAGCGCGCCAGCGACGGCATCACGCTGGTGCGCGGCCGCTGGGCGCTGGTGTGCATCGAGATCAGCAGCGGCAAACCGCGGCGCATGCCGGCCGAGTTCCTGGATGTCTACGAAAGGGCGCTGGTCCCCAAAAGTTGAATATACGTTTCGTATACGAATCGTATATAGTGCGCCGCATGGGAATCGTCAAAATCTCCGATCCGATGCATGAGAGCCTGCGCGTTGCGAGCCAGGCCTTGTCGCGCTCCATCAATGCCCAGGCCGAGCACTGGATGCGCATCGGCATGCTGGCCGAACTGCACCCGCAGCTGAGCCACAGCGAGATCTGCCAGCTGCTGATCCGCGCCGAGCAGGAGGGCGGGCTCGACCTGGCACGCGTGGCGGGCTGGGCTCAGCCGGCCAAGGTCAAAGGAGCCCGCGCATGAAGAGCCTCAAGCTGCGCACGCCCGAGGAAGTGGCCAAGGCCCGCGAGGCCGGGCACCTCATCGCCGAGGTGCTGGCCATGCTCAAGCCCCATGTCGTGCCCGGCGTGACGACGCAGGAGCTGGACGATATCTGCCGCGAGTACATCGTGGACACGCTGAAGTGCATTCCGTCCAATGTCGGCTATCACGGCTATCCGAAGACGGCCTGCATCTCGCCCAACCACGTGGTCTGCCACGGCATCCCTTCCTCGACCAAGCGGCTCAAGAAGGGCGACATCGTCAACGTGGACGTGACGCTGACCAAGGACGGCTGGTTCGGCGACAGCAGCCGCATGTTCATCGTCGGCGAGACCAATGTGCTGGCGCGCCGGCTCGTCAACACGACCTACGAGGCGCTGCGCGCCGGCATCCGCCAGGTGCGCCCGGGTGCGACGCTAGGCGACGTCGGTCACGCCATCCAGAAGGTCGCGCATGCGGCCGGCTTCAGCGTCGTGCGCGAGTACGGCGGCCATGGCATCGGCGACGTCTATCACGACGAGCCGCACGTCAACCACTTCGGCCGCCCGGGGGAAGGGCTCAAGCTGCAGGAGGGCATGATCTTCACGATCGAGCCCATGATCAACGCGGGCGGCGCCGGCATCCGCGAGTTGAATGACGGCTGGACGGTGGTGACGCGCGACAAGTCGCTGTCGGCGCAGTGGGAGCACATGGTGGCCGTGACGGCCGCCGGCTTCGAGATCCTGACGCCGTGGCCGGACGGCCTGGGCGACTACCCGTCGATCGATTGAGCGGCCCGCCGCCGGGCCGCCCGGCGCAGCGTCACTCCGGATCGTTCTGGGTCTGGGGATCGGCGCTCGGGATGAAGGCGACCATGTCGCCGTTCTTGTCCACGTTGGCGAACAGCAGCACGACACCGCGCGTCGTGTAGCTGTCGGGTGCCCAGGGAATGTCCACGCTATCCGTCCATTCGCCTTTGGCGCACTGGGTGCGCGTGGCGAACAGGTAGTTGTGCGGGTTGAGTGAAGGATCGTGCCCGACGGTCTTGACGGCCGCGCCGACCAGCCGCAGCCGCTGGCCTGCCACCTTGGCTTCGACGAAGTTGATGACGAGGTTGCCGGGCTGGTCTGCCGGCGTGGTGGTGGTCAGCGGCGCATCCGGCGGCACGGGCTGGCCGTTGCCATCCACATAGCTGCATTGCGCCAGGCCGCCGGTGGTGGCGGTGACGGTGACGAGGTAGGGCGGAACAAAGGCCATGGAGCTCTCCGGTTGGTGGTGGGGTGATCAAAGTTCTCGTTGCTGCTGGAGCCAGTCTCGTGCAGCCAGCCAGTCGGCGCGGCGCGGCGCGGCCGGGTCCAGGCAGGCCTGCACCTGCATCCAGCGGCGCGTCAACTCGGCATTGGTCTGGTACCAGCCCTGATGCTGCGCCAACAGCGCCGCGGCTGCGGCGCAGCCGGCCTGGCGGCCGGTCGTGCGGTCGAGCTGCGCCAGGTGGGCCGCAGCCGCCAGCAGGGGCTGGTCGCCGGGGCTGCGCTTGAGGGCTGCATCCAGGCGCTCGCGCAGGCGGGTGGGCGCCGGGCAATCGCTCGCGCTGCAGCCGGACTTCTGCGCTTCTTCGAGCAGCTTGACCTGGCGGGGCAGGGCGCTCTCCGGCGGTGGCTTGCCCGGCCTCAGCGATTCGATGCGATCCAGTAACGCCTGCGCACCTCGCGCCCGCTCGCGCGGATCGGCAACGTGCAGTGCCTGCCACTCGGCTTCGATGTTGATGGCGAGCAGGGCCCAGGCCAGGTTGGCAGCATCGCTGCGGATCAGGGTCTGCGCGGCCTCTCGCGCCTGCGACAGCAGGACGCGCCCCGAGCGATCGAGCTCCTGCTGCGTGAGCGCCAGATAGAACTGCACGCTGGCGGCCTTGGCCAGCCAGGCCAGATCCTGCGGCCGCTGCTCGCGCAGCCGCGCCACGCCCGCGAGCGCCGACTCGTATTGCGCTTGCGCGCTGCGCAGGCGGCCGGCGCGCGTCAGCGTCGTGCCCAGCCAACTGGCTGTGTCGGCCCAGTTGCTGCGCAGCTCGGCGTCGTCGGGCCGGCGCTGCAGTGCCCGCGCCTTGAGGGCGAGTGACTCGCGCAGCGCCGCCTCGGCCGCGCCGAGCCGGCCCTGGCTGAGCTGCAGCGCGCCCAGGCTGCTTTGCGCATAGGACAGCTCCACCGTGGCATCCAGTGAATCAGGCGCGGCCGCGTACCAGCGGCGGCTGACATCGAGATAGCGCAGCCAGGCGCGTTCGGCCAATGCGAGCTCGCGCCGCTTCAGGTGCACCTCGCCGGTCCAGAAGGCCGCCGCGCCCTGGGCCTTGCGCCAGCTGCCCAGCAGCGCGGAGCTCGGCGGCTCGCCGTCAAGCAAGGCGCTGGCGTGCTGAAGCGGGTCCAGCGCGCCGTCCAGGTCGCGCTTGGCCACGCGCACCTCGGCGACGACCGTCAGCGCCTTGGCGCGCTGCAGGCTCTCCATGGCGCTGGGCGTGCGGCCAGTGCGGTCCAGCAGGCTCAGGGCCTGGCCGCCGACGCTGTCCAGCAGTTCCAGCCGGCCGATGGGGCGCAGCCGGTCGGCCAGGTCGCCGAGCATGAAGCTCAGGGTCTCCTCGGCCTCCTGGCGACGGGCCTGCGCTTCGTGCTCGGCGGCGGCGGCGCGGCGGGCCTGCCAGGTGCTGTAGGCGGTCAGCCCGACCAGGCTGACGATCGCCAGGCTGCCCAGGGCCACGCTCCAGCGATGACGGCGCACGAAGCGGTCCAGCACATAGAGCCGGCTGTCGGGTCGCGCGCTGATCGGTTGCTGCGTCAGCCAGCGGCGCAGGTCGTCGGCCAAGGCTTGCGCATTGACGTAGCGATCGCCGGGCTTCTTCTTCAGGGCCTTGGCGACGATGGTGTCCAGGTCGCCCCTGAGCAGGCGGGACTGGCGGGCCTGGCTGGGGTCTTCGGACGCCGCAGCCGCGCCCGACAGGCGCCGGGGCTCCACCTCGACGACGGCCTTCAGATGGTCGAGCCGGGTCTGCGTGTCCTGGGCAGTCGGGTGCCGGCCGCTGAGCAGCAGATACAGCATGACGCCGAGCGCGTAGACGTCGGTGGCGGTCGTCACGTCGCCCAGCTGCACCTGCTCCGGCGCAGCGAACTGCGGCGTGAAGGCGCTGCCGGCCACCTGGGTCACTTCCGTCGCGCCGGCACCGTCGATGGCTTGGCTGGCATCGTCGAGCAGCTTGGCGATGCCGAAATCGAGCAGCTTGACCTCGCCCGCAGGGGTCACCAGCACATTGCCCGGCTTGAGGTCGCGATGCAGGATGAGGCGCGAATGCGCATGGGCCACCGCGGCCAGCACGTCGAGGAAGAGTCGAACGCGGGCGGCCATGTCCAGCCCCTGCCGCCGGCAGTACTGGTCGATGGGCAGGCCCTCGACGTACTCCAGCACGAGATAGGGCTGGTTGCCCTCGCCCAAGCCTGCATCCAGCAGCCGCGCGATATGCGGGTGGGACAGCCTGCCCAGGATCTGCCCCTCGCGGGCGAAGCGGCTGCCGCTGCCGAACAGGTCGGCACGCAGGAACTTGATGGCCACATGGCCCTCGTAGCGCCCGTCGGACCGGCTCGCCAGCCAGACGGTGCCCATGCCGCCGCGGCCCAGCTCGCGCTGCAACTCGTAGGGACCGATGCGTTGGCCCGCCAGGTCCGGCGCGTCGTCGGCAGCGGCCAGCTCGCCGATGACGGCCTGCACGGCAGGCGTGTCGAGCAGCGCCTGAACCGTCGGGGCCGACTGGTGGGACAGCAGCGACACCAGCCGCGCGGCGAGGGCGCCGTCCTGGGCGCGCAGCGCGTCGATGCGCTCGCTGCGGCCCGGCTCGGTCATGTCGAGCAGTTCGTCGAGCAGCGGGCTCAGGATGCCCCACTGCTGCTTGTCGATGCCATTCATCGCACCGCCTGCGAGCTCAGCCGCACAGGCTTTCCGCCAGGAACAGCCGGGCCTTCTGCCAGTCGCGCTGCACCGTTCGCTCGGCCACGCCGAGGACTTCGGCAATGTCGCGCTCGGCCAGGCCGGCGAAGTAGCGCATCTCCACGACCTGGGCCAGTCGCGGATCGCATTGGGCCAGCTCCTCCAGGGCCTCGTGCACTCTGAGGATGTCGTCCTCGCGCTGCGGCGTCTCTTCGGCCAGCGCCGTGTCCAGCGTCAGCAGGTCCAGGCCAGCGCCGCGCTTGTCGGCCTGGCGGGCCCGGATCAGGTCGATGACGACGGTGCGCATCGCCCGCGCGGCGTAGGCCAGGAAGTGGCGCCGGTCGGGGAACTCCCGGCCCGGCCCGCGCGGGTCGGCCAGACGCAGCCAGACCTCGTGCACCAGGGCCGTCGTGTTCAGCAGGGTCATCTTCCCGGACTGGCGCATCTGGCGCCGTGCCTGCCGGCGCAGATCGTCGTAGAGCAGTGCCACGACCTCGTCGCCTGCCGCGCGGTCGCCCTGCGCGGCGGCTTTGAGCCTCTGGGTGATGTCTTGCATGGCGCGCACTCTAGCCGCTGGGGGGGCGCTGCGGGCCGCGGCCAAGCTGCCAGTGACGCCACGGGCGACGGCCTGCCCGAAGAATTTTCTCGTCGGGCATGGCGGGTTTGTCGCCGCCACTGCGTTTTGATCAATGAGGGCCCCGTTCGTTGATGCCAGGGAGGCCGGCATGGATCGGTGCAGTGCGCGGACGGGTCCCTCACCCTGACCCCACACAACTGCACGCATTGCCCCCTCATGCCACTGAACTGCACTGAAGGTCCGCCGCCTGCCCGCCCCTGCGGCACCACGCAAACACAACGCGTCGAGACCGTGGACGCGCTGGAGGCCCTGCTGGCCCGCCACCTGGCACGCAGCCGCCGCCACGGCGACAGCGTGGCGCTGCTGTGGCTGGAGGTCGAGCTGATGACGCCCGTCGATCCCGCCCACGGCAGCCGCTGCGAGGAGGCCGTGGCGCTGGCGCTGAGCGCCCGGCTGCGGCACCGCGTGCGTGAGACCGATCGCGTGTTCCAGCTCGGAGCCGCTGGATTCGCGGTAGTGCTGGTCACGGCCCGGCCCGGCGCCCGACTCGTCGAGCGCCGGCTGATCGAGCAGCTGCGCGGCCCCTACGGCATCGAAGGGCGGATGGCACAAGTCCACGTTCAAGCACGCGTCGGCCTGGCGGTGTCAGGCGAAGGTTGCGGCCAGGGCAGCAGCCTGCTGCAGGTGGCGATGGACGACGTCTACGTGCGGCGGCAGGAGGCGCCAGCGGCGGCAGCCAGCGCCGCCCGATGCGCCTGAGCGACCGGCTGGCGCAACCTGGCCCCGGCGCCCTCAGGCCAGCGCCGTCATGCGCTCCACCAGCACGCAGCGCACCCACTTGCGCGCCGTGATCTGCGCCGTCTGGGCCAGCAGGAACTGCTCGGCCTCGGAGTTGGGCGAATCGAACACGAAAACCCCGAGCTGCACGATGCGGCTCAGCGGTCGCGACCAGGCGCGGCGCACGTCGGCGGTGAACAGCGGCACGCCCTGGTCTTCGCCGAGCAGCAGCCGTAGCTCGTAGTGCTCGGCGTCCAGCGGCGGCTCGGCCGCGGCCAGGATCTGCAGGCCCGCCTCGCTGAGGTTGACGACGACGCCGCCGCGCTCGGCGGCCAGGCCTTCGGGCTTGATGACCCAGACCGGCAGCTGCTCGTGCTCGTCGGGCACGAGGAAGAACTCCACACGGGGGAAGCGGCGTTGGTCAATCGACATGATGGGATCTTGGTGCGTGAACGGACTGGATCAAAGCATCTGCGAATGACTGGCGCTTGTCAGCAGCGCCGTCGTCGCTCGAAAGTGGTTCGGCGAAGGCCTCAGACGGCCAGCAGCTCGACTTCAAACAGCAGCGTCGCGTTGGGCGGGATGACACCGCCGGCGCCGTGCGCACCATAGCCCAGCGCGGGCGGCAGCACCAGCATGCGTGTGCCGCCGACCTTCATCCCCTGCACGCCTTCGTCCCAGCCCTGGATGACCTCGCCGCCGCCGAGGCGGAACTTGAAGGGCTGGCCACGGTCCTTGCTGGAGTCGAACTTCTTGCCGCGCAGGCCGTCCTTGTAGAGCCAGCCGGTGTAGTGCACCGATACGCGCTGGCCCTTCGCGGCCTCTGCGCCGTCGCCAACGACGCGGTCCTCGTACTGCAGGCCGCTGGAGGCCGTGTGCAGGTTCAGCTCGACGTTCTCCGGGCCGCCGGCCAGGCCGAGCAGCTCGACCTCGAAGCACAACGTCGCGTTCGGCGGGATGACGCCGCCGGCGCCGCGCGCGCCATAGCCCAGCTCGGCCGGGATCAGCAGCGTGCGTTTGCCGCCGATCTTCATGCCCTGCACGCCCTCGTCCCAGCCGCGGATCACCATGCCGGCGCCCAGCTCGAATTCGAAGGGCTCGCTGCGGTCCTTGCTGGAGTCGAACTTGGTCGTCTTGGCGCCGTCGACCCAGAGCCAGCCCGTGTAGTGGACGGTGACGTCCTGGCCGGCCTGGGCCTGCTTGCCGTCGCCTTCGGCGGTGTCTTCAAACTGCAGGCCACTGGGCGTCGTATTCATGGGGCTTTCCTTGAGTTGGCGAAGCGGCGATTGTCGCCGCGCGGTCGATGCCCCGGCGCAGGGCAGGCGACATGCCTATAGAGTGCGGCGTCGGTCAATCTAGCAAGGATGAGTCATGCCAGCGGGTGGGAACTGGAAGGAGATGTACCAGGCAGGATGCGAGGGCGACCTGGCGCTGGTCGAGTACCACGTCAAGTGCGGCGTGGACGTCAACTACGCGCACCCCGAATTCCTGTCCACCCCGCTGGTGGCCGCCATCCTGGCGCGGCAGCAGGAGGTGGCGCTGTTCCTGCTGGCAAACGGCGCAAATCCGGACCTGCCCTCGGAGTTCGACGCCGCCACGCCGATGCAGGCGGCCCGCAGGGTCGGGCTGACTGCGGTGGAGGACAGGCTGCTTGAACTGGGTGTGGCATGGCCGCCTGCTGAACGCGAGCGCCAGGGCTGGTTGGCCAGGCTCTTCGGCAGACGCGCGCAGGCCTGACGCCTCAGGCCTGCCGCCAACGGCGCTACTTCGCCGCCCGCCATCGGGCCACAACCTCGGCCAGCAGGTCGCTCGCCGGCCGCGCGGCAGCGTCGGTCTCCAGGCCCAGGCAGGCCGCAGCCTCCCGCAGGCGGGCCGCCGGATCGGCCAGGTCCAAGGCCGCCGCCCCGTTCTGCTTCGACAGCTTGTGCCCATCCTCGGCCAGCACCAGCGGCGTGTGCAGATAGCGCGGCGTTGGCAGGCTCAGGCGCCGCTGGAGCGCGATCTGGCGGAGTGTGTTGTCGGCCAGGTCCTCGCCGCGGACGATGTCGGTGATGCCTTGCTCGGCGTCATCGACGACGACGGCAAGTTGATAGGCCCAGAGGCCATCGGCGCGCTTGAGCACGAAGTCGCCGACCTCGGCCTGGAGATCCTGGGTTTGCGGGCCGAGGCGACGGTCGCACCAGTCCACAACCCCTTCGACGCGGAGGCGCCACGCGCGTGCGGCGCGGCCGTTCGTCCCGTGGCGACAGGTGCCGGGATAGACCAGCTCGCCATGGCGGGGCCGCGGCCCCGCGAGCGCGGCGATCTCGGCGCGCGTGCAGGCGCAGCCATAGGCATGCCCCGAGGCGACCAGGCGGTCCAGCGCCGCCTGATAGACATCAGCGCGACGCGACTGCCAGACGGGCGGCTCGTCCGGCCGCAAGCCCAGGGCCGCCAGCTGGCCGAGGATGAACACGTCCATGCCGGGCGGGCAACGCGGCCCGTCGACGTCCTCGATGCGAACCAGCCACTGTCCGCCGTGCGCCCGGGCGTCCAGCCAGCTCGCCAGCGCGGCCACCAGCGAGCCGGCGTGCAACGGACCGGTGGGCGAGGGCGCAAATCGACCTCGGTACACGGCTTTTCCTAGAGCAGTAGGCCTTCGTGCTGCTCCAGCAGCGCGCGCTGCGTGGCAGGCCCGCGCAGCTTGTCTATCCACCAGGCCAGTGCCTTGCCCGGCGCCTGCCCCGTGTCGCGCCAGGCGTAGTGCATCAGCCCGGTCCGCCGGCCTTCGTAGGTGGCCTTGCGCACCAGGCGCCCGGCGTCGATGTGGCGGCTCACCATGGGCACCGGAAGGGAGCCGCATCCCAGCCCGCGCATCAGCGCCTCCAGCTTGGTGGCCAGTGACGGCACCGTCAGCACGTCCTGCCCGGGCAGCATGCCGACGGTGAGGGGAGCGAGCAGACGGGCGCTGTCGGCCACGGCGATGATGCGGTACTCGGCGATCTGGCTGGCGCTGAGCGGCTCCGGCAGGCTGGCGAGTGGGTGATGGGGCGCGATGCAGAAGGCGAACTCAAGTTCACCGGCCAGCTCGCAGTGGATGCTGCTGTTCTGCAGCTGGCTCGGCACACCGATTGCCAAGTCGGCCTGGCCATGCAACAAGGTCTCCCACGTGCCGGCCAGCACTTCAACGCGCAGCTTCAGCCGGGTCGGCGGCGGGCCCCCGCCTTCGGTCGTCTCGGCGTAGAAGGCCTCCATCAGGTCAAACAGCGCGCGGCGGGCGACGGCGTCGTCCACCGCCAACGTCAGTTCGCTTTCCCAGCCGGTGGCGATGCGGCGCACGCGGTTGGCCACTGCGTCCAGCTCCTGCAGCAGGCGCCGGCCCTCCACCAGCAGCTCCTGGCCGGCCGCGGTCAGCACCGCGTGGCGCGAGCTGCGGTCAAACAGCAGCACGTCGAGCGCGTCTTCGAGCTGGCGCACGGAATAGGTCAGCGCCGACGGAACCCGGCCCATCTCGCGTGCCGCGGCGGCAAAGCTGCCGGTGCGGGCGATGGTGTCCATCATGGACAGGGCTTCGGGGGTCAGCGCGCGGCGCTTGTCCTGTGCATGGCTCATGGGTTCAGTCTATTTGAACGATGTCCTCAGAGACGCTTGTCGATGGCGGCGCGCCCGGCTCCTACATTGACTTCATCGCAACGGAGCAAGGCGCAAAGCATGACCACCCAACTGATCAAGTCCAGTGACCGCGGCTACGCCGACCACGGCTGGCTGAAGTCCTTCCACAGCTTCTCGTTCGCCGACTACCACGACCCGGCGCGCATGGGCTTTGGTGCCCTGCGCGTCATCAACGAGGACAAGGTTGCCGCCGGCAAGGGCTTCGGCACCCATGGCCACCGCGACATGGAGATCATCAGCTATGTGCTCTCGGGCGAGCTGGCGCACAAGGACAGCATGGGCAACGGCGAGGTCGGTGGTGCCAACGTCGGCGTCATCCGCCCCGGCGACGTGCAGCGCATGAGCGCCGGCACGGGCGTCATGCACAGCGAGTTCAACCACGCCAAGGACCAGACGACCCACTTCCTGCAGATCTGGATCATGCCGAACGAGCGCGACATCGCGCCCAGCTACGAGCAGAAGCATTTCGACCCGGCTTCCAAGCGCGGCAAGCTGCGCCTGGTGGCGGCCAACGACGGCGAAGCGCAAGCGCATGGCGCCGTGACCATCCATGCTGATGCCAAGCTGTACGCCGGCCTCTTTGACGGGGCGGAGCAGGCCGACCTGGCGCTGGCGGACGGGCGCCTCGCCTACATCCACGTCGTTCGCGGCTGCCTGACCGTGAATGGGCAAGACCTGACGGCGGGTGATGCCTTGCAGGTTCGTGAAGCACCGCGCCTGACGTTGACTGCAGGTCGCGATGCCGAAGTCCTTGTCTTCGACCTCGCAGCCTGAAATGGCGCCCCTCGGCCAAAGCCTACCTTGGCGGCCCCCCGGGGGTACCGCGACGCTCGCGGCGTTCAGCCGCGCGCGCATCGCCCGCAAGGGTTCTAGTTCACCCACCCTGAAAGTCGTCTCATGAGCAAGATCGTTGTCATCTACCACTCCGGCTACGGCCACACCAAGCGCATCGCCGAGACCGTCGCCGAGAGCGCTTCGGCGCAGCTCATCGCCATCGATGCAGAGGGCAACCTCAAGGACGCCGACTGGGAGGCGCTGGCCGCCGCCGACGCCATCGTCTTCGGCTCGCCCACCTACATGGGCAGCGTCAGCTGGCAGTTCAAGAAGTTCGCCGATGCCTCCAGCAAGCCCTGGTTCGGCCAGGTCTGGAAGGACAAGCTGGCCGCCGGCTTCACCAACAGCGCGTCGATGAACGGCGACAAGCTGTCGACGCTGCACTACCTGTTCACGCTGAGCCAGCAGCACGGCATGGTCTGGGCCGGCACCGGCCTGATGCCGGCCAACAAGAAGACTTCCACGCGCGAGGACGTCAACTACGTCGCGTCGTTCGCCGGCCTGATGACCGTCTCGCCCAGCGACGCCTCGACCGACGAAATGGCCGCAGGAGATTTCGCGACGGCCAAGGCCTTTGGCGAGCGCGTCAAGGCGATGGCCGAGCGCTGGGCGCGCTAAGCCAGGACACAGAAGCGGGTGTCATCCCGCCGCCGCCACGTCGCTGCGCCAGCGAGGCTTTGTTGGGTTTCTACTTCAGATAGATCTTGTCGAAGACACCGCCATCGTCGAAGTGCGCCTTCTGCACCTGGCGCCAGTCGCCGAACAGCTCGCCGAGCGTGAACAGCTTGACCGGTTGGAAGGTCTTCGCGTACCTGGCCGCGACCTTGGCGTCGCGCGGGCGGTAGTAGTTCTGCGCGGCCAGTTCCTGACCTTCGGGGCCGTACAGAAACGCCAGGTAGGCCTGGGCCTGCTTGCGCGTGCCGCGCTTGTCGACGACCTTGTCGACGATGCTCACCGGCGGCTCGGCCAGGATGGACAGGGTGGGTGTGACGATCTCGAACTTGCTCGGCCCCAGTTCCTTGACGGCCAGGAAAGCTTCGTTCTCCCAGGCAATCAGCACGTCGCCGATGCCGCGCTCGACGAAAGTCGTCGTGGAACCGCGGGCGCCGGAATCCAGCACCTTGACGTTGGCGAAGATCTTCTTGACGAAGTCCTGCGCCGTGGCGGGCGTGCCGCCGTTCCTCAGGTTGTAGCCCCAGGCTGCCAGATAGTTCCAGCGCGCACCGCCGCTGGTCTTGGGGTTGGGGGTGATGACCTCGACGCCGGCGCGGGCCAGGTCGTTCCAGTCCTTGATGCCCTTCGGATTGCCCTTGCGCACCAGGAACACGATGGTCGACGTATAGGGGCTGGCGTTCTGCGGCAGGCGCTTCTGCCAGTCCAGCGGCAGCAGCTTTTGGTCGGCGATGGCGTCGATGTCGTAGGCCAGGGCGAGCGTCACGACGTCGGCTTGCAGGCCGTCGATGACCGAGCGCGCCTGCTTGCCGGAGCCGCCGTGCGAGGTCCTGATGGTGAGTGTTTCGCCGGTCTTGGCCTTCCAGTCGGCAGCGAAAGCCTTGTTGAAGTCCTGGTACAGCTCTCGCGTCGGGTCGTAGGAGACGTTGAGCAGCGTGGTCTGGGCAAGGGCGCCGTTGGCTGCGGCGGTGAGGAAAAGGGCGGAAAGTAGGCGGCGCATGGTCTTCGAGTTAGGAATGGGGCTATTCACCCTGGGGCGGGCAGCAGCGCGCGTGTGCGGGGCCTGAGCGACTTCGGTCAGGTTGAAGCCGCGGCGTTGAGCCTCACGGAGTGGCTGGGTTCATGCGGCGCGATTCTGGGAACTGCGGCGGCATTTGTCGTCGAACCATTTGCCATATGGTTATTCGGTCCTTGTGCGGCTGCACTGCTGGGCCGCCTCTAAAGTCGGCCGTTCCACCACGGAGCACGCGCATGACTCAACCCATTCCGCCCCAGGCCTGGCCGCTGTTCGACCGCTACGTGCACGGCGACCTTAGCCGTCGCGGCTTTCTGGACCAGGCCGCGGTGTTTGCCGGCGGCCCGGCCGGTGCGGCGGCGCTGCTGGCCGCGCTGAGCCCGAACTTCGCGGCCGCCCAGCAGGTCAAGCCGGACGACGCGCGACTGGCGACGCGCCGCCATGCCTTCCCGTCACCGGACGGCAATGGCCAGGTGCAGGGTTACATGGTCAAGCCGTTCAACGCGACGGGCAAGCTGCCGGCCGTGCTCGTCGTGCACGAGAACCGCGGCCTGAACCCGCACATCGAGGACATCACGCGCCGCGTCGCCCTGGCCGGCTATGTGGCCTATGCGCCCGATGCGTTGACGCCGCTGGGCGGCTATCCGGGCCACGAGGACGATGCGCGTGCGCTGTTTGCCAAGCTCGATGTGGCCAAGGCGCGTGCCGACATCGTCGCCAGCGCGCGTGGACTGCTGACCTTGGCGGATGCCAATGGCAAGCTCGGCGTGGTCGGCTTCTGCTGGGGTGGCCAGCTTTCGAGCCATGTCGCCACGCAGGTGCCCGAGCTGGCCGTGGCCGTGCCCTTCTACGGCGGCGCGCCGGCGCTCGAGGACGTGCCGCGCATCAAGGCGCGGTTGCAGCTGCATTACGCGGCGAACGACGAGCGCGTCAATGCCAGCTGGCCGGCGTATGAAGCCGCGCTGAAGGCGGCGGGCGTGCGCTACGAGCAGTTCAGCTATCCGGGCACGCAGCACGGCTTCAACAACGACACGACACCGCGCTATGACGCGGCGGCGGCGCAGCTGGCGTGGGAGCGGACGTTGGCGGTGTTCAAGGCGGCACTGAGCTAATCCGAGAACGTGGGTGGGCATGCGGGGGGGTGAGAAAGGGGGGTGTCGAGTTTGGTTGCTTTTTCGGCGAGTTGGTTTGACTCGGTGCATTGCCGGGGACGGACTCCCGGCAATGCAGCAATCAGTAGATATCGACGCAAACGCTACCAAGCCATTGCTGCGTCAGCGCAACCTCAAATCCCCGCCCCTGCCTCAAACAAGCTCAACCGCGCCGCGCTCAACCTCACCCGCTGCCCGCCCTGCAACCGCAACGCGTCAGCCTCGGCCCGCGTCAGCTCCGCCTCCAGCGGCTGCCCGTCCGGCCCGATCAGTTCAACGCGGGCACTGGCGCCGAACGACAGCACGCGCTCCACCGTGGCAGACAACCCGGGCGCCGACTCGTCCGTCAGGATCTGCAGCTCATGCGGCCGCGCGTAGGCCTGGACTTCACCGCCGCCCACGTTCGTGCCGGCGCCCGGCAACTGGTGCTCGCCCATGTGCAGCACGCCCCCACGCGCGTGGCCGACGAAGCGGTTGACCGCGCCGAGGAAGCCGTAGACAAAGGGCGTCGCCGGCCGCTCGTAGACCTCCTGCGGCGTGCCGACCTGCTCGACACGCCCATGGTCCATCAACACGATGCGGTCGGCCACTTCGAGCGCCTCGTCCTGGTCATGCGTGACGAAGATGCTGGTGATGTGCAGCTCGTCATGCAGGCGGCGCAGCCAGCGGCGCAGCTCCTTGCGCACCTTGGCGTCCAGCGCGCCGAAGGGCTCGTCGAGCAGCAAGACACGCGGCTCCACCGCGAGCGCGCGGGCCAGTGCGATGCGCTGGCGCTGGCCGCCGGAGAGCTGGGGCGGGAAGCGGTCGCCCAGCCAGTCGAGCTGCACGAGCTTGAGCAGCTCGGTGACGCGCTTCTTGATCTCGGCCTCGTTCGGCCTGTCCTTGCGTGGCTTCACGCGCAGGCCGAAGGCGACGTTGTCGAACACCGTCATGTGGCGGAACAGCGCGTAGTGCTGGAAGACGAAGCCGACCTGGCGCTCGCGCACATGCGTGTCGGACGCGTCCTGGCCGTCCAGCAGCACGCGGCCACGGTCGGCCTGCTCCAGCCCGGCAATGATGCGCAACAGCGTCGTCTTGCCGCAACCCGAAGGGCCCAGCAGGGCGACGAGTTCGCCGCGCGGGAAATCCAGCGTCACGTCACCCAAGGCGGTGAAGTTGCCGAAACTCTTGTGGATGTTTTGAACTTCGATGCCCATTACTCGCCCCCGTGCGACTGGCTGGCGCGCCACTCGATGAATTGCTTGATCACCAGCGTCACCAGCGCCAGCAGCGCCAGCAGCGAGGCGACCGCGAACGCGGCCGCGAACTGGTATTCGTTGTAGAGGATCTCGACATGCAGCGGCAGCGTGTTGGTCAGCCCGCGGATATGGCCGGACACGACCGACACGGCGCCGAACTCGCCCATCGCGCGCGCATTGCAGAGGATGACGCCGTAGAGCAGACCCCACTTGATGTTGGGCAGCGTGACGCGGCGGAAGGTCTGCCAGCCGCTGGCGCCCAGCACCGTGGCGGCTTCCTCCTCGTCACGGCCCTGCGCCTGCATCAGCGGGATCAGCTCGCGGGCAACGAAAGGGAAGGTCACGAACACGGTCGCCAGCACGATGCCGGGCACGGCAAAGATGATCTTGATGTCGTTGGCCTGCAGCCAGGGGCCGAACCAGCCCTGCGCGCCGAAGATCAGCACATACATCAAACCCGCCACCACGGGCGAGACCGAGAAGGGCAGGTCGATGAAGGTGATCAGCAACTGCTTGCCACGGAAGTCGTGCTTGGCGATGGCCCAGGACGCGGCCAGGCCGAACACGAGGTTCAGCGGCACGGCGATGGCTGCGGCCAGCAGCGTCAGCTTGATGGCCGAGAAGGTTTCTTCATCGCCCAGCGATGCGAAGTAGACCTCCCAGCCCTTGCGCAGCGCCTCGGTGAAGACGGCCACCAGTGGCAGCACCAGGAAGATGAGGAAGAAGCCCAGGCCCAGGGCCAGCAGCGAGCGCCGCACCCAGGGGGATTCGCGCGTGGCGGGGTTGTCCTGGTATTTGGCGCGGGCGCGCGCCGGGGCGAGATGCAAGGCTGCACTCATTTCCGGCCTCCCCGCTGCGAACTCCAGGCCTGCAGCCCGTTGATGATGAGCAGCAGCACGAAGCTGACGATCAGCATCACCGTTGCGATCGCCGTGGCGCCGACGTAGTCGTACTGCTCCAGCTTGGCGATGATCATCAGCGGCGTGATCTCGCTGACCATGGGGATGTTGCCGGCGATGAAGATCACCGAGCCGTACTCGCCCACGGCGCGCGCGAAGGCCAGCGCGAAGCCGGTCAGCAGGGCCGGCAGCAGTGTCGGCAGCACGACATATCGGAAGGTCTGCCAGCGCTGCGCGCCCAGCGATGCGGCGGCTTCCTCCAGCTCGGTCTCCATGTCCTCCAGCACCGGCTGCACGGTGCGCACGATGAAGGGCAGACCGATGAAGATCAGCGCCAGCAGGATGCCCAGCGGCGTGAAGGCGATCTTGAGACCGTCATCGCCGAACAGGAAGGCCAGCGAGCCCCCAGGCGCGAACAGCGAGCCGACCCAGCCGTTGGGGGCATACAGCGCCGTCAGCGCGATGCCGGCGACGGCGGTGGGCAGCGCGAAGGGCAGATCGATCAGCGCGTCCACCAGCTTTTTGCCCGGGAACTCATAGCGCACGATGCACCAGGCCAGGATGAGGCCAAAGAACAGGTTGATGAGCGCAGCCAGCAGGGAGGCGCCGAAGCTCAGCTTGTACGAGGCCATCACCCGCGGCGACGTGGCCGCCGCCCAGAAGGCCTCGAAACCGTGGCCCGAGGACTTGATGAACACCGCGATCAGCGGGATCAGCACGATCAGCGACAGGTAGAACAGCGTGAAGCCGAGCGTGGGCGCGAAGCCGGGGAGCACGCGTCGTCTTCCCAGGGAGAGCAGGGCCATATCGAGTGATGTCCAGCCGCGGCGGCGGCAGAGAGGAATGCAACCACAGAGGTACAGGGGCACAGAGCAAAACCTGACTCTGGAGTTCTCTCTGTGCCTCAGTGCCTCTGTGGTTGCGTTTGAATTGGCTCAGCGTTTGATGCTCGCCATCACCTGGTCGAAGCTGCCGCCATCGGCAAAGTGCTGCTTGCTCACCTTGGCCCAGCCGCCCAGCGTCTGGTCGACCGTGAAGAGCTTGATGTTGGCAAAGCGCTGCGCGTGCTTCTTGAAGACGGCCGGGTCACGCGGGCGGAAGTTGTTCCTGGCGATGATTTCCTGCGCCTCCGGCGTCCAGTGGAAGTCCAGGTAGGCCTTGGCCAGCGCGGCCGTGCCCTTCTTGGCGGCCACCTTGTCGACCAGGGCCACCGGCGCATCGGTCTCGATGGAGATGCTGGGGTTGACCTGCTCGAAGTTGCCCTTGCCGAACTCGTTCTCGATCAGCTCGACCTCGGCCTCGAAGGTGACGAGCACGTCGCCGATGCCGCGCTGGGTGAAGGTCGTCGTCGCACCGCGGCCGCCGCCGTCCAGCACCGGCACGTTGGTCAGCACCTTGGTCACCAGCTCGCGCGCCTGGGCTTCGCTGCCGCCGTTGGCGATGACGCTGCCCCAGATGGCCAGGTAGCTGTAGCGGCCGTTGCCGGTGACCTTGGGGTTGGGCAGGATGACCTGCACGCCGGGGCGGGCCAGGTCGGCCCAGTCCTTGATGCCCTTGGGGTTGCCCTTGCGGACCAGGAAGGTCATCGTCGACGAGTAGGGCGCTGCGGCATTGGGGAAGCGGCTGCGCCAGTCGGCCGGCGTCAGGCCGCTGGTGGCCAGCTGGTCCACGTCGGTGGCCTGGTTCATCGTCACCACGTCGGCCTCCAGGCCGCCGATGACGGCACCGATCTGCTTGCTGGAGCCACCGTGGCTCTGGTTGACCGTCACGACCTGGCCTTTGGCCTTCTGTGCGGCGACGAAGGCCGGGTTGATCTGCTTGTAGAGCTCGCGGGCGACGTCATAGGAAACGTTGAGCAGCGTCGGGTCCGCGGCGAAGGCAGGCAGCGCGGCCGAGGCGGCCAGCAAAGCGACAAGGGCGCGGCGGGTGGGCAGGAGGGCAGGCATGTGTTTGGCTTCGGGTGAACGAAAGCCGCGAGGGTGCCCGAAGTCGCTTATTCGCCAAACGACAGTTTGCTTATTTCCTTATTCGGAATGCACCAAATGGTGGCATGGAGCTTGCTCCCCGCATGAGCATGCCTTTTGCCTTGACCACCCCGCCGCCCGCGTCGGAAGAGGCCACGCGCCGCCTGACGCTGCTGCTGGAAAGCACCGGCGAGGGCATTTTCGGCATCGACATGGACGGTCGATGCACCTTTGTGAATCGCGCCGCCTGCGATGGGCTGGGCTGGCGCACCGAGGAGGTGCTGGGCCGCAACATGCACGCGCTCATCCACCATTCGCGCGACGACGGCGCCCACTACCCCGAGTGCGACTGCCCCATCTTCAATGCCTTCCGGCGCGGCGAACCCTGCCGCATCGACGACGAGGTGCTGTGGCGGGCCGACGGCAGCCCCTTCCCGGCCGAGTATTCGAGCTATCCGGTCATCGAGAACGGCGTCGTGCAGGGGGCCGTCGTCACTTTCGTCGACATCTCGGCGCGCCGCCGGGCCGAGGCGCTTCTGCGTGCCAGCCATGACGAGCTGGAGCAGCGCGTCGCCGAGCGCACCGCCGAACTGCGCGAGCTGGCTCACCACATGGAGGCCATGCGCGAGACCGAGCGCAAGCGCATCGCCCGCGAGATCCACGACGAGCTGGGCTCGCTGCTCGTCGCGCTGAAGATGGACCTGGACTGGCTGGCGCGGCGCGTGGGTGATGCGGCGCAGCGCGAGCCCATGGTCGACAAATGCCAGCGCATGGGCGGGCTGGTGGACACGGCGGTGGATGCCGTCGGCCGCATCATCACCGACCTGCGACCCAGCATCCTGGACCACCAGGGCCTGTGGGCGGCGCTGGAATGGCAGGCCCAGGAGTTTCAGTTGGCGGGCAGCGACGAGCGCACGGTGGACTTCAAGATGCACGTCGCCGCCGACGTGGCGCCCCCGGAAGGCGGGCTCGCGATCGCCGTGTTCCGCATCTTCCAGGAGGTGCTGTCCAACGTGGCCCGGCATGCGCGTGCCCGCCAGGTGTCCATCCGCATCGACGTGGACGCGCCGCCCGCGCCGGTGCTTTACCTGCAGGTGCGCGACGACGGCGTCGGCGCGGCGCCGGAGGCGCTCACCGATGCGCGCAGCTATGGCGTGCTGGGCATGCGCGAGCGGGCGGGGCACTTCGGCGGGCGGCTGGGCATAGAGAGTTTCCCCGGGCGCGGCACGACCGTGCGCCTGGTGATGCCGCTGGAGGCGGAATGATCCGAGTGCTGATCTGCGACGACCACCTCATCGTCCGCCAGGGCATCAAGCAGGTGCTGGCCGAGGCCGAGGACCTGCGCGTCGTCGGCGAAGCGGCCAACGGGCCAGACGCCATCCAGCAGGTGCGCGCTGGCGGCGTCGACGTCGTGCTGCTGGACATCGCCATGCCCCAGCGCGACGGCCTGGACATCCTCAAGGCGCTGAAGTCCGAGTTCCCCAGGCTGCCGGTGCTGATGCTGTCCACCTACCCCGACCGCCAGTACGCCGTGCGCAGCTTGAAGCTCGGTGCCGCCGGCTACCTGAACAAGAGCGCCGACAGCGAGCAGATGATCGACGCGGTGCGCAGCGTCGCGCGCGGCCGGCTCTTCATCACGCCCAGCGTGGCCGAGCAGCTGGCCGGCGCCATCGGCGCAGGCGGCCGCCCCGTGGACGACGAGCAGCCGCTGCACGAGAAGCTGTCGCATCGCGAGCACCAGGTCTTCCAGCTGCTGGCCGCCGGCCGCAGCGTGGGCGAGATCGCCGAGCAACTGGTGCTGTCGCCCAACACCGTGTCGACCTACCGCACGCGCGTGCTGGAGAAGATCGGCGTTCGCAACGACGTCGAACTGGCGCTGTTCGCGGTGCGCATGGAGCAGGCCGGATAGGCGTACTTTCCGCAAATTGAAACCCTGTTTCGTTTTGCGCGGTACATTGCCGGCCGCATGCATCACGGCGCCGGACGGCGCACAGAAAGAAATCCATGAGCGCCACCCAGCAAATCGCCGAAGCCTTCACCGCCGCCCGCGCCGCCGGCCGTGCCATCGAGGCCTACCCGGGCACGCCACCCGCCACGCTCGCCGAGGCCTATGCCATCCAGGCGGCGGCCATCGCGCGCTGGCCCGATGCAGTCAAGGGCTGGAAGGTCGCCCGCGTGAACCCGGCCTTCGCGGTGCAGTTCCCTGAGGAGCGCCTGATCGGCCCGGCGTTCGCTCCCAACGTGCACCGCGTCGAGATGGGCGGCACGGCCGTCTGCCCGGTGTTCGACGGCGGCTTCGCGGCGGTGGAGGCCGAGGTGGTCATCGTCGTCGCCCAGGACGCGCCGGCCGGCAAGGCCGACTGGACGGTCGACACCGTCGCCCCGCTCGTCAAGTCCATGCACATCGGCGTCGAAGTCGCCAGCAGCCCGCTCGCCACGTTGAACGACATCGGCCCCGGCGCCGTCATCTCCGATTTCGGCAACAACTGGGGCGTCGTCGTCGGCGCCGAGATCGCCAACTGGCGCGAGCTGGACACCATCGATGTCGAGACCTTCATCGACGGCCAATCGGTCGGCACCGGCAAGGTCGCCATCAGGCCGGGCCCGCTGGGCGCACTGGCCTTCACGCTGAACAAGCGTGCGCAGCAAGGCCAGGCCTTGAAGGCCGGTGACGTGATCTCCACCGGCATGATCACCGGCGTGCACGACATCCGCATCGGCCAGCAGTCGCGGCATGTGTTTGCCGGCGTCGGCGAGGTGCAGGTGCAGATCACGCGCGCCGGCGCAAGCGGCGGCTGACGCGGTCACGACGGCGGGAAGTCGTCCACCTGGATGACCTTGTCCGCCGCGCGCAGATAGGCCAGCGCGGCGGCTGGATCGCGTGACTTCGCCGCGGCAAGCTCCAGCGACCGCGTGCGGCGTAACGCGCTGTTCAGGACGGCCACCTCGTCGCCCAGCGCGTCGGCCAGCCGCAGCGCATCGGCCAGGTCGCGCAGGCCGCCGCTGGCCGGCGGCGTGAAGTCGGGGCACAGGCGAGCCACGAGGGATGGCGTGGTGCGCAGCGTCTCGGACAGCGCGACGAGGTCGCGGTCGCGCAGCGGTGCAAGGTGGCGGGTGCCGTGCAGCAGCAGCGGCGACAGCGCCTTCAGCGCACCCGACGGCAGGTTGGCGTGCAGGTCGCGCAGCGTGGCGGCCGCCGCTTCGAGCTGGAAGCGGATGGCCGCGCGCGCGAACGGCAGCATCGCGGCGTCGGCCTCTACCTGGAAGCGCCACACGCTGGCTGCCGCCAGGTAGAGGTGGGACAGCACGTCGCCCAGCCGCGCCGACAGCAACTCCATGCGCTTGAGACGCCCGCCCAGCAGCCCCATCGCGAGGTCGGCTGTCAGGGCGTACTTGGCCGACACGCGGGCGATCAGGTGCGCTTCCTTCTCCAGCCCCTGTGGCACCCGGCCCTTGGCGCCCGCGCTGAACAGGCTGGCGCCGAGGTTGCGCAGCACGTGGCCCGCATGGGCCAGCAGCGCGCGGCCCAGCGCGGTCTCGTCCCGCGCCTGCACGGCCGTCATCTCGTCCATGACATGCGGGTGGCAGCGCACGGCGCCCTGGCCGAAGATGATCAGGGCCCGCGACAGCAAATTGGCGCCTTCCACCGTGATGGCGATGGGCGACTGCCGGTAGGCCACGCCCAGCAGATTGCTGGGGCCGCTGCTGATGCCCTTGCCGCCCAGCACGTCCATGCCGGTCGTCACGGCGCGGCGGCCGGCTTCGGTCAGGTGCACCTTCAGGATGGCGCTGGCCACGCTGGGCCGCTCGCCGGCGTCCAGCGCCGCGGCCGTGTAGCGGCGCGCGGCGTCGGTCGCGTACAAGTCGGCCGCCGTGCGCGCGATGAGCCCCGCGATGGCCTCGAAGCGCGAGATGGGCAGGCCGAACTGCTCGCGGATGCGGCCGTAGCCCGTCATCACATAGAGCGCCGTCTGCTGCATGGCCGCGCCCAGCGCCGGCAGCGAGATGGCCCGGCCGGCGGCCAGGCATTCCATCAGCATGCGCCAGCCCTGGCCCACCTGCGCCTCGCCCCCGATGACCCAGTCCATCGGCACGAAGACCTCGTCGCCGTGGATGGGGCCGTTCATGAAGGCCGAGTCCATCGGCCGGTGGCGGCGCCCGATCTGCAGCCCCGGCGTGGGCACGGGGATCAGGGCGCAGGTGATGCCGAGCAGCTGCTGACCCTCGGGCCGGGACGGGTCCACGGCCTGGAAGGCCAGGCCCACGACGGTGGCCACGGGTGCCAGCGTGATGTAGCGCTTGTCGAAGTTCACGACGAAGCCGCGCACGCGCGCGCCGTCGATGTCGCGCTCGGTCAACACGCCGGTGTCGGGAATGGACGCGGCGTCCGACCCCGCATAGGGGGAGGTCAGCCCGAAGCAGGGCAGGTCGCGGCCGTCCGCCAGGCGTGGCAGGTAATGGGCCTTCTGCGCGTCGGTGCCGTAGCGCAGCAGCAGCTCGGCCGGGCCGAGCGAATTGGGCACCATCACCGTCACGGCGGCGGCGACGTTGACGGTGGCGATGCGCGTGACGACCGCCGCGTGCGCGAAATGGCCGAAGCCCAGCCCGCCCTGCTCACGCGGGATGATCATGCCGAAGAAGCCCCGCTCGCGCAGAAAGCGCCACACCTCGGGCGGCAGGTCGCCCGCCTCGTCGATGGCGAAGTCGTCCAGCATCGCGACCAGTTCGCGCACGTCGCCGTCGATGAAGGCCTGCTCCGCTGGCGTCAGGCGGTTGGCCGGCATGGCCAACAGGCGGTCGAAATCCGGCTTGCCGCCGAACAGCTCGCCCTCGAAGCCGACGGTGCCCGCTTCGAGCGCGGCGCGCTCGGTGTCTCCCATCTGGGGGAGGGCCTTCGAGAAAGGTTCAAACGCCCAACGACCCAACAGGTTTTCAATCACGGCGGCGGTCTCCTTGCGGCCCATGCTGCCCGTGATCGGGGTGGCTGCGCGTCAGCCTTGTCTGATTCGTTCTTCGACCTCAGGCGGCAGCGGCATGAACTCGCGCACGTCCTGCGCGCAGCGGCAGGCCGCGGCGATCCTGGCGGCCCAGTGGTGGGCGACGTCCCGGTCGGGCACGTCGACGACGGTGAAGCCGCCGATGAAGTCCCGGCAAGCCGGGTCGGGGCCCGGGGTGATGCGCCCATCGATCGCCACGATGGTCGTCGTCGGCGGCTCCAGCAGCCCGCCGGCGAAGACGAAGACGCCGGCGTCGATGGCGTCCAGCACGGCCGCCGCGGCGGCCCTGGCCACGGCCGGGAAGTCGGCTTGCGGGATGTGGTTCATCGCGCCTTCGTTGAACGAGATCAGGTACTGGGTCACTGGATGCTCCTTCGTTGAGCCGGCCAAAGCTGGCCGGCAACGCTCACGACGAACCAGGCAGCACCGGATCGACAGGCGCGTCGTCGCGACGCGGTCAGGCGTCGCCGATGCCCAGTGGCATGGGCTTGAAGCCCGCCGCGATCAGGCGGCCGCCGTCGAATGCGGCGGGCTGGTCTCCAAACTGCATGCGGGGATCGTTCGTGACCTTCTCCATCCCCACGTCCCGCGCGGCCTTGTCAGGCCATTCGACCCAAGAGAGAACGACCGTTTCGCCCTGCCGCGCGCCTGCAGCCGTGGTGAAGCTGCCGTAGGCGATCTCGGAGCCCTTGGTTTCCGCACCGTGGTAGGACTGGGCCTGCGGGCCCGACTCGTCAAGCCAGCACTCGACGACGTTCACCGCGCCATGCTCCCTGACCACCGCCGCCGAGATCCTGGCGAGCCTTTCGTAGGCGGCCCGGTTGGCGCGCGGGACCGGGGCGAGGAAACAGTCGATGTAGCTCATGCGAACCTCCGATGTCCGAAGCGACGGCGCCGGAACAGGGCGCTGTCTCCCGATGGGGATGCTATGCAGCCCGCTTGCGCGCCGCGCGTCGGAGGCCCAGGTTTTCCCTCGTAGTTCCACCCCTACAAAAACTCGCCGCCCCCCACGATTCCGCGACGGCGCAGGCGTTCTTAGAGTCGCTCCCATCTCCAGGAGCACTCGATGACCCACGATCCCTACGACGCTGACCGGCCCCTGCTGATGCGTTGCAGCTGCGGCCAGCATGCGAGCGCGGCCGACCATGCTGCCGCTGAACTCCGCACCCGCAGCGAAACGGCCGACTTCGAGGCCGAATCGGCCAACTTCATCGAAGCCACGCTGGTGAAGGCGCTGTTCCCGCAGGACGCACTGCGCCGCCGCTTCCTGAGAGCCGTCGGCCGCAACACGGCGATGGCCGCCATCTCCAGCGTGCTGCCCATTGCCTCGCTGCAGGCGATGGCGCAAGGCACGAACGGCCCGCTGGAGAAGAAGGATCTGAAGATCGGCTTCATCCCCATCACCTGCGCCACGCCGCTGATCATGGCCAAGCCACTCGGCTTCTACGAGAAGCAGGGGCTGAACGTGGAGGTGGTGAAGACGGCGGGCTGGGCGCTGATCCGCGACAAGATGATCAACAAGGAGTACGACGCCACGCACTTCCTGTCGCCGATGCCGTTGGCCATCAGCCAGGGCCTGGGCTCGGTGGCCACGCCGATGAACGTGGCGACCATCCAGAACACCAACGGCCAGGCGATCACCCTGAACGTCAAGCACAAGGACAAGCGCGACCCGGCGATGTGGAAGGGCTTCAAGTTCGCGGTGCCCTTCGAGTTCTCGATGCACAACTTCCTGCTGCGCTACTACGTCGCCGAAGCGGGGCTGGACCCGGACCGCGACATCCAGATCCGCGTGCTGCCGCCGCCCGAAATGGTGGCCAACCTGCGCTCCGGCAACATCGACGGCTTCCTCGGCCCGGACCCGTTCAACCAGCGCGCGGTGTACGAGGAAGTGGGCTTCCTCCACATCCTCACCAAGGAGCTGTGGAACGGCCACCCCTGCTGCGCCTTCGGCACCAGCACGGAGTTCATCCAGAAGAACCCCAACACCTTCATCGCGCTGTACCGCGCCGTGCTGACCGCGGCGGCGATGGCGCGCGAAGCCAAGAACCGCGAGCTGATCGCCAAGGTCATCGCACCGCAGGCCTATCTGAACCAGCCCGAGACCGTCATCGCCCAGGTGCTGACGGGCAAGTTCGCCGATGGCCTGGGGCAAGTCAAGGTCGTGCCCGACCGCGCCGACTTCGACCCCATGCCCTGGCAGAGCATGGCCGTGTGGATGCTGACGCAGATGAAGCGCTGGGGCTACCTGAAGGGGGAGGTGAACTACAAGCAGATCGCCGAGAAGGTCTTCCTGCTGACCGATGCGCGCAAGCACATGAAGGCGCTGGACATCGCGCTGCCGGATGACAAGACGGGCGGCTACCCGAAGTTCAAGGTCATGGGCAAGGAGTTCGATCCGGCCAAGGCGGACGCCTACGTGAACAGCTTCGCCATCAGGCGGGCCTGAACTGCCAATTCAAAGGCAACCACAGAGGCACAGAGGCACGGAGGAATACCGAGCCTTCTCTGTGTCTCTGTGCCTCTGTGGTTGCATTTCCTCATTCGACATCGCCATGCATAGATCCTTGAACCTCCGCGCCGGCCTGCTGTCGCTGCTGCTGCTCGGCTGCCTGCTCGGCTTGTGGCATCTGGCCACGCTGGGCGGCATGCAGGCGGCGCCCTCTGCCGCCATGACGCCCGAGCAGATCGAGTACGCCAAGCTGATGGGCAAGCCTGTCGATGCCACGCCAGTCGCGGCCAAGAGCGGTTTTCCGACGCTGGCGCAGATGGGGGGCACGGTGCTGCACCACCTCACCGATCCCTTCTACGACCGCGGCCCCAACGACAAGGGGCTGGGCCTGCAGCTGGCCTACTCGCTGGGCCGCGTCGGCGTGGGCTATCTGCTGGCGGCGCTGGTTGCCATCCCGCTGGGCTTTGTCATCGGCATGAGCCCGCTCATCCACCGCGCGCTGGACCCGTTCATCCAGGTCTTGAAGCCCATCTCGCCGCTGGCCTGGATGCCGCTGGCCCTCTACACGAACACGGACTCGGCCGCGAGCGGCATCTTCGTCATCTTCATCTGCAGCCTGTGGCCGATGCTGATCAACACCGCCTTCGGCGTGGCCGGCGTGCGGCGCGAGTGGCTGAACGTGGCGCGCACGCTGGAGGTGAGCCCGCTGCGCCGCGCCTTCGAGGTCATCCTGCCGGCGGCGGCGCCCACCATCCTGACGGGCATGCGCATCAGCATGGGCATTGCCTGGCTGGTCATCGTGGCGGCCGAGATGCTGGTCGGCGGCACCGGCATCGGCTACTTCGTCTGGAACGAGTGGAACAACCTGAGCCTGCCCAACGTCATCTTCGCCATCCTCGTCATCGGCCTGGTCGGCATGGCGCTCGATCTTCTCTTTGCCCGCGCCCAGAAGGCGATCACGTATGTCGACTGAACTCGTGCAAGTCCAGGGCCTGGCCAAGCGCTATGGCGACGCGACCGTCTTCGATAACGTCAACTTCACGCTGACCGAGGGTGAGTTCGTCTGCATCATCGGCCACAGCGGCTGCGGCAAGACGACCATCCTCAATGTGCTGGCCGGGCTGGAGCAGGCCAGCAGCGGCCACGTCTTCATGGCCAAACGCGAAGTCAATGCGCCTGGGCTGGAGCGCGGTGTCGTCTTCCAGGGTCATGCGCTGATGCCCTGGCTCACCGTGCGTCAGAACATCGCCTTCGCGGTGCGCAGCAAGTGGCCCGACTGGAAGCGTGCTGAGATCGATGCGCAGGTCGAGAAGTACGTCGCCCTCGTGGGACTGACGCCCGCGCTGGACAAGAAGCCCAGCCAGCTGTCCGGCGGCATGAAGCAGCGGGTGGGCATCGCCCGCGCCTTTGCCATCGAGCCGCGCATGCTGCTGCTGGACGAGCCCTTCGGTGCGCTGGACGCGCTGACCCGCGGCACCATCCAGGATGAGCTGTTGAAGATCTGCGCCGCCACGCGGCAGACGGTGTTCATGATCACGCACGACGTGGACGAAGCGATTCTTCTCGCCGACCGCATCCTGCTGATGGCCAACGGCCCGCAGGCGCGCGTGGCGGAGATCGTCGTCAACACCATGAGCCGTGGCCGGCAGCGCGCGTCGCTGCACCACGACCCGCAGTTCTACCGAATTCGCAACCACCTCGTCGACTTCCTCGTCGAGCGCAGCGCCACGCTGTCGCACGGCCGCGCGCCGGAGCACCCGCCGGAAGTGCGGCCGGGGCTCGCGCAGACCGCCGAAGTCATCCCTCTCGAACCCAACCCCGCCATCCACAGGAGTCACGCATGAGCCGCCTCGAAGTCACCGAAAAGATCATCGCCACCAAGGTCGCCAAAGGCATCAAGTGGGCCGACGTCGCTGCCGACATCGGCCTGAGCAAGGAATGGGTCACAGCCGGCTGCCTCGGCCAGATGACCTTCAACGACGAGCAGGCCGCCAAGCTCGCCAAGACCTTCGACCTGACCGAGGGCGAGACGCAGTGGCTCAAGGTCGTGCCCTACAAGGGCAGCCTGCCGACCAGCGTGCCGACCGACCCGCTGATCTACCGCTTCTACGAGCTGATCAGCGTCTACGGCACCACGTTCAAGGAGTTGATCCACGAGGAGTTCGGCGACGGCATCATGAGCGCCATCGACTTCAAGATGGACCTGCAGCGCGAGCCCAACGCGGCCGGCGACCGCGTCAGCATCGTCATGAGCGGCAAGTTTCTGCCCTACAAAACCTACTGAGATGACGACCAAACCGCCCCTGCCGCCTTTCACGCCGGAGACGGCGGCGCAGAAAGTGCGCCTCGCCGAGGACGCCTGGAACAGCCGCGACCCCGACCGCGTCGTCGGCGTCTACACCGACGATACGGTGTGGCGCAACCGCGCCGAGTTCCCCGTCGGCCGTGATCAGGTCCACGCGCTGCTCTCGCGCAAGTGGGCCCGCGAGCTGGACTACCGGCTCATCAAGGAGCTGTGGGCCTTTGGTGGCAACCGCATCGCCGTGCGCTTTGCCTACGAATGGCACGACGATTCGGGCCACTGGTTCCGCAGCTACGGCAACGAGAACTGGGAGTTCACCGACGAGGGCCTGATGCGGCGGCGCTTTGCCAGCATCAACGACCTGCCCTTACTTGAATCGGCGCGGCTGTTCTTCTGGCCGCTGGGTCGTCGGCCGGATGAGCATCCGGGGTTGAGCGACCTGGGTCTGTGAACGGTGGGTCGGACGCGCATCAGGCCAGATCGCGCAGGTGCTCCCGGCTGATGCGCTCAAACCAGTAGCGCGCCCGGGCAGACAGCTTGGCGTCCTGGACGACGTCGTCGAACAGCTGCAATCCGTTCGGGTCCGCAAGCACGCCCGGCTCCACCGAGATGTGCTTGCTGGCCCGCTTGATCTGCAGAGCGCGGAACTGCGGCAGCAGGCTGCAAAGAAGCACGTTGTGCGTGACGACGACCGTGCGCGCGCGTGAGGCCAGGAACTCCAGGACGCTGGCGGAGGCGGAGAGTGCTTCCAGGTTGTTGGTGCCCCTGAACGGCTCGTCCACCAGCACCAGCACCTTGTCCGTCGATTCCACGTTGGACAGCACTTGCCGGCATCGCCGGAGTTCGGCGGCGTACAGGCTTTCGCGGTTCGCCATGGAATCGGTGGCGGTGATCGAGCTGATGACGCCGGTCACCTCGCCTGCGCAGCGGGTGCAGAAGGCTCCGGCAAAGGCGCGCAGGAACAGGGCGTTGACGCCAACGGTACGCAGGAGGGTGCTCTTCCCGGCGGCGTTCTGGCCCGAGATGAAGGTGCCGCCAACGTCGGTTTGGAGGCCTGAAAAAGCAACCGGAGCCGCCAGCCCCGGGTGCACCAGCCCTTCGAAGCTCAAGGTGTCGGCCCGCGTCGCGGGATCGTCCTGCGCATCCGACCACGGGATGCCGAGCCGAGCCGGTGCCGTGGCGAGCGCATGCTGGCAGTCGATGCCCGCGCAGTGGAGGTAGGCGCGGCGAACCACGTCGACGTCGCGCTCCACACGCCTGATGTCGGCCAGCATGCTGCGGTACTCACGAAGCATGACGAGGTTGAGGTACTCATTCAGCCATGCCCATTGCGACTCGCTGCGCGCCAGCGCCTTGCGGATGCGCTGAATGTCTGCAAGCGGCAGGGTGTGCCGTACATCCGTCGATGCGATCAACGATTCCGCAGTGGCGAGCACGGTGCAGATGCCCGCCCTGACCGTCTTCCACGAGATCACGAAAGCATGCAGCCTGATTTGCGCGTACGCCATGCCTGCGAGCGCAACGACCAGGCACGTCCAGCCTGCCGGCGCCACCGCACCTGAGGCCACCAGCGCAATGCCGATGAGCAGCAACAGCGGCACGACGTACAGGTGGTTGGCCCAGGCCGGTGTCGGGTATCGAGCGCCGAGGAAGAGAAAGGGCAAGGGGTCGTCCGGGGAATGGCGGAGCGGCTTGAGCAGCGGCTCCAGCGTTTCGGCATTGCGCCTGACATCGGCCTTCAAAGTGGCGTGGCTTCGCTCCACATCCGCAGTACCGCTGACGAGTGCCGCGTAGGCGGCGTAGTGCCCGGCCTTCGAACAGGGCTCGAACACGGCATTCACCGCGGCGTGCAGCTCCAGGTCATCGACCGTCTGCTCGTCGATGCGGCGGCCGGACTCGTCGGCCTCGTGCCGAGCGAACTGCTCCAGGTGCTGCCGGCTGGGCGGAGAAGCCCGCGCGGGTCCGGCGGGCGCGACCAATGCAAACAAGTCGCGCGCAAAGCGGCGCTCGCTGGCCAGTTCAGCGCGGTAGTCCGGCAAGGTCATCAACACCGATCCTCGGTCCTGCAGTTCGATCGAAATCGTGAAGTCGGGGCCAGTCTGTCGATCTAAAGCCCCGTCCTGCAAATTTGATTGGGTGTCGCCTGCAGCGGTGGATTCACGCCCGCACCGCCAGCATCACCGCATAGGCCTTGAAGGTCGCCGTGGCTGCTTGGCCCACGGCCAGTGCCAGCCCGTCGACCGCATCGTTGGTGACGCTGGCCGTCACGACCACGCCGCCCGGCAGGGTCAACCCCACCAGCGACGACACCGCGCCACGCTCCACGCGTGACACCGTGCCGGCCAGCTGGTTGCGCGCCGACAGGCGATAGCCGCCGAAGTCCGTCACCAGCACGACCTCGCTGGACTTGACGAGCGCCAGCGCCTCCTGGCCTTGTCTGACCTTCAGTTCCTGCGCAGCCTCGGTGGTCAGCGAGGCAGTGACCGAATGCCCGTCGTCCAGCGCGACACGCACCGTCGTCGTCGATGGGCCGGCGTTCACGTTCGCAATGCGGCCGAGGAACTGGTTGCGGGCGGTGGTCTTCATGCTCATCCTTTTCAGCAGCGCGTCGAGCGCCGGTTGCGTGGCCAGCCAGGCGGCCTGTTCGTGCAGGAAGGCGGCGTGGCGGGCCTGCAGCTCGCGCCAGGCCAGCAGCAAGGCCTGACCCTGTGCCGTCAGCGTCGTGCCGCCGCCGCCTGTGCCGCCCGTGGCCTTGTCGACCAGCGGCGCGTGCGTCAACGCGGTCACTGCGTCCAGCACCAGCCAGGCGCCCTTGTAGCTGTAGCCGGCGGCCTTGGCCGCCTTCTGCAGCGAGCCGGTCAACGCCAGCGCGGCCAGCAGGTCGAAGAAGCGCCCGTCCAGCCGGCCGGCCAGGCGCAGCTCGCCCTGCAGCAGCGGGTGGTCGTTGGCCGTCATCTCACCTGTCCACGGCGCCATGCGCCACCCGCAGCGGATGGAACGGGTACAGAAATGCAACCACAGAGGCACAGAGACACAGAGATGAGAAGAAAAGATCTCTGTGCATTCCTCTGTGTCTCTGTGCCTCTGTGGTTGCCTTTTGATTTCATCTCAGCCGCTCCCGCAGGTCGTGGTCGACAGCGCGCAGGCATTCGGTGATGCGGCCGCCGTCGAACAGGTAGACCTCGTCGGCCAACGCGATGACGTCGTCCGCATCGTGGCTGACCATCATGGCCGGGATGCCCCACTGCGCGCGCACCCGCTTCAGCTCCGCGCGCAGCTCGCGCCGCAGCGCGCTGTGCAGCGCGGCGAAGGGCTCGTCCAGCAGCAGCACCTGCGGCTTGCAGGCCAAGGCCCGGGCCAGCGCCACGCGCTGTTGCTGGCCGCCGGACAGGGCCGCCGGCCGGCTGCCCGCCATGGCCGTCAGGCCAAAGGATTCGATCAGCTCGTCCACCCGCGCCGCGTCGTCGGCCTTGAGGCGCTGGCGCCAGCTTGTCAGACCGAAGGCGATGTTGTCGCGCACGCTGAGGTGGGGGAAC
Organism: Roseateles sp.; assembly: GCF_052436255.1. Classification (GTDB taxonomy): domain Bacteria; phylum Pseudomonadota; class Gammaproteobacteria; order Burkholderiales; family Burkholderiaceae_C; genus Pelomonas. The sequence goes on along the minus strand of NZ_JBQVNP010000015.1, from coordinate 19,327 downwards.
AGGGCGTAGTGCTGGAACAGGTAGCCCACGCCGCGCACCTCTGCGGCCAAGTCGATGCCGGCAGCCGTGTCCAGCAGCGTGCGGCCGTTGAGCCTGACGTGTCCCGCACGCACCGGCAGCAGCCCGGCCATGGCTTGCAGCGTCAGCGACTTGCCGGCGCCCGAGGGGCCGTAGAGCGCGACAAAGGGCGCGTCGGTGGCGAAGGCGATGTCGAGGTCGAAGCGGCGCTGGGGTCGGGCTCCAGCGTCGCTGACGGACAAACTGAGCGCAATGTCGATCAAGGTTTGCCGAAGCCGTAGTTGGCGAGGATGGCTTGCGCCTGCACACCGTCGAGAAATTTAACGAAGTCGCGTGCCAGCGCCGCCTGCTTGCTGTCCGCCACCACGGCGGCCGGGTAGGTGGCGGGTGCATGGCCGCCGACGGTCGTCGCGATGCTGACCTTGCCCTTCGCCAGGTCGGCGTCGGTGCGGTAGACGAAGCCGGCCTCGACCTCGCCGCGCGACACATAGTCCAGCACCTGGCGCACGTTGTCGGCAAAGACGAACTTGGGCTGCAGCGGCGCCCAGAGTTGGGCCGCTTGCAGCGCCTGCTGGGTGTAACGGCCCACCGGCACGGACGCGACCTTGCCGATGGCGATGCGTTTCACCCCCGGTCGCGCGAGGTCGCGAACGGACTTGACGGCGCCACCGGGCGGCGTGACCAGCACCAGCGTGTTGCTCGCAAAGTCGCGTCGCGTGTCGGCGTGGATGAGCTTTTGCGCGGCTGCGCGATCCATCGTGCCGGGGTCGGCGCTGGCGAACACATCGACCGGCGCGCCGTGGGCGATCTGCTGCAGCAACTGGCCCGACGCGGCGAAGTTCAAGCGCAGCGTCACGCCCGGCCTTGTCGCCTCGAAGCGCTGGGCTATCTGCTTGAAGGCATCGGTCAGGCTCGCCGCTGCCGACACCGTCAGTGGTTGAGCCGACGCCAGCCAGGGCAGGCCAGCCAGCAGGAGGAGTAGCAGGCGCTTCATGACGGCGAGCGTTGCAGGAAACGGTTGGACAGCACCAGGATGGCGACCGACACCGCCGAGACGATCAGCGCAAGCATCAGCGCCACGTCGTCGCGCCCTGCCTGCACGGCGTCATAGATGGCCATGGACGCGGTCTGCGTCTGCCCGGGAATCGAGCCGGCCACCATCAGCGATGCGCCGAACTCCCCCATCGCCCGGGCGAAGGCCAGCAGCGTGCCGGCCAGGATGCCGGGCCAGGCCAGTGGCAGCGTGACGCGCACGAAGGTGCTCCAGCGCGACTGGCGCAGCGTGCGCGCGGCCGCCTCCAGGTTGCGGTCCACCTGTGAGAAGGCGCTGCTGGCGCCCTTGAGCACCAGCGGCAGCGCCACCAGCGTGGAGGCGATCACGGCGCCATGCCAGCTGAAGATGACGGTGTAGTCAAAGTGCTCGCGCAGCCAGGCTCCCAGCGCACTGCGCCGCCCCATCAGCACCAGGATGCCGTAGCCCAGCACGGTCGGCGGCAGCACCAGCGGCAGCATGCAGATGGCCTCCAGCACCCCGCGCCCGGGCAGTTTGGTGCGGGCGAACACCCAGCCCAGCGCCACGCCCAGCAGCAGCGCCAGCGCCGTCGCCACGCCGGCCACGCGCAGCGTCAAGGCCAGCGGCGCGGCGTCGAACTGGGTCCAGAGATCGGCTGGCATGGTTCGTAATGTAATGGACTACATCACGGAATGCCGAGGCCGGCCGGGGCATGGCTGATGGCTCTATGCTGGCGCGCACCCGCTTGGAACTGCTGACCGAACTCTTCTCCCGCCACGGTCTGGCCGCCGTGGCCGTGGCCGTGCTGCTGCATCAGCTCGGCGCGCCGCTGCCGTCCACGCCGCTGCTGTTGCTGCTGGGCGCCGAGTCGGCGTCGCGCGACGGGCTGGCGCTGCGCGCCTTCGCCGCCATCACGGGGGCCGCAGTCGTGGCCAACACGATGTGGTTCTGGGCCGGGCGGCGGCTCGGGCGGCGCGTGCTGACGGCGTTGTGCCGTATCTCCATCTCGCCCGACAGCTGTGTACGACAGAATGAGATCAGCTTTGCCCGCCGAGGCGCTCTGACATTGCTCATCGCCAAGTTCGTGCCGGGGCTGTCGATGCTGGCGCCGCCGCTCGCCGGCGCGCTAGGCATGACGGCGGGGCGCTTCCTGAGCTGGAACCTGCTCGGCTCGGCCCTCTGGGCCGCCGCGGGCCTGGCGGCTGGCCGCGTCTTCCATGCGCAAATCGATGCGCTGCTGCGCGAGCTGGGCCGGCTGGGCAGCGCGGCCATCGCGCTGGGCGTGGCGGTGGTTGCGGCCTATCTGGGCTGGCGGTTATGGCGGCGCGCCGTCGTGCGGCGTGAGCTGAACGGCCTCGAGCGCCTGGACCCGGCAGAAGTGGCGAGCTTGCAGCAGCAGGGCTGCCAGATCGTCTTCGTCGATGTACGCGGCGGGCCGCCCACCAGCCGCATCCCCGGGGCACGCCATCTCGACCTCGGCGCCCTGGGCGACGCGGCGCTCGTCGGTTGGCCGGCGGGTGCCGAGTTCGTCACCTACTGTGCCTGCCCCAACGATGTCTCCGCGGCTCGCGCGGCTCAGTGGCTGCAGCGCCAGGGCTACCCGGCACGTGTGCTGCGCGGCGGCATCGAGGCCTGGACGCGGGCGGGAAACGTGCTGGAAGCGGCGTAGCGCGGGCGACAGTTCAACGCGGGGTACGGCAGCGCGCCTTCCTGTCGATGGCACCGATGCTTGGCGGCCACTGAACGGCGACCCGGCAGGAAGAAGCTCGCGTCCCTATTGGATGAGCCCGTTCTTCAGCGCGTAGTAGGTCAGGTCGCTGTTGGTCTCCAGCTTGATCTTTTCCAGCACGCGGGTGCGGTAGGTGCTGACGGTCTTGACGCTGAGGAACATCGCCTTGGCCATGTCGCCCACGGTTTCGCCCTTGGCTAGGCGCAGGAAGACCTGCAGTTCGCGCTCCGACAGCGACTCGTGCAGCGGCCGGTCCGAAGCACCGCCGGCCACGCCGTCGGCCAGCAACTCGGCGACGGCCGGGCTGATGTAGCGGCGGCCGCGCGCCACGGTGCGGATCGCGTTGGCGATTTCCTCCGGGTCGCATTCCTTGTTCAGGTAGCCGCTGGCGCCCTGGCGCAGCAGCGTCGTGGCGTAGTGCGTCTCAGGAAAGCCGCTCAGGATCAGCACCGGCAAGTCGGGGAAGCGCGTCTTGATGGCGGACAGCGCGTCCACGCCGCTTTGGCCCGGCATGGAGATGTCCATCAGCAGCACGTCGACCTCGCCGCCGCGCGCCAGCTCCAGCGCGTCGCGCCCGTTGCCGGCCTCGCCGGTGACGCGGAGGTCGACGTTCTCGCTCAGGAACTGTCGCAGGCCCGAGCGGACGATGGCGTGGTCGTCAACGATGCCAATTCGAATCATGTTTCACTCTCCGCATCAATCGAGGGATGTGCGTAAGCGTAACGATGCCGTTTGCCGTATGCGATCAGCGGTGTCCTACACGAGTCATGTCGCGGCTTCTGTCCTACATCAGCTTGGGTTTACGGCCGGCACTCGTGGCGCTCGGCTTTTTGCACAGTTCGTTCCATGGCCCTGTTGGCCGATACGGAGTGAGTGATGAAAGCCCTGACCGCCAACCTGCCGCGTACCACGCCACCGCTTTGGGTGACGTTGATGATCGCGGCCGTGGTGGGTGCCGCCTTGATGGCGGCCTTCGTCAACACCCTGCACAAGAACGTTCGCCATGGCGAGGAATTGCGTCAGGCCCAACGTGGCAGCGCCCGGCACACCGTGGCCACGGCAGCGCGCAGCCAGGCGCCACAGCCAAGGGCGGTCGTGTCCCCGGTATTCCAACGATGAGCAAAGGAAGCATGATGAAACGCAACACAACTTTCCGCGCGCCGTTGATCGGCGCCCTGGCTCTGGCGGCCGCCCTGGCCGCTTGCAGCAAGCAAGAAGACGACCGCACCGCCGGCCAGAAGCTCGATGGCGCGATTGCCGAAGCCAAGCAGGCAGGCGCAGAAGCCAGGGTCGAGGCCGGCCAGGCGATGGACACGGCCGAGAACAAGCTCAAGGCCGCCACGGCCACCGCATCCGATGCCATGGCAGATGCAAGCATCGTTACCAAGGTCAATGCGGCGCTGATGGCCGATGACAAGCTCAAGGCGACCCAGATCGACGTGAAGGTTGACGCGGGCCGCGTCATCCTGAGCGGCACCGCTCCCGACGCCGACTCGCAGGCCCGCGCAACGACGCTGGCGGCGGCTGTGGACGGCGTCCGCTCGGTCGACAACCAGCTGACCGTCGCGCGCAATGGCTGACGGCCGATGCCTGCGGCCGGCTCAGCCGGCTTGCAGGCGGTTCAAACAACGTCAGGCGCTGGCCTGAGGCCGAGGCTTCCATGACTGCATTGCGTGCCTTCATCGTCGAGAACAGCCCCGTCATCCGGGAGAACCTGGCCGGCACGCTGGAGGAACTGGCCAACGTCGAAGTCATCGGGAGCGCTGGCGACGAAGAGTCGGCCGTGCATTGGATGAGCCGGCCGGGCGCCCGCAAGGCCGATGTGGTCATCGTCGATGTCTTCCTCAACTCCGGCAGCGGCCTGGGCGTGCTGCGTGCCGCCCAGCGTCTGGGCGTTGCGGCTCGCCGCATCGTGCTGACCAACTACGCCACCGACGAGGTGCGCCGGCGCTGCGCCGTCCTGGGCGCGGAGCGTGTGTTCGACAAGTGCCGCCAGCTGGAAGATCTGATCAGCTACTGCGCTGGCCTGTCAGCCAAGCCCGCCTGAACAAGTCGCTCTCAGGGTACGACCTCGGGCGGCCGTTTAAGCGCCCGGTCCGCGAACCCGCTCCGGCCATCACCAAGTCGCCGAGTAGCTCACCATCACACTGCGCGCCCGCGGGCGCAGTGTCAGCCGGCTTTGCGATGACAGCTGATACGTGAAGGCGCCGCGCAGGCCAGCCAGGCCTTCCTTCTTTGGCTTTTCAAACGCCATACGCGACGCCCAACCGCTGTCGCGCTCCCAGACGGGCGACTCCACACCACCGGTGAGGCGACGGGTGAAGTCGTAGCTGACGCCCGCCCACACCGCTTCGCGCACAGCGGCCTGCGGACCGAACTGCACCGGCGAGCGCAGCCGCTGCTCCACGCCCAACTGATAGCGCCAGCGCGACGGCTCGCGTTGGCGGCTCAGCCAACGCGGGTCGCGCCAGTGCAATTCAGGGTCGGCTGCGGCGACCGGGCCGGTGGATGGGCCAGCAGCGGCAGCGCCCGCCAGCGAACCATCGGCTCGGGCAGCTTGGGCGAGTGACAAACTGAGCAGCGCGAAAAGCAGGGGGAGCTTCATGGCAGCGACGCTTGAAGTGGGATGCACAAATGATCCGCGTGCGGCCGGGCCCGCGTTGTCGGCGGCTTGCGGAGCGTGCTATCGGACAAAGCGAAGCCCAGACGACATCCGAGCGCAGCAGCGCGTGGTCCTACAGCGGGCGGCTGTGGCGACTGATGGGCCGGGGCGCCAGCGCGGCGCAGACTTGGCCTGCGGGCTGGCCTAAGCCTGCCGATCAGGAGACCGTCATGAAATCTTCAACCCGCCCCGAGCCCGCCGATTGGCGCGACAACCTGCCACCCTACGGCCAGCCTGCCGTTCATCCTGTCGTCCAGCCCCCCGTGCCGGTGACGCAGCCGCGCCGACGCCGGTCCGGCGTGGGCGGTTGGCTGCTGGCCCTTGGGTTGGGCGCGGCCATCGCGGCGATCGCCGTGTCCAACATGCATGACCCTCGCAGCCTGGGCGCCCAGCTCGACGATGCCGTCTCCAGCGTGCGTGAGATGGGCAGCCAGGCCGGGCGCGCCGTTGCCGATTCGCAGAGCGCGGCCGTGGATGTGTCGCGCAATGCGCTCGATGGTGTCACCACGGCGGTCGACGACACCGCCATCAGCCTGAAGGTCAAGACTGCACTGGCCGCCGACCCGGCCCTGAGCGCGCCGCGTATCGACGTCACCACCACCCAGGGCATCGTGCGTCTGGAGGGCCCGGCCCCGGACCAGGTCGCCAAGGACCGCGCCACGGTGCTCGCTGGTGCACCGGAGGGTGTGCGCGGCGTCGACAACCGGCTGACATTGCCGCAGGCGCCGCAGGTCGTCGCCGTGGGCGGCAGTACCGCGCCTACGCTGCCGCCAACGTCGCCGGCCGCCAAGCCGCAATGAAAAAGCCGCCGGTTTGATGAACCGGCGGCGGGAGTTACGGCGCCCGCTGCAACCGCTGCAGCGGGCGCTTTGAATTACTGGAAGTAGCGTGCCTTGGCGCTGGCCTGGCAGCTGTCCTTGGCGTTGCCGGACAGCGAGTCGCAGCGCTCGTTGGCGACCTTGTAGTCGGCCTTGAGCTTGGCCTCCATCGCGTCGGCCTGTGCCTCGGCGACGGCCTTGTTCGCCTTCAGGTCGGCCTTGGCCTTGTCGTGGCTGGCCTTGGCCTGGGCGACACAGACGTCCTTGGCGTTGCCGGTCTTGTCATCGCACATTTCCTTGGCGAGCTCGTAGCGGGCTTCGTAGCGCGCTTCGAGGTAGTCGTTGCGGTCCTTGACCGTGCCCGTGTGTTGGTATTCGAGATTGGCCAGTGCCACCTTCTCATGGCCCTTGGCGCGCTCGACGCAGACATCCTTGGCGTTGCCAGACAGCGAGCCACAACGGTCGCGCTCGGTCTTGAACATCGCCTTCACCTCATCCTTGGCCTGCGAATAGACGGGCTGAGTGAGGTTGGCGGAGGCAACGCTGCTCAGGCCCATCAGGGCGATGGCGCAGAGCAGGCGGGTATGAGTTTGCGTTTTCATCGGGTTCTCCTTTTGCTTGGGGAGTGCCAGCCTGCGTCCTCTGACGGCGGCTGGCACACCAGGAAGCTTAGGAAGGCCCGCGTGCCCGCCCCGTCGGCCCCGCGGCTACCGCGGAGTCGGACAAGGCCGCGTGCCGGCAGGCGCCTTCAGAGCAGCAGCAGGGCCGCTGCCGCGATCAGCGTGGGCCCGAGCGCGCCCATCAGCAGGCCGCCAGCGCCGACGGATTCATCCTCGAAGCCGCGCTTGAGCAAGGCCACGCCCGCCGGATTGGGCGCGTTGGCGATCACCGTCAGGCCGCCACCCGCCACGGCGCCGGCCACCAGCATGTACTTGGCTTCATCGGAGATGTTGGCGATGAGGGAGCCCAGGTAGGTCAGCGCGGCGTTGTCGGTGATGGCCGTCAGTCCCAGCGCACCAAAAAACAAGGCGACGGGTTCGAGGCTGGAGACGATGGGCTGCAGCCACCAGCCCTGCAGCCCGCCGAGTACCACCAGCCCCGCCAGGAAGAAGGCCACCAGCAGGGCCTCCTTCAGGATGAGCGGGTTCTGATAGCGCTCGTACGCCTGCGTGAAGCCGAGGAACATCAGGAACAGGCCGAGGAAGGCGACCGGATGGTGGGCCAGCAGGACGACGCCGGCCAGCAACGCCAAGTGCACCAGCACCACCAACACGGGAACGGCAGCTTCCGCAGGCGCGACCGGGGCGGACGCCGAGCCCAGGTGCTTGCGCAGCACCACGGTGGCGATGGTCGCGTTGGTCACCACTGCCAGCGTCGACTTCCAGCCGAAGTGCATGAACATGAAGGCACTGTCCCACTGCCAGGTGGCCGCGACCATCAGTACCGGCGGCGCGGCATAGGAGGTGAGCGTGCCGCCGATGGAGATGTTGACGAACAGCACGCCCAGGGCGAAGTATTTCAGCCGCTCGGGCACCTGCGGCCTGAAAACCTGCGGCGCCAGCATCAGCGCGGCGATGGTCATGGCTGCGGGCTCGGTGATGAGCGAGCCCAGCAGCGGCACCGCCGCCAGGCCCAGCCAGGCGCTCGCCATCGGCGTGGGCAGCGGCAGCACGCGGGCGATGCCGTCCACCACCCAGATCACGGTGCGGAGCACGGGCCGGGACGCGGCCACGACCATCACGACGAAGACGAACAACGGTTCCGTGTAGTTGCGCGATTCTGCGTAGGCCAGGGCTTGACCGCCGCCCTGCAACAGGGCCATGGCCATGATCAGCACGATCGCCCAGAAGCCGAAAACCACCTCGACCTCCCCGAGGAGGTGGAACAGGCCTGAATGCTGCGGGAAACGGTGCGACAGACGTTCGAGCTGCTTGGCTGCGAACGTGTGCGTCAGGGCCAGCACAAAGATGACCAGGGCGGTGTACTGAACGACGTCTTCGGACATGGCGGGAATGCGCGTGTTTGCTCCGCGTGGCGGCCCGACCAGCGCTCATCAACCTACTGTTCCGGGGATCGGCTCAGCACCCGGCGCGCAGTGTAGCCATGGGTGGACCGTGCGATCTCAACACCTTGACCGCGGGGACAACGCCGCTGCCGCCGGCAATGGGCATCCCGATTGCTAAACTGGCACCGTGATCGCGCCTTCCCTGTCGACCTCTCGCTGCCTGTTGGTATTGCTCCTGCTGCTGGCCGTCGTCTTCGGTGTGAGCGGAGCAACCGCTGCTCAAGTGTTGGCCGGCCCCGGGACTTCCGTGCATGCCGCCGCAGGCGAATGCCATGCCGATGCGGTCGTCGGTGAGCGCGATGCTTCGGAGCCGGCGCCGCCGGGTATCTGGGACGCCGACCTGGCATCGACGGACAACGCAGCGGACCCCCAGGAATGCGCATTGCCCTTGGCGGATATGCGGCAAGCCTCGCCGGTGCCGTCCGATGCAGCCGGGCATGAGCGCGCTCCGGTGCCGAGCCTCATACTGAGCCGTCTCGACCGGCCACCCCGCCTCGGCTGATCCGCTGGGTTGCCGTCACCGGCAACCGCTTCTCGGTCGACCCGCGTCGACCTTGCGCGCGAGCGCACCGCCCGGCGGCCACCGTGCCCATTGCTTTCAACCCCTTTGCTTTCAGGAGCCATCATGAATCCTTCATTCCCCCACTCCCACCATTCGGCCGCGGTACTCCCGGCCGTCGAGCGCAACCGCGTGCTGCGCAATACCTACTGGCTGCTGGCGCTGTCCATGGTCCCCACCGTGGTCGGCGCCTGGGTCGGGCTGTCCACCGGCCTGGCGCAGGCCATGTCGCCGGGCATCGGGCTCATGGTCTTCCTTGTCGGCGCCTTCGGCTTCATGTTCGCCATCGAGAAGACCAAGAACTCGGCTGCCGGTGTGCCCGTGCTGCTGGCCTTCACCTTCTTCATGGGGCTGATGCTGTCGCGGCTGGTGGGCTCGGTGCTTGGCCTGGCCAACGGCGCGAGCCTGATCATGACCGCCTTCGCCGGCACGGCAGTCATCTTCCTGGGCATGGCGACGCTGAGTTCCGTCATCAAGCGTGACTTGTCGGCAATGGGCAAGTGGCTGTTCATCGGCGCCGTCATGCTGCTGGTCGCGGGCATCGCGAACTTCTTCCTGCAGAGCAGCGCCCTGATGATGACGCTGTGCGTGCTGGCGATCGGCATCTTCTCGGCCTTCATCCTGCATGACCTCAAGCGCGTCCAGGACGGTTACGAGACCAACTACATCAGCGCCACGCTGGGTGTCTATCTCAGCATCTACAACGTGTTCCAGTCGCTGCTGGCACTGCTCGGTCTGGCTGGCGGCCGGGACGAGTGAACGCTGAGACAGGCGGGAACAGTCCAGACTCAGGCGTTCAACCTCCCTTGTCAGCGGCGCTGGCGTCGCGCGCGGCCGAAACCGGTCGCGAGCGGGTCTCGCTGCAAGATCTGCTGAATTTGCTCGGCGACCGTGCCGTAGCGGCACTGCTGCTGATATTCGCTTTGCCGAACGTGATTCCCGTGCCGCCGGGCGCGTCGGCGATCCTCGGTCTGCCCATGCTGATGCTTGCTGCGCAACTGACGCTGGGCTCAAAGCCGTGGCTGCCCGCCTTCGTCGCCCAGCGCTCGCTGTCGCATGCGCAGTTCGTCGCCGTCGTGGCCAGGATCAGCCCCTGGTTGCAGCGCGCCGAGCGGCGGCTGCGGCCGCGGTGGCCGGCCTGGTCCGGACACAGTGCCGAGCGCCTGGTGGGCCTGGTCTGCCTGGTGCTGTCCGTGGTGGTCTTCCTGCCCATTCCGCTGGGCAACATGCTGCCCGCCTTCGCGGTCTGCGTGCTGTGTCTGGGTCTGATGGAGAGGGACGGCTTGTGGGTCGCCTTCGGCCTGCTGGTCGGCGCGGCGGCGCTGCTGCTGGTGGCAGGTGTCATCTACGCGATTGCGCGCACGGTGCTGTTCCTGATCGCCAACGCGTTCACCTGACGCCGTCCACCTTGCGCGTCAGCCGGCAGGCGGCTCGTCGTGCCGCCACGGCGGCAGCGGCGCGCCGCAGTCGCGGCAGAACTTGGCGCTGGGCCAGTGGCCTTCGCTCAGGCATTCATGGCAGGTTCGCGTGGTGGGCGCCCGGTTCATGCGTTGCGCGGTGAACTCGGCGCTGACGATGCCGGTCGGCACGGCCAGCGTCCCCCAGCCCAGCAGCATCATCAGCGAGGCGATGCCACGCCCGAGATCGGTGTTGGGGGTGATGTCGCCGAAGCCCACGGTGGTCATCGTCGTGATGGCCCAGTACACGCCCACCGGAATGCTGGTGTAGCCGTTTGCGGGGCCTTCCACCACGTACATCAGCGTGCCCATGATGGTGACCACCATCATCACGAAGACCATGAACACCAGGATCTTGCGCCTGGACGCTGCAAGCGCCTGGCCCAGCAGGCCGAATTCGGCCACGTAGGCGCCGAGCTTGAGGATGCGGAACAGCCGCAGCAGCCGCAGCACCCTGACGTCGATCAGCGCGTTCAGCCCCGGCACCAGGATCGCCATGTAGGTGGGCAGCAAGGCGACCAGATCGATGATGCCCAGCGCGCTGCCCGCATACCGCCTGGGGTGCCTGACGCAGGACAGGCGGGCGACGTACTCCAACGTGAACAGCAGGGTGAAGGCCCATTCCAGCGCGTCCAAGAGCTGGCTGTAGCGCGAGTGCACGGCGGCCATGCTGTCCAGCACGACCACGGTCACGCTGGCCAGGATCATCGCGATCAGGATCAGGTCGAACATGCGTCCGGCCCGCGTATCGGCCTCGAAGATCACCGTGTACATCTGCACGCGCCAGCCGTCGGCCGGGCCACCGTGCAGGGGCTCAGCGCGGCTGTGCTGCTTCGGTGGTGCGCTCGTCATGGCGCGATGCTATGTCATGGCCCGCGACATGAACTGCGCCCTCGGGTCAAGCTGATGGACGAGCCGGCCCGCCGCGCCGTCAACTGCAGGCGTGCGCCGCGACCTTTTGCACGCACCGGCCCGGAACCATCGCAGCGCGCCCACCGCGATTCGCCGGTGATGCCCATACTGGCGCGACCGCCGCTCACCTTGACTGCCGTGCCCAAACTCCGCCACCCCGCCTTGCAGAACTATCTGCTCGGCATCGCCAGCATCGTGATCGGCGCAGGCGTGACCAGCGCGACCGATTCCCTGCTGCCCATTGCGATGGGCGGTGCGGTCGCGGTGATGTGCACCTACTCGCTGGTACGCGCCATCTGCCGCGGGGAACTGCGCGCGACCAAGCGGCCGCCCGAGGCATAACGAGACGACTTGCCCGTCGGCGCGCCTAGGCGCTGGTCTTGGCCGGCTCGGCTCGGCGCATGCAATGCCGGCCGGCGCGCTTGCCGGCGTACATGGCGGCGTCTGCGCGCTTGAGCAGGTCATTGCCGCGCTGGCCGTCCTGGGGCGCCATGGCGTAGCCGATGGTCAGGCCTACCTTGCAGCGGTGACCCAGCACGACGAAGGGGTCGTCGAAGGCTGCCAGCAGCTTCTGGCCCAGCCCGGCGGCGGCGTCGTTGTCGGTCAGGTCGTCGGCCAGCACGACGAACTCGTCGCCACCCAGCCGCGCGACCACGTCGCTGTCACGCAGATGCTGCCGCAACCGCTGGCCCACGGCCACCAGCAAGGCATCGCCGACATCGTGGCCGTGCATGTCGTTCACCGGTTTGAATCCGTCCAGGTCGAGCAGGTAGATGGCCAGCGGCCGCTGTGGCGTGGCCTGCGGCAGGGCGCCGGCCAGCCGATCCTGCAGGCCGCGGCGATTGGGCAGGCCGGTCAGCGCGTCGGTCTGCGCCAATGCACGCAGGCCCTCGCTCTCCAGCCGTGCGCGGTCGGCGCTGCGGTGCATCGCCTGCACCCGCAAGCCCAGCACGCCCATCCATGCGGCCATCTCGATGATGATGCTGGCAGGGTAGCTGTACTGCGCCAGCACGGTGGGCTCGGTATAGCCCCGGATCAGCAACGACAAGGTCGCCGCACCGCCCAAGTAGAAGGTCCAGCCGAACAGCATGTAGGCGGCCACGCGTTCGCCGCGCAGCACTCTGATGAACGCCAGTGGCAGCACGGAGGCGGGCGTGCCGACGCCCAGCACCATCGCCAGTGTTTGGGCCGTGCCATAGGTCAGCACGCCCAGCAGGGCCAGCGCAATGGTCAGCAGAGCCAGCGCCGCCACGACCCGCATCATGTGGAACATCAGGCGTTGGCTGTCCCGCAGGACCAGCGCGCCGTTGATGAAGTGGGCCGCCGCAGCCACCGACAGCAGCACACCCAGGGGCGCCAGCTTGCGCGACAGCTCCGGCGCGTCCTGCCAGAGGTATTGCGGCCCCACGCCAAAGTAGGCCAGCAGGAACACCAGGTTGCCCACCAGCATGGCGGTGTACTGCAAGAACATCGGGTCGCGCAGGCTGACGTAGTGCGCCAGGCTGTAGATCAGCATGCACAGCGCCAGCCCGAGCAGGATGCCTTGAACCAGGTGTGTCGCGGACTCCGCTGCCAGAAAGCCCTGCGGCGTGCGCAGCGTGATGGGCAGCACCATTGAGCTTTGGGTGCGGACGCGGATCAGCAGTTCGCTGCGGCCGGGCTCCAGCGTCAGCAGCGCGGCCGGCGTCCGCGAGGGCAGGGGGCGGGCCGAGTAGACCAGTTCGTTGCCCATCAGCTGCTGCGAGACCACCTGCCCGTCGCGCACCAGATAGACCTCGACGCGGTTCAGCGACGGATAGTCGATCTCCAGCACGCGCTGCTGCGGGCCGCTGCCTGTCACGTCGAGCGGCACATGCAGCCAGAGCGCCGCAGCGTGCCGCCCCAGATTGCCGGGCGTGCCGGTGTGCGGGGAGAACTCGGCGCGGCGCGGCAGCACGTCGGCGACGCCCAGGCGGTGGCTGGGGTCGTCCAGCAAGGTCACAGCCGGCCACAGCGCGATGTCGCTGCTGTTGTCCACGCGCAATGCGGCCGGTGTTGCAGCGACCCAGGCCGGGCCGAGTTGCAGGATCAGGAGCAGGCACAGCAGGCGCATGAAGCGGTAGGCGAAGCGCATGCGGAGATTGTCGGCAGCGTGGCCTGGGCTTGCGGCGGCGGGGCGGGGCGGGGCGGGTGTGAAAAAAGTGTAGTTCATGCGCCGTGGCATCCGCGGCGGCGATGACGCCCCGCCTAACGCGGCAGACCCGGGAGTAGGCCGCCTTGAACACCTGCACGGCCTGCGATGCCGATGCCGATGCGGAGGGATTGCACCTCGCCCGCAAAACCAGCGGTGCGGGAACCCGAACCGCGCTGGCTGCAGGTCCGCGCCGCCCGGCTCACCGAGTGCGGCGCTGGCACGCTGCGGTGAAGGCCGTCAGGCCGCAAGCCATGTTGAGCCTGTCGCCCAGGCTGGCGGTTCACTCGTCCGTTGGTGGCCAGGCAAGCTCGAGGGCGTGTCGCAACCGCTTCGAGAGGGCGGGATCCACGCCCTGCAGCGCGTTCGAAGCAAGCACGACGATCCCGCTGTAGGCCTCGATTTTCTGCAGAAGATAGCCAAGCTCCACGTTGGCATAGCGATCATGGCTGTCCTTGATGTCGCTGCGTTTCCCGAACAACGCATCTGCCTCGTCGAAGAACAGTACGGCACCACTCGCCGCAGCCGCCGCGAAAAGGCGATCCAGGTTCTTCTCGGTCTCCCCGATGAACCGGCTCGCCACCTGGGCGAGGTCGACCTTCACCACGCTGCGATCCATCGTGCGGCCAAGCGCTTCAGCGACAGGCGTGCTGTCGGTGCCGGACGGAACCCTCAGGATGACCGTGCCCGTATGCGCCGCGACGAGGTTGCGCAGTTGCGCTGCGTGGTTGGCCGGCGAGGCGGGACGCTTCAAACGCGATACAACCCTGTTGATCCTGGGCATGGTGCCTCCCCCGGTATGGAGTGTGATTCTCGCCCCATCACCCGAATCTGCCGTGGTCGCGAGGTCGACGGTCACGCGGCCCGGCGCGACCGCGGCCTCGGGCAGGCCGCGCGCGGCCAACCGCTTCGGCCGGGTCTGGGGGGCTTGAATCAGGCGCTCAGCGCTCGATCTTCAATGCCAGGTCCAGCGACGCGCCAGATGCCGTCTTGTTGGACCACATCCAGCAATAGACCTGTTCGACCTGCACCTGGAGGGTCTGCGCCCCGTCCCTGGCCGCGCTGAGCTTGACGGGATAGACCGTCTCCTTGCCCAGGTGGTAGTGGATGTTGAAGTTCATCGGCGCACTGCCCTTGAAGGACCATGCGATCCGCTGACCTGGCTTGAGCTCGCCGCAGACCTCGACGAACTTGGCCGGCGCAACGTCTGCCTGGTGGACGAACTGACCCTGGGCGTCCCACTTAATGTCCACGATGTGGCTGGCGGCGATGGCGGCCCCGGTCGGTGCCAGCAGCGCTGCCAGCATGCCGGCGAGCGGCGCGACCCAGGCGGCCGGCGCGACGGCCCTCAAGGCAGCACCTTCAAGGCGGTGACGACGAACTTGCCGCCTTCGCTGACGGCGTTGAACTGGATGCGGGTACCGGGCTGGAGCTTGTCCAGCATCGCCTTGTCGCGCACCTGGAAGACCATGGTCATCGCCGGCATGTCCAGACTCTTGATGTCGGCGTGTTTGAGCGTGAGCCTGCCGGTGTCGCGGTCGACCTTGCGCACTTCGGCGTCGGTCATCTCGGCGCTGGCCGTGGGGGCGCTGGCCTGTGCGGGCGGCGCGCCCGAGCCGGCGGCCCAGGCTGCAGGGCTCAGCAGGGCGACGGTCAGCAGGGTGGCGGCAAACAGTCCGGGGCGATGTGTCGTGATGCGGTTCATGGCAGTTGCTTTCAATGAGTTTGATTCAAGGCGCGAAGCGGGTGTCATCGGGCGGCGACGCGTATCTTGCCGACCATGCCGGCCTGGTAGTGGCCGGCGATCAGGCAGGCAAAGTCGAACTCGCCGGCGCGGTTGAAGGTCCAGACGATCTCGCCCTTCTTGCCCGGGTCGACATGGGTCATGTAGGGCTCGTCGTGTTCCATGTTCGGGAACTTCAGCATCAGCGCGGCATGCTCGTCGAGTTCCTTCTTCGTGCCGATGACCAGTTCGTGCAGCATCTTGCCGTCGTTGTGCACGACAAGGCGGAGGGTCTCTCCCAGCTTCACCTCGATGCGGTCGGGCGTGAAGCGCATGTTGTCCGTCATCTTCAGCGTGACGGTGCGGGTGACCTTCTTGGCGTCGCCGGCAATGCCCCAGGCCTCCTGTTCCTTCTTCAGCGGCGCGGCAGTCTTGCCGTGCTTCTCGTCGCCGTGCGCCCACGCTGAGCCGCTGAGGGCGGCGAGCGAGAGCAAGGTGGCGGTGGCGATTCGTTTCATGGTTGTCCTCTTCTTCGGATCGATGAACTGAAAATCAGTGACCGCTGTGGCCACCGCTTGGCTTGCGGACCTTGACCTCGACGTCGGTCTTCGGGCGCTGGACTTGCGGCATCAGCCCCGGGCTTTCCGACTGGAAGCGGGCGGCGTCGGGCAGGCTGCCATTGAACTCATAGGCCACGGTGCCGGCGGGATGCTGGTACCAGCCGGGGTCGCTGTAGTCGCCCTTCTTCTGGCCCTTGCGTACCTTGACGACGCTGAACATGCCGCCCATGCCGACGGCGCCGAAAGGACCCTGGCCGGCCATCATGGGTGCGGTGTTGTCGGGCAAAGGCATGTCCATCTCGGTCATGTCCTTCATGCCGCGCTCGCCCATCACCATGTAGTCGGGCACCAGCTTGCGGATCTTGCTGGCCAGGCCGCTGTGGTCCACGCCGATCATGGTCGGCACGTCGTGGCCCATGGCGTTCATGGTGTGGTGGCTCTTGTGGCAGTGGAAGGCCCAGTCACCCTCTTCGTCGGCCAGGAAGTCGATCTGGCGCATCTGGCCCACCGCCACGTCGGTGGTGATCTCGGGCCAGCGCGCGCTGTTGGGCGTGGGGCCGCCATCGGTGCCGGTGATGAGGAACTCATGCCCGTGCAGATGGATGGGATGGTTGGTCATCGTCAGGTTGCCGATGCGGATGCGCACCTTGTCCTTGAAGCCGACGACGAGCGGGTCGATGCCCGGGAAGATGCGGCTGTTCCAGCTCCACAGGTTGAAGTCCAGCATCGTCATGATCTTGGGCGTGGCCGCGCCGGGATCGATGTCGTAGGCGTTGAGCAGGAAGCAGAAGTCGCGGTCCACCTCGTCGATGAGCGGGTGCTTGGTCTTCGGATGCGTGACCCAGAAGCCCATCATGCCCATGGCCATCTGCACCATCTCGTCGGCATGTGGGTGGTACATGAAGGTGCCGGGCCGGCGTGCGACGAACTCGTAGACGTAGGTCTTGCCGGGTGGGATGCCCGGCTGGTTCAGGCCGGTGACACCGTCCATGCCGTTGGGCAGGCGCTGGCCGTGCCAGTGGATGCTCGTCAGCTCGCCGAGCTTGTTGGTGACGAAGATGCGCACCCGGTCGCCTTCGACCACCTCGATGGTCGGGCCCGGGCTTTGGCCGTTGTAGCCCCAGAGATGCGCCTTGAAGCCGGGCGCCATCTCGCGCGCCACGGGTTCGGCCACCAGGTGGAACTCCTTGACACCCTGGTTCATGCGCCAGGGCAGGGTCCAGCCGTTCAGCGTAACCACGGGGTTGTAGGGCCGGCCGGTGTTGGGCACCAGCGGCGGCATGGTGTCGGGCCTGGTCTGCAGCACCGGCTCGGGCAGGGCGGCCATGGCGACCTTGCTGACCGCGGCCATCGAAGCGGCGGCAGTGATCGCACCGGCACCGCCCAGCAGGGAGCGTCGATTGAAAGTCATGTGTGTTCCTTGGAAAAGCTTCAGTGGCCCGCACCGGCTTCGGCCCCGGCGGGCGCAGCGGCTGCGGCCGGCATGGACAGGGCGGCGCGGCCGATCAACGCCGCATCGAGATCGGCTTTAGCGAGCCAGAAATCGCGCAGGGCTTCGATGGATGCGTTGACGCTGCCGACCTGCGAGCGCGCATCGGCCAGCAGCTCGAACACGCCGATCAACATGCCGTTGTAGCGCAGCAGCTGCTCCTCGGAGATGCGCTTCTTCAGCGGCACGATCTCGTCGCGGTGATGGCGGGCGATGTCGTAGCTGGCGCGGTAGTTGCCGTAGGCCTCGCGCACTTCCGAGCGGGCATTGATGGCCGTCGCCGCCGCCTGGTGCAGGGCCTGCATGTAGAGCGCTTCAGCCTTGGCCGTGCGGGCGCCGCCCCAGTCGAACAGCGGCAGCTCCAGGCCGACCTCCCAGCCGGTCTGGCGTGGCGCCTCGTTGGAGGTGTTGCGCACCAGGCCCAGCTCGAACACGCTGATGAAACGCGTCACCTGGGTCAGGCGCAGGTTCTTGGCGGTCTGTTCGGCCGCCAGGCGGGCCGACTGCACATCCAGGCGCTGGGCCAGGGCCTGGCGCTCGATGTCGGGCTGGTCCTTGGGCGCGGCGGGCAGGTCGGGCAGGCGCTCGGGCAGCTGGAAGCCGAGCTGATCGCCCCAGAGCCCGAGCAAGCGGGTCAGGCGCTCACGCGCGGCGCGGTGGCGCTGCTCGGCATGGGCCAGGCCCAGCGCCGCATCGGCATAGAAGCCCTGCTCGCGCAGCCGCGTCAGGGCGTTGAAGTTGCCGGCCTGCTGCATCCTGCGCGCCAGTTCGGCACTCGCCTCCGCCGCGTCCTGCACCTGGCGCATATAGCGCAGGCTTTCCCCGGCCGCGACGGCCTGCACCCAGGCCTTGCGCGTGTCGGCGGCCAGGCTCAGCACATCCATCGCCACCTCACGCTGCACGCCCTGCAACCGGCGTTCCTCCAGCCGGCTGACCAGGGGCAGGGTCAGCAGCCGGGCGAGGTTGAGATGCAGCCCGCGCTCCAGCTCGATCTCGTCACCTTTTGTCAGGCGGCCGAAGCTGAAACCCGGATTGGGCAGGCGCGATGCCTGGCTGACTTCGGCCTCGGTAATACCGAGCTGCTGCAGCCGGGCCTGCAGGCCGCGGTTGTTCAGCAGCGCGATCTGCACGGCCGCGTCGGCGCTGATCGGCTGGCGCAGCAGTTCCGCCACCTTGGCATCCGTGCGGGCCAGGTCTGCGTCGGAGCGATCAGCCGCCACCGCATGAACCGTGTGAGCCTGGGTCAGTGATTGCACCTGGGTGAGCGCGGCACCCGGTTCGACGGAGGCGCAGCCTGCCAGCGCCGCGATGGCCAGCAGCGAAAGGGGGAGTCGGGATCGTTTCATCGGTCGACCTCCTTCAACGCGGCGCGTGGTGTTCATGTTGCTCGCTGCGCTGTGCTGCAGGACGCGCAGTGGCGGGCGTCGCGGGGCGATCATCCGTCTGCACCTTCTCGCGGGCGTAGGCGCGCCAGCCGCCCGCGCGGTTGGTCGCCTCGTTGGCCTGCTGCCAGGAGCCGGTCGGCGCCTCCTGTAACGGGCGGTAGCGGGCAAGTGCGCTTTCATGGCGAACGGCAGGCGCGCTGGCTTGCGCGTCGGTGGGGTCGGCCCTTCCAGCTGCCGTCTGCGCCTGGGCCGGCAGCAGGGCCGCGGCAAAGACCATGGCCAAGGCCGAGGCTGGCCAGGCCGAACGCGCGGCGGAAAGACCGTCGTTCAAGGGGGTGGGGAACATGATGTCCTCGTCCGAATAGGTGGATCGAAGAGTCCGCGGCAGCGGCTGCCGGTGCGGCAGACGTGCGGGGTCTCGTGGTCGAGTTTGAGCCGGTTTGCAGCGGGCGCTCAGGCACAGCCGCCGGGCTGGCTCAGGTCAGGCTTCTTGGGGGGCGGTCGATGCGGTCGATACGGCCGCCCACGACAAGGGAGCGGACCTGCTGCAAGACCGTGTCGGCGTTGACCACATCGGCCGCAAGGCCAGGCGTTTCGGCCTGGGGCGCCACGGCGCCGCAGCAAGGCGCGCACTGCACGCACTTTGTTCCGGATGGCTGCTCCGCCTTGCCGGAGCCGTGATCGGCCTTGGCCCACGTCTCACCCATCGTCGGCTGGTCGGCCTCGACGTGGTGATGATGGCCTGCCGAACTGCCCTCCGCAGGCTGA
>NZ_JBQVNP010000014.1:0-58605 GCF_052436255.1 Roseateles sp. | reverse complement strand
CGCCGGCAGCGCCTCGATGCTGCTTTGCGCGCCGTCGAGCTGGCGGCCGCCGTGGTTGCTCACGATCAGCGCGTCCGCGCCCGAGGCCACGCACAGCTTGGCGTCCTCCACGTCCTGGATGCCCTTGAGGATCAGCTTGCCGCCCCAGCGCTTCTTGATCCATTCCACATCGCCCCAGTTGAGCGAGGGGTCGAACTGCCTGGCGGTCCACTCGCCCAGGCTGCCCATGTTCTCCACGCCGCTCACGTGTCCGACGATGTTGCCGAACTGCTTGCGCTTGGTGCCCAGCATCCCCAGCGCCCAGCGCGGCTTGCAGGCGATGTCGAGGATGTTGGCCAGGGTCATCTTGGGCGGCGCGGTCAGGCCGTTCTTCAGGTCCTTGTGGCGCTGGCCGATGATCTGCAGGTCCAGCGTCAGCACCAGCGCGCTGCACTTCGCGGCCTTGGCGCGGTCGATCAGGCGCTCGATGAAAGCGCGGTCGCGCATCACGTAGAGCTGGAACCAGAAGCCTTCGCCCGCGTGCTGCGCCACGTCCTCGATCGAGCAGATGCTCATGGTGGAGAGCGTGAACGGGATGCCGAACTTGCGCGCCGCGCGCGCGGCCAGGATCTCGCCGTCGGCATGCTGCATGCCGGTGAGGCCGGTGGGCGCGATCGCCACCGGCATCGCCACCTCCTGGCCCACCATGGTGCTGCGCGTGCTGCGGTTCTCCATGTTCACCGCCACGCGCTGGCGCAGCTTGATCTTCTGGAAGTCGGCGTTGTTGGCGCGGTAGGTGCCCTCGGTCCACGAGCCGCTGTCGGCGTAGTCGTAGAACATGCGGGGCACGCGCCGCTGGGCCAGGACGCGCAGGTCCTCCACGTTGGTGATCACGGTCATCTCGAAAGTCTCCGGTGTTTTGGGTGTCGTGGCATGTTAGCCGCGCGCCCCGGCCCTCGCTTGTGAAAGCGGGTGGCGCGGCTTTGAAATTTTTGCTGCGGTGCCGCAGCGCCGGGGGGATGGACGGCGGAACCGCCCCCGGGTCGCGGGAGTCCCACCGCCATGAAGCTGAACGCCCTGACCCTTGTCGTCGCCCTGGCGCTGCCCGGCGCGGCCCTGGCCGCCGATGTTTTCCGCTGGGTGGACGAGCGCGGCCAGACCGTTTACGGCACCCAGGTGCCGCCGCAGCACCGGGCCCGGGCCGTGCCGGCCGATGCGCCGCTGCCGCCGGGCACCAGCGCGTGCGAGGCGCGCTGGCACCGCTACCTGGCCAGCGCCGCCTGCTTCGACCAGTACCGCGTGGTCGGCGGCGGCCTCAAACCCGAGGCCTACCGGCGCTGCACCGAGGTGCCCCAGCCCGATCCCTGCACCTGAGCGCGGGCCCGAGTCGGGCCACGGGGGGGTCACTGCGCGGTGATCTTCTGCTCGCGGATGACCTTGCCCCACTCGGCGGACTCGCGCACGATGTCGGCGGCCAGGGGGCCGGCCGGCATGTAGGCCGGCACGGCGCCCTGCTGCGCGGCGATCTGCGCGATGTCCGGCGCTTCCATCACGGTGCGCAGCGAGTCGCTCAGCCGCTCCACGATGGGCGCGGGGGTGCCTGCCGGCGCCAGCACGTACAGGCGCGGCACGGCGGAGAAGCCGGGCAGGGCGTCGGAGAGCGGCGCGATGTCCTCGGCGCCGGCCAGCTTCACCGGGTTCATCACGGCCACGGCGCGCAGCTTGCCCGCCTTGGCCTGGGCGATGGCCGAGGTCGCGCTCACCACGCCGAAAGGCACCTGGCCGCTCATCACGTCGGGCACGATCTGCGACGCGCCCCGGTAAGGGATGTGCACGACGAACGTGCGCGCCTGGCCCTTGAGCATCTCGAAGCCCAGGTGGTGCACCGTGCCCACGCCCGAGGTGGCGTAGGAGTAGCGGCCGGGGTTGTCCTTGAGCAGCTTCACGAACTCGGCCGGCGTCTTGGCGGGCACCTCGTTGTTCGCCACGATCACCAGCGGCAGGGTGAACACACCCGCCACCGGCGTGAAGGCCTTGATGGGGTCGAAGCTCATGCGCGGCTGCAGGTGCTGCGCGATCAGCAGCGAGCTGTCGCCCAGCATCAGGGTGTAGCCATCCGGCGCGGCGCGCGCCACCGCGTCGCCCGCAATCAGGCCGGCCGCGCCGGTGCGGTTGTCCACCACCACCTGCTGGCCGAGCAGCGTGGACAGGCGCGGCGCGATCAGCCGCGCCATGGCATCGACGCCGCCGCCCGCCGAGTAGCCGACCAGCAGGCGCACCGGCTTGCTGGGCCAGGCCTGCGCCCAGGCGCTGGTGCCGAGGGTCGCGGCCAGGGCCAGGACCAGCGCGGAGCGCCGGCCCAGGGAGAAGCGGTTGTTGAGGTTCTGCATGTCTTGTCTCCGTTTTTATCGTGGGGAATCTTTTTCAGGCCTTGCCGGCACCGCGCGAGCCCGGGCGCCTGGCGAGTTCCGCCAGCCGCTCGGGGTTGGGCTTGAAGCCCAGGCCCGGTGTCTCGGGCAGGCGCAGCACGCCGCGCTCGGGTTTGGGCAGGTCGTCGAAGACCAGCTCGCAGCACTGCACGGCCACCGAGTGGTATTCCACCAGCGAGCCGTTGGCCAGGCCGGCGTGCAGGTGCATGTTGTGGTGCGGCCAGGCGCCGCCGTTGGCGAAGCGCGTGTTGAAGGCCGCTGCCATGCCCGCGATGCGGCTGCACTGCGTGAAGCCGCCGCTGATGCAGGCGTTGGGCTGCACCACGTCCACCGCCTGCGCGACCAGCATGTCGCGAAAGCGCGAGGCCAGGCCTTCGTTCTGTCCGGCGGCCAGCGGGATGGACGTCTTGGCGCGCAGGCGCGCGAGGTTGGGAATGTCGTTCTGCGACACCGGCTCCTCGAAGAAGCTGATGTCGTAGGGCTCCACCTTCCTGGCCAGCGACAGCGCGTGGAAGTAGTCCAGGCTGCAGTTGGCGTCGATGTAGATCTGCACGTCCGGC
Source organism: Roseateles sp. (assembly GCF_052436255.1). Classification (GTDB taxonomy): domain Bacteria; phylum Pseudomonadota; class Gammaproteobacteria; order Burkholderiales; family Burkholderiaceae_C; genus Pelomonas. The sequence goes on along the minus strand of NZ_JBQVNP010000014.1, from coordinate 55,637 downwards.
CCCACCGCCTCGCGCACCGCGCGGATGCGCTGCACGTCTTCGGCGATCACCTGGTCCAGCGGGCGGGGTTCGTCGCGCCGCTGCAGCGCGTGGTGGCCCACCGTCATCTTCAGGCGCGAGAAGCCCCGGCCCACCCACTCGCGCGCAGCGGCGGCGAGCTCGTCGCGGTCGAAGAAGTTGAAGCCGAAGGTGGCGTACACCGGCACCTCGGCGCGCGCGCCGCCCAGCAGGCGCCAGCAGGGTTCGCCCAGCGCCTGGCCCTTGATGTCCCAGAGCGCGAGGTCGATGGCGGCGATGGCGTGGCTGGCGTAACCCGACTGGCCGCGCGGCGTGAGCAGCCAGTAGAGGCGCTCCCAGACCTGCTCGTGGCGCATCGGGTCCATGCCCACCAGGTGGTGCGCGGCGATGTCGTTGACGATGCTGCCGATCACCTCTTCTTCGGTGATGGCGGTCATGCCGGTGCCGATGAGGCCGGTGTCGGTTTCGATGGTGACCAGACAGACCGAGAGGCTGGTGGTCTGGCTGCGGCTGGGGGATTGCACGGTGACGGGCAGGTTCAGCGGCGTGGCGCTGACGCGGGCGATTTTCATGAAGTCTCCGGCGCGGCCGGGGCGGCGGCGCTTGTGTTGTGGGGTCTGGGGGCCAGTGTAGGAACGGCCCCGTGTGGGCCGCAATGGCGTGCGGCAAAGGCTGCTTTCGCGTTTCGCGAAAGCCCGATCAGCGGGAGGTCAGCGCGCGGATCAGCGTGAGCGCGGCCGGTGCCGGCGGCGCGTCGGTGCGGGTGGCGATGTGGTGGGTGCGCCGCGCCCAGGGGTCGGACAACGGCACCGCCGCCAGCGGCAGGTGCGCCAGCTGAGGCGCGATCGCCTCCAGCGGCAGCACGCCCACGCCCAGGCCGGCGGCCACCATGCGGCAGACGGCGTCGAAGCCGCGCATGCGCATGCGCACGTGCAGCGGCTGGCCCGCGTCGGCGGCCGAGGCGAGCAGGCGGTTGGACAGGGCGGTGCCGTCGGTGAGCGTGATGAAGGGCTCGTCCAGCGCGTCGGCCAGCCGCAGCCGGCGGCGCGTCGCCAGGCGGTGCGCGCGCGGCGTGAGCAGCACCAGGGTGTCGCTGAAGAAGGGCGTGAAGGCCAGGCCGGCGGGCGGCACGGGCAGGTCCACCACGCCGAAGTCGGCGCGGCCTTCGATCAGCGCGAGCGGGATCTCGGGGCTGCCGCGCTCCTCCAGGTCGATGCGGATCAGCGGGTGCGCCTTCATGAACTGCGCCAGCCGCTGCGGCAGCACCTCGAGCAGGGCCGAGGTGTTGGCCAGCACGCGCACATGGCCTTGCAGGCCCTCGCTGTAGCCGCGCAGGTGCTGGGCCAGCCGGTCGGCGTCGGTCAGCAGCGCGCGGCTGCGCTGCACCAGCATCTGCCCGGCCGGGGTGAGCTGCACGCCGCGCGACGAGCGCTCGAACACGCGGAAGCCGAGCGATTCTTCCAGCGCCGTGATGCGCGAGCTGGCGGCGGCCACCGCCAGCTGCAGGCGCTCGCTGGCCGCGCTGATGGAGCCGAGGTCGGCCGCCGCCACCACGACGCGCAGGGTGCTCAGGTCAATGGCTTCTTGCATGCTCTTTCACTCCCGCGCCGCGCACCTCGAAACGCACCTCGTCCAGCACCGTGCCGCGCGCATCGGTGAGTTGCATCACATGCCGGCCCGGCCAGGGCAGCCACTGCAGCCGGGTGCCCTGGCCCAGGGGCTTGCCGTCCAGGCGCCAGCGGCCGCCCGCGCCACTGGCCACGAAGCTCAGGCGCTGGCGGTTGGGCGGGATGTCCGGGTCCAGGGCGACGATGGTGCCCGGGGCCGGGCTGCGGATGCGCAGCGCGCTGCCCGGCGCCCTCGCCGGGGCCGGCGTGTCCATCGCGAAGCGGGCCTGCTCGGTGCCGACGAGGAACCATTCGCTGCGCGCCGCTTCCAGCGGCCGCGCGCCATCCGTGCCTTCGAACGAGGCGCGCGCCTGCACCAGGCCGGCCGGTGGCCGCGGCGCGCGGCTGGGCGTGTGGGCGTGCAGGTGCTGCATGACGGTGGCCCAGACGGGTGCCGCGCCGCTGGTGCCACTCACATCCCACATCGGCGCGCCGCTGGCGTTGCCCACCCACACGCCGACGGTGAAGCGCTCGGACCAGCCCACCGCCCAGTTGTCGCGCATGTCCTTGCTGGTGCCGGTCTTCACGGCGGCCCAGAAGCGCGTGGCCAGGATGCTGTCCGTGCCGAAGGTGCGCGCGCGCGCGTTGCTGTCGCTCAGGATGTCGCCCACGATGAAGGCGGCGCGCGGGTCGATGGCCGGCGCGGCCTGCGGCGGCGAACCCACGGGGCCGTAGCGCCCGCCGTTGGCCAGCGTGCGGAAGGCGTTCGTCAGCGCGAGCAGCGGCACCTCGGCGCTGCCCAGGGCCAGGCTGTAGCCGTAGTAGCCGGCGGGCTCGCGCAGGGGCAGGCCGAGCGCGCCAAGCTGGTGGTGAAACGCGTCGGGCGAGACCATGACCAGCGCGCGCACCGCCGGCACGTTGAGCGACGAGGCCAGCGCGGTGCGCGCGGACACCCAGCCTTTGAAGCGGCGGTCGTAGTTCTGCGGGATGTAGAGGCCGCTGGTGGTGGGGATGGCGGCGGGCGAGTCCTCCAGCAGGGACGCGGCCGTCATGCGCCGCTCGGCGATGGCCTGGGCGTAGAGGAAGGGCTTGAGCGTGGAGCCGGGCTGGCGCGGCGCCGTCACGCCGTCCACCTCCGACGCGGCGCTCAGCTCGCCCGAGGAGCCGACCCAGGCCAGCACCTCGCCGCTGGCGTTGTCGAGCACGACCAGCGCACCGTCCTGCACGTGGCGGCCCTTGAGCTCGCGCAGGTGGCGCTGCAGCGTCTGCACGGCGAAGCGCTGCAGCGGGGCGGACACGGTGGAGCGCACCGTCTGCGCGGGCCCGGCCGCCAGCACGCGCCGGGCGTGGTGGGGCGCGATGCCTTCGCTGGCGGTGAATTCGCGGCCTTGCAGGGCAATGGTGGTCAGGATCTTCATTTCGCCGCAGTCCACCGGCGTGCCGGCCTGCATGAGCTGGAGCACGCCGCAGGCGCGCTGCGCGACCTGCGCGGGTTTCGCGTTGGGTGCGCGCACCAGGGCGGCGGCCACGGCGGCTTCGCGCTCGTCCAGACCGTGGGCGGCCTTGCCGAACAGCGTGCGCGAGAGCGCATCGATGCCGACCAGTTCGCCCCGGAACGGCACGAGGTTGAGGTAGGCCTCCAGGATCTGGTCCTTGCGCCAGCGCCGCTCCAGCTGCTGCGCGGCCACCGCCTGGCCGAGCTTCTGCGTCAGGCGGCGCCCGCCCGCGCCGCGCTGCAGCTCGCCATCGGGCTCGTCGAGCAGGGCCGCCAGCTGCATGGTGATGGTCGAGGCGCCGCGCGTGCGGCTGTTCCAGAGGTTGCCCCAGGCCGCGGCCGAGACGGCGCGCCAGTCCACGCCGCTGTGTTCGTGGAAGCGCTTGTCCTCGCTGAGCACCAGGGCCGTGCGCAGCGCGGGCGACACGTCGGCCAGCGCGATCCACTCGCCCCGGCGCACCTGGTGGTCGATGCGCACGCGCTGCAGCAGCTCGCCCTGGCGATCGAGCACCCGCGCCTCGGACGAGCGCCAGCCGGCGTGCACCTCGGCGAAGCTTGGCAAGGCCTGTGCCGGCAGCGCCAGGCCCAGGCCGAGCGCGGTCGCCGCGAGCGCGTGGCGCAGGTTCACCGCACGGCCTCCACCTTCACGCGGGCGTTCGGCGTTTCGCCGAACATCTCGGGCGCGTACATCGCCTCCACGCGGCTGGGCGGCAGCGAGAACTCGCCGACGTTGTTCAGGCGCACGGTGTATTCCATCTTGAACACGCCCTTGGGCACGTACTCGTAATAGCTGCGGTAGGCCTCGAAGCTGCGTTCCTCGAAGGCCGGCCAGGCGTTGCCGGTCGGGCTCTTCTGGCCCGAGGTCGCGATCTGCGAATCGCGGCCCAGCCCGCCGCCGAGGATGGTCGCGCCGCCCGGGATCGGGTCGGTGACCACCACCCAGGTCATGTCGGCGGAGGCGTTGACCTCCAGCGCCACGCGCCACACGTCGCCGCGCGTGTGCGTGCCGCTCACGGCCTGTTCCACCGGCGTGATGCTCTTCTTGATCGTGTAGCCCGCGCTGAACGGCGCCTTGAGCGGGACGGCGGCGAGGGACTGCAGCGTGAGCCAGGGCTTGCCGCTGCCCTGGTGGGCCACGCTCAGGGTGCCCTTGCCACCGTCGGCCAACCAGGGCAGGAAACCGGTGTTGTTCTTCAGGTTGCCCGGGCCGGCGGGGGCGCCGAACCAGGTCGTCTGGTTCGGTGCGCCGAGTGCATCGGTGGTTTTCACCCGATCGACCTTGGCCCAGTCGATCGCGGCGGCACCCGTGCCCAGGGTGGCGCGCGTCGTGCCCGCGACGGGGGTGGCCTCGAACCTGGCCGAGAACTTCTCCAGCGCCAGGCCGCCCCAGAGGTTGGCGGTCGTCGTGTGCCAGGCGCCGCTTTGCTGGCGGCCGATGAAGCCGCTGGCCAGCCGGCCCATGTCGTCCTGCCAGGCCGGGTCGTTCATGACGGTGAGCATCAGGCGCGCGGTGTTCACGTCGCCGTTGGCCATGAGCCACCACCAGTAGTCGTCCTGCTCGGTGCTGAACACCAGCTTCGTGCCCTGGAAGCTCAGGCGCGCGCGCAGCACCTGCATGGCCTCGGCCAGGCGCTGCTCGCGCTGCGGCACGTCGCTCACGCGCTGGAGGATGTTGACCCAGTCGATCACCGCGCTGGTGGGCCACTGGTTGGGCGCGAGGGTGACGCTGCCCAGCATGCGGCCGCGCGCCTTGCCGTAGCGCGAGAGGGCCTCGATGGCGGCGAGTTTGCGCACGTCCAGGTCCTTGCGCGGGCTCCAGAACTCGCGCGAGATGCGGCCTTCGACAAACGCGATCAGGCCGCGCTCCATCGGCGCGCGGACCTCGTCCGGCAGGCCGAAGGCCGGGTCGATGGTGGCCGCCTCGTGCGTGGCCGCCAGCAGGTAGGCCGTGAGGATGTCGCTGCCGCGGTTGGCATCGCCTTCGCGCGGCGGGAAGTAGTTGGCCAGGCCGTCGGCGTCGAGGTAGTTGGGCAGCTGCGCCACCACGCCCTGCCAGAGCCTGGCGTCGCGCAGGCCCACGGCCTTGCTGGTCTTCTGCTCCAGGCAGACGAAGGGGTAGTTGGCGAACCAGTCGCGCACGCCGGGCAGGCCTTCGGCCAGCTTGGGCTGCAGCGCGAGCTTCAGGCCGCCCCGGCCCGGCAGCGCGCCGGCTGGCGGCGCCACGTCGAGGTTGAACGCGCCATCGACCTGCACCAGCGTGGCCTGTTGCACCGCCAGCGGCACGGCGGGCACGATGCGCTGCCGGGCCTTGAGCGCGTCCTTCGCGCCACCCAGCGTGTCCTTCGCTTCGATCTCCCACAGGATGGCCTCGGCGCGCGTCTGCGTGAGCTGTGCGGGCGCGGTCACCGTCCAGGCGACCTCGCGCGCCTCACCGGCCGGGATGTCCACCGTCTGCGGCGCGAGCTCGAGCAGCGTGGCGCGCGGCGACACGGCCACCTTCATCGCCTTCTGGGTGGTGTTGCGCAGGGTGAGCTGCGCGCGGAACTGGTCGTCCTCGCGCACCAGCGGCGGCAGGCCGCTGATGATCTGCAGGTCCTGCGTGGCGCGCACGCTGGTCTGACCGGTGCCGAAGAGGCCGGTGCCCAGGTCGGCCACGGCGACGATCTGGAAGGTGGTGAGCGCGTCGTTGAGCGGCACCGTGACGACGGCCTGGCCCTTCGCGTCCAGCGTCACCCTGGGGTTCCAGAGCAGCAGGGTGTCGAGCAGTTCGCGCGCGCCGCTCTTGCCGCCGCCGCCACCGGCCGGCACCGCCTTGCGGCCGTAGTGCCGCCGGCCGATGATCTCCATCTGCGCGGTGGACGTCTCCACGCCCCAGGCGCGTTGCTGCAGCATGGCGTCGAGCAGGTTCCAGCTGCGGTTGGGCAGGAGTTCCAGCAGGGCCTGGTCCACCGCCGCGAGCGCCACTTCCGCGTTCGCCGCCGGCTGGCCGTTGGGCAGCTTCGCGCTGATGGTCACCTTCGCCTGCCCGCGCACCGGGTAGGTCTCCTGGTCGGCCTTGACGCTCACATCGAGCTGGTGCGCCCGCGTGCCGACGCGGATCTCGGCCAGGCCCAGGCGGAACGCCGGCTTGCTCAGGTCCACCAGCGCGGTCGGCGCCACATACTCGCGGCCCTCGTACCAGAACGAGGTCCACCACTCGCGCGGGGCCTTGTAGCCCCAGGTGAAGAACGAGTACCACGGCACCTCGCGCAGCCGGCCGCGCAGGGCCAGCACGCTCACGTACACGTTGGGGCCCCAGCCTTCCTGGATCTTCAGTTGCACCGTCGGGTCCTGCCCGTTGAGCTGGACCACCTGCGATTCGAGAATGCCTTCGCGCTCCACCGTCAGCAGCGCGGTGGCGAAGCGGAACGGCATGCGCACCTGGAACTTCGCGGTCTCGCCGGGCTGGTAGCTCTTCTTCTCGGGCAGCAGGTCGATGCGGTCGTGGTTCTCGCCGCCGAACCAGAGCTCGCCCTGGCGCGTCACCCACACCGAGCTGGCGGCCTGGATGCTCAGGCCCGCCGCGTCCTGCGCGGTCACGATGAGTTCCACCTCGCCCGGTTCGTCGAGCTTGGTTTCGCACAGCAGCAGGCCGCGCGCGTCGCTCTGGCCGCTGCAGACCGTACCGAGGTCCTTGGTCTGCGTCTGGTTGTCGTAGGTGTAGAAGCCGCCCACCATGCGCTTGCGGCTGGTGGTGGTGATGTGGGCCACGGCCTTCACGCTCAGCGCGACCTTGGCCGCGGGCTTGCCCGCCAGGTCCAGCGCCAGCGCCTGGAACTTGATCTTCTGGCTGGCCGACACCCAGCCTTCGGTCTTGATGCCCGCCACCACGTTCGCCGGCCACACGGTGGACACGCTGCGCAGCGTCTGCACCTCGCCGTTCGGGTCGGCGTAGGTGGCCTCCAGCAGCAGTTCCTGCGGTTGAGGGGCGGTGGGCATCTGCTCGATGGTGAGCGCGCCCGCGCCATTGCGGTCCAGCGTGACGGGCAGTTTGTCCGCGATGACGCGCTGGTCCTGCGAGGCGGCGGCTTCTTCCTCGCCGTCTTCATGCCCCGGCGCGCCGTCCGCGCGGGGCGGCTGGAAGCTGAAGCCGTCGAAGTCGCGGAAGCTCAGGGCCTTGTCGCGCACCAGGGCCGATACGCGCACCGGCAGGTTGGCCGCGCCGCCGCCCGAGACGTAGCTGACCTGCAGCCGGGTCGGCACGGTCTTCACGTTGACCAGCGCCTGGCTCGCCTGCGGCGCGATGCGGCCTTCGAGCACCGGCAGCCGGAACTCCTCCACGCGGAACTCGCCGCTGCTGTACTGGCGCTGGCGCTCGTCGGCGCTTTTGAGCACGACCTCGTAGTTGCCCAGCTTGGCTCCGGCCGGCACGGCAAAGCTGTTTTCCGCGCTCTGGCCGCCCGTGGCCGTCTTGCGCCAGGCCACGGGCTGCGTGAACTGCTGGCCGCTGCCGGTGTGCGTGATCACCAGGGTGTCGGGCAGGGTTTCCGGCAGGCCGAAGCCCTGGCTGGTTTCGGTGCGGATCAGGTGCTTCATCGACACCGTCTCGCCGGCGCGCAGCAGCGTGCGGTCGAACACCGTGTGGGCGCGCGCGTCCGGGCGCGGATCGCGGCTGGTCGGCACGTTGAAGCGCCAGGGCTCGATGCCCCGGTACCAGTCGCTCCAGGTGAAGGCCATGTCCTCCGTGGCGCCGTCCTTGAGCCGCGCGCTGACGAAATAGGCCTGCGTGCTTTCACCGTCTCCGCTGTTGCAGCGCGGTGCTTGCGGCGGCACGCCCTTGAGCTCGGCCACACCCTGGGCGTTGGTGGTGGCCGTGGCCACTTCCTTGCCGGCGCAGTCGGACACGCGCACCAGGGCGCCCGCGGCGGGTTTGCCCTTGTCCAGCGTCGTCACCCAGGCCAGCGCGTTTTCGCGGCCCAGCTTGAAGTGCACGCCCAGGTTGGTCACCAAGGCGGAGGTGCGCACGTACATCGTGCGCGAGCCGCCATAGCGCGCGTCCAGCAGGGCGCCACCCAGGGCAGGCGAGGCGATCTCCACGACGTGGAAGCCCGGCGTGAGTGGGATGCCGACCACCTCGAAGGGGCGCGGGTCGCTGGCGGCGGGTTGGGGCAGGCTCATCGCCTTCACGCCGGCCTGGCCCTTGAGCAGCGACACGGCGCGCGACTCGACCCAGCGCTTGTCCCGGTCTTCCAGCACCTTGGGCAGCGGGCCCACCGTGTCGGCCTGCGCCTGTTTGCGCGAGACGTTGAACTGGTCGTAGCGCTGCAGCTTGCGGAACCAGGCAATGATCTCCGCGTCGGTTTTGGGCTGCAGGTCGTTCACCTGGCCGGGGCTGAGGCCTTGCACCTGCAGCGCGGCCTCGACGTTGCGCAGGGTCACGGGCAGCAGCGGGGTGCCGCCGGGTTCGGCGAAACGCTCGACGATGCCGAAGGGCGAGGCGGCGAACTTGGCCAGCGGGGGCATGGCGCCCGTGGCCACCGGCAACGGAAAACTGTCGGCGTTGGCCGGCGTGCGGCCCGCGTCGTCCTTGAAGTTCTTGGGCAGTTCGATGGTGAACGCGGTCTGCTCGGCGAAAGGCGGCTTGAACGTCAACTCGGTGACCACGCTGTCGCCGTCGGCGTTCTCTTCTTCGAACACCGGCTTGTGCGTCTGCTGGGCCGACTTCAGGCGGATGCCCTCGGCCTGCTTGCGCGGCACGGGCGCGCTGAAGTTGAGCGTCATCGGCCGGATCGGCAGGCAGGCGGCCTGAGCGTTCTCGCGCTCGCAGCTGAAGCCGACCGTCAGGGCCTCGCGCACCTGGAAGTCGAAGCGCTTCTCCACGGTGTTCGCGATGCCCGAGGGTGTGGCCACGCCCTTGCCGTACACGAGGGAGACCTTGGTGTCGGGCGTGAAGCGGCGGTTGCACGAGAGCGTCACATAACGCTGCGGCTCCTTGTCCGCCAGCTTGTCCCAGCCGTTGGCTTTCAGCAGCTCGCCGCGGTCCTTGCCTTCGATGAGCCGGATCGGCACCCGCTCGCCCAGGCCCTCGACCGCGCACCACACCTGGGACTGCAGGCTGGCCGCCGTCGCCGCGCCGTTGAGCCGCAGCACGAAATACTGTTCTTCGTCGATGCGCGACGAGGGGCCCGGGCGCACCTGCTGCACGAACGGGCCGCCGGTGTTGAAGCCGGTGCGGGTCACGGGCAGTTCCAAGCCCTTGGGCGACTTGAAGCCGCTTTTCACCTGCACTGTGCAGTTCACGCCGGGCGGCAGGTCGTTCTCGAACTCGAAGGCCCATTCGCGGTCGCTGGTCCAGCGGCCGTTGCCCCGGGTGGCCTGGGCGTCGCTGCAACTGAGCGACACGGGAGCGGGGGCCTTGGCGTCGCCGAAGTTGACGGCGCTGTCGTTGAACTTGACGACCACCTGGCGCACCCGGGCCACTTCGCCCTGGGGTGAAACGCTGGTGATCTGCAGCGCGGACGCGGGCAGGGCGATGGCCAGCCACGCGGTGGCGGCAAAGCGGAGCGGGATGTTGTTTTTCAAGGCTTCCTCCATGGCAGACGCCAAGGGTAGCGGAAACCTCGCCGCTCTTCGGGGGCCTCAGCCCAGGCGCTTGCGGTGGCGCGCGATCTGCGCCAGCACCTGGGCCGGCGCGGTACCGCCCAGGGTGTTGCGCGCGTTCAGGCTGCCGCGCAGGCTCAGGCACTCGTACACGTCTTTCTCGATCGAGGCGTTGAAGCCTTGCAGCACGGTCAGCGGCAGCTCGGACAGGTCGCAGTTGTGCGAGACGGCGGCCTTGACGGCGTGCGCCACCGTTTCGTGCGCGTCGCGGAAGGGCAGGCCCTTCTTCACCAGGTAGTCGGCCAGGTCGGTCGCCGTGGCGTAGCCCTTCTTGGCGGCTTCTTCCATCGCCACGGCGTTGACGGTGATGCCGCCTTCCTTGGTGCCCGTGGCCGGGTTCAGCTGGCCGCCCACCATCTCGCCGAAGATGCGCAGCGTGTCCTTGAGCGTGTCCACGGTGTCGAACAGCGGCTCCTTGTCTTCCTGGTTGTCCTTGTTGTAGGCCAGCGGCTGGCCCTTCATGAGCGTGATCAGTCCCATGAGGTGGCCGACCACGCGGCCGGTCTTGCCGCGCGCGAGCTCGGGCACGTCGGGGTTCTTCTTCTGCGGCATGATGGAACTGCCGGTCGTGAAGCGGTCGGCGATCTTCACGAAGCCGAAGTTCTGGCTCATCCAGAGAATGAGTTCCTCGCTGAAGCGGCTGATGTGCACCATGCACAGGCTGGCCGCGGCGGTGAACTCGATCGCGAAGTCGCGGTCGCTCACGCCGTCCAGGCTGTTCTGGCACACCTGCGGCTCGCCGCGCTCGTCCACCATGCCCAGGGTGCGCGCCACGCGCTCGCGGTCCAGCGGGTAGGTGGTGCCGGCCAGCGCGGCGCTGCCCAGCGGCAGGCGGTTGGTGCGGCGGCGCACGTCGGCGAAACGCTCGGCATCGCGCGAGAACATTTCCACGTAGGCCAGCAGGTGGTGCGCGAAGCTCACCGGCTGCGCCACCTGCAGGTGGGTGAAGCCGGGCAGGATCACGTCCACGTTCTTCTCGGCCACCGCCACCAGCGCGGTCTGCAGCTCGTCGAGCAGCGGGACGATGAGGTCGATCTCGCCGCGCAGCCACAGGCGCACGTCGGTGGCGACCTGGTCGTTGCGGCTGCGGCCGGTGTGCAGGCGCTTGCCGGCGTCGCCCACGAGCTGGGTCAGGCGGGCCTCGATGTTGAGGTGCACGTCCTCCAGGTCGAGCTTCCACTCGAACTCGCCGGACTCGATCTCGGCCGTGATCTGGGCCATGCCGCGCTGGATGGCCTCGAGGTCGGCGGCACCGATGATGGCCTGGTGCGCCAGCATCTCGGCGTGGGCGAGGCTGCCGGTGATGTCGGCTTGCCACAGGCGTTTGTCAAAGAAGACGCTGGCGGTGTAGCGCTTGACCAACTCGCTCATGGGCTCCGAGAATAGGGCGGACCAGGCTTCGGATTTTTTGTCGAGTTGGTTGGTGGACATGGTGTTACCAGCGGCTGGATGGAAAAAGGAAGGAGCGCGAGTGCGCCAGGGATGGGGCTTGGGGCAGTGGGCCCTGGGCCGGTTGGCGGCGCGGCAGACCCCTGTAGAGGCCCTCACGGGGCCGACCCGAAGACGGATGTGCTTCCCATGAAAGATTCCAGAATTTTATCGAGCTTCCAGGAACTGGCGCATGCCGCGGGTGCGCGCCCGATCGCGGACATGCCCGAGGACCTGCGCGCGCGGGTGCAGGTGTTCGACACCTGCCAGGTCGGCACGGTGCTGCGCGCGGTGCTGTTCGTGCAGGCCATCGTGGCGGTGGCGGCCCTGTTCGGCGCCCAGACCTTCATTGCCTGGGTCACGCAACTGGCCATCTACACCGGCGCGGCCTTGCCCGCCGTGCTGGCCTGGCTGCTGACCGTGTGCGGCCTCAAACGCCAGCTGGGCCTGCTGCCGATTCCGGGCCAATGGGCGGCGGCGGTCGGGTTTGGTGCGCTTTCGGGGCTCTACGGTTGCGGCCTGCTGGTCTGGATGGGCCTGGTGGAGCCCTCGCCCTGGCTGGCCAGCGCCGCCTCGGGGGCGCTGGTGTCGGCGGTGCTGGTGGCCGCGCTGATGTGGCGTTCCAAGGCGCGCGGACCGGCCGGCGCCACGGCCCGCCTGGCCGAGCTGCAGGCGCGCATCCGGCCGCATTTCCTGTTCAACACGCTGAACAGCGCCATCGCCCTGGTGCAGGTGGACCCGGCGCGGGCCGAGAGCGTGCTCGAGGACCTGGCCGAGCTGTTTCGCGTGGCACTCGCCGACGCCAGCGCCTCGGTCACGTTGACCGAGGAGGTCGAGCTGGCGCGGCGTTACCTCGCCATCGAGCAGATCCGCTTCGGCAAGCGGCTGCGCATCGTCTGGCATCTGGACCCCGAGGCCGACGCTGCGCGCGTGCCGCCGCTGCTGCTGCAGCCGCTGGTGGAGAACGCGGTCCGCCATGGTGTCGAGCCGAACGAGGAGGGCGGTGAACTCGAGGTCAGCACGATGCGGCGCGGCGCCGAAGTCGAGATCCGCATTGTCAACACGGTGGGTGCGCCGGCCCGCACCGCCGGGCACGGCCTGGCGCTGCGCAATGTGCGCCAGCGCCTGAAGCTGATGCACGATGTCGCCGCTCGCTTCGAGCTGGAATCCACCGAGCAGCGCTTTGCGCTGCGCATCCTGGTGCCGTTATGAGCAGTGCATTGCGTGTCCTTGTCGTCGACGATGAACCCCTGGCCCGGCTGCGCCTGCGCGGCCTCGTGGGCGCCATCCAGGAGCCGCGCTGCGAGGTCATCGCCGAAGCGGCCACCGGCTCGCAGGCCGCGAGCTGGCTGCGCGAGCATGGCTGCGACATCGTGCTGCTGGACGTGCAGATGCCCGGCGCCGACGGTCTGCAGTTCGCCGACGGCCTGGCGCAGCGCCAGCAGGGCCTGCCGGTGCCGCTGGTCATCTTCGTCACCGCGCACGCCATGCATGCGCTGCGCGCTTTCGAGCTTGATGCGCTGGACTACCTGACCAAGCCAGTGCGCCGCGAGCGCCTGCAGGCCGCACTGGCCCGCGCCGCCCAGCGCCTGTCCGAGCGCGCTGCCGTGCAGGCCGCGCTGCCGCCCGATGCGCCGGGGACGCCCGACCATGCCGACTTCATCACGCTGACCGACCGAGGCCGCCTGTTGCGCATCCCCGTCGGCGAGGTGCTGTACTTCAAGGCCGAGCTCAAGTACCTGACGCTGCGCACTGCCAGCGAAAGCCATGTGATGGACGGCGCGCTGTCCGACCTGGAGCAGCGCCTGGGCGCACGCTTCCTGCGCGTGCATCGCAATGCGCTGGTGGCGCGCTGGGCGGTGCGCGAACTGGAGCGTCATGCGCCGACGTCATTTGGCGACCTGGATGGCGGCGACGCTGCCGAGGCGGCCGACAGCTGGGCGGTGCGCATCGTCCACGTCGACGAATGGCTGGCCGTGTCGCGCCGGCAGGTGGCGGCGGTGCGGGAGGCGCTGGCGGGGTTGGGGCGGTGAGAGCCATCATCGGCGCGGCCCAGTGAGGAGGTGCTTGCGTTGAGGCGAGGGCTGCGTCGGGTGCTGCTGGTAGCAGTGGTGTTGGCGGCCACGACTGCCGGCTTGTGGAGTTGGCGCGCCTATCAGCCAGTCCCACCCGCCGCTGAAGCAGTGCCGCTGGCTTCGTCCTCTTCCGAACCGGCTTCCGCGTCGATGCCGGCTGCGCGCGAAGCGGTCTCGATGGCCGCTGCCGCCATGACGATGCCTGCGGTATCGGCCTGCGCATCGCCACCATGCGGGCCGCCCACGGATTCCGTCGAAGTCTGCGGTGTGGGCCAGGTGAAGCGGAGCGAACTGGAGATCAAGGAGGGCCAGCCGCCACCGGCCTGGCTCCAGACGCTGGAGGCACAGAGCGAGCAGGAGATGGCCGCCGTGCAGCAACGCCTGGCGGCCGGTTCGCTGAAGCAGCGCGTGGCTGCAGCGGCCCTGCGCGGCGACGCCGACGCCGCGGCCCTGATGGCGATGGGGACCGACGACGCCGGCGTCTATCGCATGGCGCTGCGCGCCTGCCGCAAGGACGCCGGCGCCCGGCGGGCCCATGCCGGCGTTCGCGCGATGCCCCCCGCCTCGGCGGCCAGCGGCTTCGTGCTGCCGGAGATGCCGGCGCTCGGACCGGTGCCGCATGCCTGCGCCGCGCTGAGTCTGGAGCGGCTGGAGCAGCTGGCACCGGATGATGCCTGGCCGTGGCTGGCGCGCCTGAACGACAGCATCTCGCGCCGCGACGAAGCGGGCATCTCGCAGGCGCTGTACCAGATCGCGCAGCGCAACAGACTCTCCGCCAATCGGCGGCGTTGAGCAATGTGGTGGCCGAAGTGGTTGGCGACGAGCCGACGCCGGGGGGCGTCATGGCCCTGATCACGGCGCTCGGCACGGACATGGCGCAGATCGATGCCTCGCTCGTCGCAGTCGGACGTCCGTGCCGCGAGGCCTCGTTGCGGGACGCGAACCGGCGCCAGTTGTGCGAGCAGGTGGTGCGCCGCATGCCGGGCATGCTGAACGAGGCGCTGGATGCGTCCGCGCTGCACATGCTGGAGCGGCGCCTGGGCCTGCCGCAGAGTCCCGAGGCCTTGTCCCAGGAGGAGGTCTCGCGTGCACTGACGGCCCTCGCCGAGGACAGAGTGCGCCTGCTCGCGGAACCCAGTTGCGCCAACATCAGCCGCATGGGACGCCAGACCGTTGCGCTGGGACGCGAGGGCGAGTTGGCCTGGGTGAGGGCTTATTTGAAACAGGCCGGGCTGGCATCGGCGCCACCGCGTTGACGCGACGGCTTGCCCATGCGGCCGACACTGGGGTGGTCGCGTTCCGGCTTGGCTGCAGTTTCACGCCTGCCGGAGTAGGCCTGTGCCTACCCCTGGGCAGGCCGATAGCCGACCCAACGCCCGGCCCCGACCCCCTAGGCTGTTGTGCACCTCAAACTCCAGGAGAGGCGCATGAAGCACTCCCAACGTCTTTCAACGGCGGCACTGGCTTGCGCATTGCTGGCCGGCTCGCCGTTCATGGCCGTCCCGGCCGTGGCGCAGGCCGGCAGCAGCCGTATCGCGGCCACGCCCTTGCGCGTGACGGGCTTCGACGTCGAGCAGGTGGACCGGCTCGAGCCTGGGGCCGAACTGAACTTCACCGTCTGGGGCACGGCCGGTGCGACGGTGCTGCTGCAGATCGACGGCAGCCGCCGCACGGTGCGCCTGGAAGAGACCCAGCCGGGCCGCTACCAGGGTGCCTATGTCATCGGGCGCTCGGACCGCGTCGGGCCGGAGTCGCGCGTGCACGCCAACCTGCGCCGCGACAACCGCGTGGCGACCGCCCTGCTGGGCGAGGCGCTGCAGGTGGGCTGGCCGATACCGGGCGACACGGCGCTGATGCCTGAGATCCAATCCGTCGCTGTCGTGCGCGAGCCCGGCCGGGATCGTGCCGAGGCGCTGCGCTACACGGTGCGCGGCACGCCGGGGGGCCAGGCGTCGGTGCTGCTGCAGGGCAGCGAGTCCCGCAACCTGGTGCTGGACGAAGTGCGCCGCGGTGAATATGTCGGCACCTACGTGCTGCCGCAGCGCGCCTGGGTCGACACCCAGCAGCCGCTGGTCGCGCAGCTGCGCATCGGTGACCGCAGCGTGCGCAGCAGCGTGCCGGACGCTTACGCGCGCGTGAACCTGAACTCGCGCGGGCCCGAGGCGACCTGCTACGACTGCGCGACGGTGCAGGCGGTCAACCAGGTCACGGTCGACGGCGAAGGGCGGGTGCTGGGCACGGTGGCCGGTGGCGTGCTGGGCGCCGTGGTCGGCAGCCAGTTCGGCAAGGGCGATGGGCGCACGGCGGCCGGCGTGGCCGGGGCGGTCGGCGGCGCGCTGCTGGGACGCGAGATCCAGAAGCGCCACAACGAACGCACGCAGTACGAGGTTGTCGTGCGCATGAACGATGGGCAGCAGCGCACCGTCATTTATGCGGAGCCGCCCAACTTGCGCGCCGGCGACCGCGTGCGGCTGGTCGGCGAGACGCTGGAGCTGCAGCGCTGATCAGCTGCGCGTGCCGCTCAACCCGTGTTCCGCAGCCCCGCCGCGATGCCGTTGATGGACAGGTGGATGCCGCGCTGCACGCGCTCCATCGCCGGGTCGTCCGCCGAGATGCGGCGGTAGCGGCGCATCAGCTCGACCTGCAGGTGGTTGAGCGGGTCGATATAGGGAAAGCGGTGCTCGATGGAGCGGGCCAGCGAGGGGTTGGCTGCCAGGCGCTTGTCGTCGCCGGTGATCAGGCTCAGCGCGGCTTGCGTGCGCTCGAACTCGGCGCTGATGGCCGTGAAGATGCGCTTGCCGAGCTTCTTGTCTTCGACCAGTTCGACATAGCGCTCGGCCAGGGCCAGGTCGGTCTTGGCCAGCACCATGTCGAGGTTGCTCAGCACGGCGCGGAAGAACGGCCAGCCCTTGAGCATGCGCTTGAGCAGGGCCAGGTTCTTGGCACGCTGGATGGGGTCTTCGCCGAGGAAGGCCTCGACGCCCGAACCG
This sequence comes from Roseateles sp., assembly GCF_052436255.1. GTDB lineage: Bacteria > Pseudomonadota > Gammaproteobacteria > Burkholderiales > Burkholderiaceae_C > Pelomonas. The sequence continues at coordinate 39,385 of NZ_JBQVNP010000014.1, read as the reverse complement.
AAGCCGCACCAACCCGGCAGCGCCACGCGGGCCTGGCCCCAGGAGAAGCCCCAGGGGATGGCGCGCAGGTCTTCGATGGCGCGGGTGGCCTTGCGCGAGGCCGGGCGCGAGCCGATGTTGAGTTCAGCTATCTCGCGGATCGGCGTCGACGCGAAGAAGTAGTCGGCAAAGCCGGGTGTGCCGTAGACCAGGCCGCGGTAGGCGGCGAAGCTCGCATCCGACAACGCTTGTGCGGCCTGCAAGAATCCCTTGGGCGCGCTCTGCGTCGGGTGCAGCAGGGTGGCCTCCAGCGTGGCTGCCACCAGCGTCTCCAGGTTGCGCCGGCCGATCTCCGGGTGGGCGTATTTGGAGGCGATGACCTCGCCCTGCTCGGTGAGGCGGATCTGGCCGTTCACGGTGCCCGGGGGCTGGGCCAGGATGGCCTGGTAGCTCGGGCCGCCACCACGGCCGACCGTGCCACCGCGGCCGTGGAAGAGACGCAGGGTGATGGGGCCGACGCGCTTCAACTCATCGAACAGCTCGACCAGCGCGATCTCGGCGCGGTAGAGCTCCCACGACGACGTGAACATGCCGCCGTCCTTGTTGCTGTCCGAATAGCCCAGCATGATGTCCTGCTCGCCGCCGCTTCGGTCGACGAGGCCGCGCACGCCCGGCAGGGCATAGAACTCGCGCATGATGTCCGGCGCCACCCGCAAGTCGCCGATGGTCTCGAACAGCGGCACGATGATGAGGTCGCTGACCGCGAACTCGGACAGCACGCCGCGCAGCAGGCCGGTCTCCTTCAGCAGCAGGGCGACTTCCAGCAGGTCGGACACCGACTCAGTGTGCGAAATGATGTAGTGGCGCAGGGCCTCGCGACCGAAGCGGGCCAGCGCCTCGCGGGCGGCCTCGAAGGTGGCGAGTTCGAACAGCGTCTTGTCGGTGTAGCTCGCGCCAATGACGCGCAGCGGGCGGGCGTCGTTGAGCAGCCTCAACAGCAGCGTTCGCTTGGCGTCTTCATCGAGCGCCGAATAGTCGGCTTCGATGCGCGCGGTGGCCAGCAGTTCGGCCAGCACCAGTTCATGCTGGTCGCTGCTCTGGCGCAGGTCCAGGGTTGCGAGGTGAAAGCCGAAGACCTGCACGGCGCGGATCAGCGGGTTCAGCCGCGGTGCGATCAGGGCCTCGGCGTGATGGCTCTTCAAGGACGCCTCGATGGTGCGCAGGTCGGTCAGCAGGTCGTCGGGTGAGCCGTAGGGATCCTGGGGCGCAATGGCGTGGCGCAGCGCCTCCGTGCCGGTCAGTGCCTGCAGTGTGGCGGCCAGCCGCGCGTACATGCCGGTCAGCGCGCGGCGGTAGGGCTCGTCCATCCGGTGGGCGTTCTGGTCGGGGCTGCGCTCCGCCAAGGCCTGCATGGCCGGGGAGACACCGGTCAGCCGCAGCGAGATGGAGAGTTCGGCGCCCAGTTCGTGCAGCTCGGTCAGGTAGTGGCGCAGCGCCACTTCGCTTTGCCGCTGCATCGCGCGCTTCAGCGTGGCCGCACCGACGTTGGGGTTGCCGTCGCGGTCGCCACCTATCCAGTGGCCCATGCGCAGGAAGCTGGGCAACGTCTCGCCGGGCAGATGCTCCTCCAGCTCGGCATAGAGCTTGGGAATCTGGCGCAGAAAGGTCGACTGGTAGTACGACAGCGCGTTCTCGATCTCATCGGCCACCGTCAGTTTCGAATAGCGCAGCATGCGCGTCTGCCACAACTGGGTGATGCGGGCGCGCAGCAGGGCTTCGGTATCGCGCAGCTCGCGTTCGGTGCTGGCGCGGTCGCGCGCTTCGAGCAGGCCGGCGACGGCGCGCTCTGCATCCAGGATGCTCTTGCGTTGCACTTCGGTCGGGTGAGCCGTGAGCACCGGCGAGATGAAGCCGCGCTGCAGCACTTCGGCGATCTCGGTCGGGCGGATGCCGGCCTCGTGCAGATGCTCAAGGCAAAAGGCGAGCGACCCCGGCTGCAGGCTGCCGGCACGCTCGTGCACATCGCGGCGGCGGATGTGATGGCGGTCCTCGGCGATGTTGGCCAGGTGCGAGAAGTAGCTGAAAGCGCGGATGACGCTGACCGCTTGCTCGCCCGACAGCCCTTTCAACAGCTTGTCGAAGCGCTTGCCAGCCTCCTTGTCATGCTTGTGACGGTAGGCCACCGACAGCTGCCGGATGCGCTCGACCAGCTCATAAGCCGTGCGGCCCTCCTGTTCGCGAATGACGTCTCCGAGGATGCGCCCAAGCAGCCGAATGTCGGCCAGCAGAGGCTCGTTCTTGTCGGCCTTCTTGTCGATTTCAGGGCGTGCGGTAGCGGCTCGTGAGGGCATGACGGGGCGTCCGAAGAAATGCGCGATTGAAAAGGTAACCAAGTTACTTGAATGTGACTCTAGCAGTTTCTTCGTGGAAACGCCTCACCGCCGGGGCCGGGCGCCTCATCTCGATGTCGCTTGTTGTGCGTGCGAGCTACTCGACGGGGGTGCGTCTTCTTGCTACGGAATCCGACACTGGTTCGCGTGCGAAGGCCGGTGTCTGATGGCGCTCGCTGCCCCTTCGTGCTCGATACCGAACGCAAGGTCATCGGTGCGGCGCTCGCTGCAAAGCCGCACTCCGAGCGGTCGCAATGCTCGTAGCGGCACAGGGCGTAGATCTGAACAGTGCTGCGTCGGCAGCCATGGTCCGGTGCCCATCAGCGTGGAGCGCACCACGGGCGGCAGTTGACAAAGCCCTGTTGGTGCACGCGCACCGTGTGCGGGAAAACCACAGACGACTAAGTGTTGAAACCAGACGCCGAATCGCTTAACGTAGACAACGTTGTCAATTCCACTTTCGTAGAGCCTAGGGGCCCCGATGGCGTGGCTGGTGAGATCGCTACCAGTCGGGGTTGTTTATTGCTGTGTGCGTGGGTGCCCGACCCTGGTTTTATGACTGGGGTTTGACGGTTGCGCAAATGTCACAGCTTGCGGGCGTAAACCCTAGATCAAAAGGCGCCCGTCAAAAAATACAGTCAGGTCGGCGTTGTGGTGGTGCTTTTTCATGGCGGTCTGGTATCGCTAACATTTTGGCGACCCCGACCATACAAGTTCGTCAATCGGCTCAATCATGAGCCGTCAGAGCAAGCAAGGAGACAAATGAAACATTCCCAGATTTCCATCACGCGTCACAAGGCGCGAACGCCTGGCCGACTCCATCCGGTCGCTTGGGCGTCGACGATCGCGCTGTTCACTGGCGCAGCCGCTGCGCAAGCGCAGGAAGCCGGTGCAGCGACCCCTACTGCAACAGCACTGGAGACGGTCATCGTCACCGGCATCCGCAGGTCGCTTGACAGCGCTGTCACCTTGAAGCGGGAGTCGCGTGGTCTTGTCGACGGCATCGTTGCAGAAGACATCGGCAAGTTCCCCGACACCAACCTTGCCGAATCGATGCAGCGCATCGCAGGCGTATCCATTGACCGCAATTCCAGCGGCGAAGGCTCGAAGGTGACGGTGCGTGGTGTCGGCCCGGACTTCAACATGGTGATGTTGAACGGCCGCCAGATGCCGACTGCCGCCATTAACCCGTTGAACGAAGGTGCCAGCGGTTCGCGCGCGTTCGACTTCGCCAACCTGTCTTCCGACTCGATTTCGGCGCTGGAGGTCTACAAGACCGCCCGCGCTGAAACCCCGACGGGCGGCATCGGTGCCACGATCAATGTGAAGACCGCGCGTCCTCTTGATTTGCGCGAGCGAGTCGCCAGCATCGGCATCAAGGCCAATTACGACGACTCCAACAACCGCCTGCCCGAGTCGTTCAAGGGTGACAAGGTGACGCCGGAAATCTCCGGTATCTACAGCGACACCTTCGGCAATCGCACCCTTGGCATCGCCATCAGCGGCAGCTACTCCAAGCGTGTTTCCGGCTCCAACAATGCCTACACGCAAAACGGCTGGCACACCAATGACGCCCGCGTCATGACTGTCACGCCGTCCAGCAATATTCCGGTCAAGCCGACGAGTCTGTATGCGACGACGAACGACATGCGCTACTCGATCACGGCGCTGGACCGAGAGCGGATGAACGGTCAGGCGACGCTGCAGTTCGCGCCGACGAAGGACCTGAAATTCACGGTCGATCACACCATGGCCGTCAATACGGTCGGCGCAAAGAATTCAGAGAATTCGGCTTGGTTCAACAATGAGTTTTCCGGTGCCTTGGGAAATAGCCCGGTAACCAAGTTCACGACAGGTCCGGTCCAGGCGCCCATCGTCCAAACCGTGATTTGGAATGGAACGCACGACTACGGGATGAACATTGGTCAGTTTGCCCAAAAGAGCAAGCTGAATTCCACGGGCTTCAACGTGGACTGGAAGGTCAATGATGCGCTCAGGTTTGACCTCGATGTGCACAAGTCAAAAGCCAAGACGTCGCCGGACAGTCCTTACGGTACGTATGCGATTCTCGACCTCGCCTTGTTTAACCAGGGTAATACGACCGCATACTATGACAAGGACCTGCCGATCATGAGCTCGCCGGGTCTGACATACGACCCCAACAAGACCACGGTGACGGGTTCTCAGTTCAACAGCAACTTGAGCGATCAAGCTGTCGATCAAGTCCAGCTGCGTGGTGTTTATCGGTTGAGCGCCGATGACAAGTTGATTGCAGGCCTTGGTTTTGCCAAGTTGAAGAATCGCTCGGCCAGCGTGAATAACTTCCATGGCGACTGGAGCGGTGTCGGTCCTCAAGGCTCGTTCAAGAACGTCCCGGTGGCCATCGACAGCCTAGGCGGTTTCTTCAATCGCATTCCAGGTCATGATGATCCCCGGCTGTTCCCGCACTTCTTCACGCCTGACTTCGATGCGGTGCTGAAGCAGTCGATTGCCAACTCGCAAATTTCTGGCACTCAGAGCACCAACAATGTGCCTTTCACGCGGGCGCAGGCTGAAGCCTACTTCCGCGCGCAGCCGGACTACAGCGGCCCTGACGCCAGAGACTGGCGTACCACGGAAAAGACCACGTCGGCCTATGGCCAGTGGGACCATTCGTTTGATACCGCCATTCCGATGAACCTGTCGGTCGGTTTGCGCTATGAAACCACCAAGGTTCAATCTTCGTCCAAGGTTACCGCTTACTCGGGTACGAACTGGAACGCCGAGAATGAGGTGATTCTCACCGGCGGCGCCAGCAGTTTCGGTAGCAAGGACGGTAAGTACTCGTACTGGCTGCCCAGCATCGATTGGGATGCTGACCTGGCTGACAACATCAAGGTCCGCGCCAGTTACGGCGTCAATATTGGTCGCCCGGGTTGGGATCAAATGCTCGGTGGCGTGCAACTGAACAATGTCGCCAACCGCTCGACCGGCGGTAACGGTTCGACGGGCGACCCGGCGCTGAAGCCGCTGAAGTCCAAGAATCTCGATCTGTCCGCCGAGTATTACTACGCCAAGTCCAGCTACGCTGCTGTCGGTGCCTTCTACAAGAAGATTTCCGACTTCATCGGTGCGACGACTGTCACCACGACAGTTGCCGGGTTGAATCAGCCTGCCAGCGGAACCTACTACAACGCTGCTCAGGCGGCGGGTTTGACGTCGGCGATCGCCATTCGTAATTACATCTTCAACAATTACGCGGGTCAGCCTGGGGTGACCGTCACCAACGGCACCAATCCGAACTTCATCATTGGCAATATCTCCGGGGCGGTTGCCGGCGCGCAGCCGATGGTTTTCCGGATCAACAGCTATGCCAATGGTGCTGGCGACAACATCAAGGGCTTGGAGTTCAACTTCCAGCACATGTTCGGCAACAGCGGCTTTGGTGTCTCGGGTAACTACACCTACGTCAAGAGCGGCCTGAAGTTCGATAACACCAGCACGGGTACGCAAGCTCCGCTGATCGGACTCAGCGATTCGGCCAACTTGGTTGGTTTCTACGAAAACGAGTCGTGGTCTATCCGCGGCGCATACAACTGGCGCGATCAGTTCCTTGCAAAGCGTACGTACGACAACTCCAACGACCCGGTCTACACCGAGGCCTATGGTCAGGTGGACGTGTCCATCGGGTACAAGATCGGCAAGAACCTGACCCTTCAGGCTGACCTGCTGAATCTGAATGATGGCTACATCCGTCAGCACAGCCGCACGAAGGAAATGCTGGTCTCAGCCCAGCAGACGGGCCGTCGCTACCTGATCGGTGCCCGCTACCGCTTCTGAGCGATAGGCGCTGCGCTCGGCGATTCGCCTTCGCAGGGGTGTTTCACCGGGTGATTGGCCGAGGTGGGCGCGCAACGCCCACCTCGGCCATATTTCTTTGCCGTAGCCATTGGCCAGGCGACGTGGATGGCACGCGCACGGCCCATACTTTCCAAGATGAGTCCCGAGGTGACGAGAGCAGTTCGACGAATCGTGGTGCTGGGGGGTGGCTCCGCTGGCTGGTTGACTGCCGCGACGCTGGCCGCCGAATTGGGTGGCGATGGCCCCGACGCATTGCGGATCACCCTCATTGAGTCGCCCGACGTGCCCTCCATCGGCGTCGGCGAAGGCACGTGGCCGACGATGCGCGGCACGCTGCGTCGCATCGGGCTCAGCGAACTCGATCTGATCCGCGAATGCGACGCTTCGTTCAAGCAGGGTTCTCGTTTCGACGGTTGGCTGCGTGGCGGTTCGGATGACCGCTACTACCACCCGTTCACGCTGCCGCACCACTTCGGCGAGGTGGACCTCACCGGCGCCTGGCTGCAGGGCGGGCGGTCGCAAGCCTTCGCCGAAAGCGTGAGCGTGCAGCCGCATCTGTGCGACGCCCAACTTGCACCCAAGCAGACGACGACGCCGGGCTTCGGTGGTGTTCTGAACTACGGCTATCACTTCGACGCAGTCAAGCTTGGGCTGCTGCTGCGCCGGCATGCCACGACCCTGCTCGGCGTGCGCCATGTTGCTGACCATTTCGCGGCTGTGCGATCCCACGAAAACGGGGACATCGCCGCACTCGTCACCCGTCAGCATGGGGACGTGGAAGGCGACCTCTTCATCGATTGCTCGGGTCTGGCGTGTTTGCTGCTGGGCCAGCATTACGGCGTCCGCTTCCGCTCCGAGAAGGGCGTGCTGTTCAACGACAGTGCGTTGGCTATCCAGGTGCCGCATGCCCATGCGCAGGCGCCATTGGCGTCCGCCACGATTGCCACAGCCCACGCCGAAGGCTGGACCTGGGACATCGGCCTGCCGACGCGCCGCGGCATCGGTTTCGTCTATTCGAGCAGCCAAACGGACGATGCGTCCGCCGAGCGTGTCTTGTCGGACTACCTTGAGCGCAGCGGGTTGTCCCAGGCCGACGCCGCCGCGCCGCCGCGCTGCATCCGCTTCAGCCCGGGCTATCGCGAAAGCTTCTGGCATCGCAACTGCGTGGCCGTCGGCCTGGCCGCTGGCTTCATTGAGCCGCTTGAAGCGTCGGCACTGGCGCTGGTGGAGCTGTCGGGCGCCTTCATCCGCGACGAGATGCCCGCCAACCGGGCCGACATGGACCTGGTGGCCAGGCGATTCAACGATGCCTTTGCCTACCGCTGGTCTCGCGTCATCGACTTCCTCAAGCTGCATTACGTGCTGAGCCGGCGTGACGATGGCGACTATTGGCGTGCGCATCGGCAGGCCAGCACGCAGCCCGAGTCACTGCGCGAGCTGCTGCAACTCTGGGCACACCGCGCCCCATCGCGCAACGACTTCTACCGCCACGATGAAGTCTTCCCGGCGGCAAGCTACCAGTACGTGCTTTACGGCATGCAATTCAAACCGGCTTTGCGGCCGCTGCGCCCGCCTCAGCTCGCCGCAGCCGAGGCCGGCTTGAAAGACGTGCCGACAATCACCCGACGTTTGCTGGGCGCCATGCCTCGCCATCGCGATCTCATCCAACACATCCACGCCCACGGCATGGCCGCTGCCGCGTGACCTTCAGACCGACACCCATGCTTCAACTGCTCAACAACATTCAGCACAAGGACCTGCGCATCGTCACCCAGCGCGGCGCGAAGTGGGGCGACGATGTCATGTCGGCCCCCGCCACGCCCGACGAGTTCCGCAAGCTCCAGGCGCACTACCCCATCGTCTTCCAGCCCGACGGCAAGGGCAGCTTCCTGCCGACGGTGTTGTTCGGCCTGCGGGAAGGCGAGAACCTTTACCTGACCGAGGACGGCTGGGACGCCGACTATCTGCCGCTGTCGGTGCAGCGCATCCCGTTTTCAATCGGCGTGGCCGACGACGAACTGCGCATGATGGTCGACATGTCCAGCAAGCGCATCAGCGATGGCGCCGAGGGCGAGGCGGTGTTCCTGCCGCACGGCGGCACGACTGATTTCACTGAGCACGCCAACTCGGTGTTGCATACGCTGCACGAAGGGCTACAGGCCACGCCGGAGTTCATCCAGACGCTGATGGCGCACGAGCTGCTGGAGTCTTTCGTGCTGGACGTGCAGCGGCCCGACGGCTCGCATGGCGAGTTGGTGGGCTTCTACATGATCCACGAGGAGCGCCTGGCGGCCCTGGACGCCGGCACCGTCAGCCTGTTGCATCAGGCCGACTACCTGCAACCGATCTACATGGCGATTGCGTCGCTATCCAACTTTCCGAAGCTGATCCGCCGCCACCTCGCCCGCGAAGCCTGAGCCCATGGTGGAGCGCAGCGATGTGAACGCCGAAGCCATCCCGGCGGACGTGCTCCGGTCGACCGAGCCCGTGCTGCTACGCGGCCTGGTGCGCCACTGGCCGCTGGTGCAGGCGGCGCGGCGCTCCAACGCTGACTTTTGCGACTACCTGCGCGCGTTCGGTCCGCAAACCCGCCTGGCCCTGTGGCGCGGCGCGCCGCAGATCAACGGGCGCTTCTTCTACGACGCGGACTTCACGGGCTTCAACTTCGAGCGTCAGGTCAACGCCTTCGGCGCTTTGCTGGATGAGTTGCTGGCCGGTTCGCCTGACGCGCTCTATCTTGGCTCGACGGAGCTCGACACCGCTTTCCCCGGCCTGCGCCAGCAGAACGACTTGCCGGTTCTGGCCCGGTTCGACCCGCTCGTCAGCCTGTGGCTGGGCAACCGCACCCAGGTGGCGCCCCATTTCGACCTGCCCGACAACATCGCCTGCGTGGTCGCGGGCCGGCGTCGCTTCACGCTCTTTCCGCCGGAGCAGGTCGCCAACCTCTACGTCGGCCCGCTGGACCTGACCCCGGCCGGCCAGCCGATCAGCCTGGTCGATGTGACGCAGCCTGACCTGGCGCGCTTCCCGCGCTACGCGCAGGCCTTGGAGCGGGCGCTGGTCTTCGAGCTGCAGCCGGGCGATGCCCTTTACATTCCCAGCCAGTGGTGGCATGGCGTGCACTCTCTCGAGCCCATCAACGCGCTCGTCAATTTCTGGTGGCGGCAATCTCCGTCGTTCATGGACACGCCGCTCAACACGCTGATGATGGCGCTGCTATCGCTGCGCGACCTGCCGCCGGCCCAGCGCGATGCCTGGCGTGCGCTGTTCGACCATTACGTCTTCGACGCCAACGAGCAGACGGCGGCGCACATTCCAGCCGCTGCGCGCGGCATCCTCGCGCCGATGGATGACCACAGCGCCCGCCAGCTCCGCGCGGCACTGCGCAACAGACTCAACCGATAACGCTCATGAACACTGCTTCCAAACCCGTTCGACGCGTCGTCATCGCCGGCGGCGGCACGGCCGGCTGGATGGTGGCCGCCGGGCTGTCCAAGTGCCTGGGCAAGCAGATCGACATCCGCCTGGTCGAATCCGAAGAGATCGGCACCGTCGGCGTCGGCGAGGCGACCATTCCGACCTTGCACCTGCTGCATGAAATCCTGGACCTGGACGAGAAAGAGTTCATCCAGGCGACGCAAGCCACCTTCAAGCTCGGCATCAACTTCGAGAACTGGCGCGATGTCGGGGAAGACTATTTCCACTCCTTCGGCAAGACCGGCAAGGGCCACTGGACGGCCGGCTTCCACCATTTCTGGCTGGAGGCCCGCAAGCGCGGCCTGGCCAGCAGCTATGGCGACTACTGCCTGGAGCTGCGCGCCGCGATGGACAACCGCTTCGCGCTGCTGCCCGACAACGGCATCAACTACGCCTACCACTTCGACGCGACGCTGTACGGCCAGCACCTGCGCCGCTTCTCCGAGAACCTCGGCGTGCGGCGCATCGAGGGCAAAATCGCCAAGGTCCACACCGACGCCACGAGTGGCGACATCACCGGCCTGCAGCTCGATGGCGGCGCGCTGGTCGAAGGCGATTTCTTCATCGACTGCACGGGTATGCGCGCGTTGCTTGTCGGCCAGACGCTGGGCGTACCCTATGAAAGCTGGTCGCACTGGCTGCCCTGCGACAGCGCGCTGGCCGTGCAGACCACGCTCGCCGGCGAGCCCGTGCCCTACACCCGCTCCATCGCCCATCCCTGGGGCTGGCAGTGGCGCATCCCGCTGCAGCACCGCGTCGGCAATGGCGTCGTGTTCAGCAGCAAGCACATCAGCGAAGACGAGGCCAAGGCCGCGCTGCTCGCCAATGTTGATGGCGAGGTGCTGCGCCAGCCGCGCGTCATCAAGTTCACGCCGGGCCAGCGCGAGCAGGTCTGGAAGAAGAACTGTGTCGCCATCGGCCTGGCCAGCGGTTTCCTGGAGCCGCTGGAGTCGACCAGCATCCACCTGATCCAGAAGAGCCTGACCCGCTTGGTGGAACTCTTCCCGACCGACGGCGTCCGCCAGAGCGATATCGACGAATACAACCTGCAGACGCGCGAGCAGATTGAGATCATTCGCGATTTCATCATCCTGCACTACCACGTCACCAACCGCGACGACTCGGCCTTCTGGCGTGGCTGCCGTGAGATGGAGGTGCCGCCGCTGCTCAAGCACCGCATCCAGCATTTCCGCGACACCGCACGCGTCATGCTGCGCCAGGGGGAGCTGTTCGCCGAGAACTCGTGGGTGCAGGTCATGATGGGGCAGGGCATCCAGCCCGCCAGCCACCACCCCATCACGCGCAACATGGACAACCGCAACCTGGCGGACTTCCTGGGAGAGATCCGCAAGGATGTGGCGCGCACGCTGATGAAGCTGCCCAAGCACCAGCAATTCATCAGCCAGTTCTGCCCCGCGCCCAGGATCGACATGGTCAGCGCCGAGCCGATGGGCGGCCCGGCACTGCACATCAATCCGCAGGCCAAGCTGGATGTCGTCGAACTCGCCGACGGCGCGAAGGTCTACGTCGTCGACGACTTCGTGCAGGACCCCAACGCCCTCGTCGCGCTCGTGCAGGCGAACGCGGACAAGTTCGAGACGCCGGTCGGACATCCTTACCCTGGCCCGCAGCTCAATTTCCCCGACGGCCTGGCCGCCGAACTGGACCGCTTCTTTCGCCAGCATCTGGCCGCACCGCTGCGGCTTGGCGCGCCGCTGGGCATGTTCGGCCGCTTCTCGCGTGTCGTGCAGGACCCGGCGACGCTCGATGCCCGCCAGCGCATCTGCCACCGTGACGACTCCGGCCTCGACCCCGAGCACCTGATGTCGGCCTGCGTGCACTACCTGTTCACCGACGAACAGCTCGGGGGCACCGTGTTCTTCCGCTCGCTCATGTCCGAGGCCGACACGGCGGCGTTCCGCCGCGATGCCAACACGCTCGATGCCAGCGTGTTCACTGACAAGTACGGCCTCCCCCCGGGCTACATGACCGAGAGCAACCGCTACTTCGAAGTCATCGGCCGCGTGCCCGCCAAATGGAACCGCGCCATCTTCTACAGCGGCGGCATCTTCCACTCCGGCGACATTCAATGGGCGGGCCACAAGGCGGGCTACCTGGAAGGGCTGGGCCGGCTGACCATCAACGCCTTCTTCAAGAGCCACCGGCCGGGCGCCTGAGAACCAGCCTCGATAATCGGGGCCTTATGACCACTCACCTCATCATCGCCACGCGCGAGAGCCGTCTGGCGCTATGGCAGGCCGAGCATGTGCAGGCGCGCCTGGCCAAGGAACTTGGCATCGCCGCGACGTTGTTTGGCATGACGACGCGTGGCGACCAGATCCTCGACCGCACATTGTCCAAGATCGGCGGCAAGGGTCTGTTCGTGAAGGAGCTGGAGACTGCGCTCGCCGAAGGTCGCGCCCACATCGCCGTGCATTCGCTCAAGGACGTGCCAATGGAGCTGCCGGACGGCTTCACGCTCGCCGCGGTGCTGGAGCGCGAAGACCCGCGCGATGCCTTTGTCTCCAACCTCCACGCCAGCCTGGCGGACCTGCCCGAGGGCGCCGTGGTCGGTAGCTCCAGCTTGCGCCGTGTGACCCAGCTGCTGAGCCGGCGCCCGGATCTGCGGGTGGAGCCGCTGCGCGGCAACCTCGACACGCGCCTGCGCAAGCTCGACGAAGGTGGCTATGACGCCATCGTGCTGGCCGCCGCCGGCCTCAAGCGGCTTGGCCTCGCCAGCCGCGTGCGGGGGGTGTTCGAGATCGACCAGATGCTCCCCTGCGCAGGGCAGGGCGCGCTCGGCATCGAGATCCGTGCCGACGACGCGGCGCTGTCTGCCGCACTGACCAGGCTGACCCACATGCCGACATTGCTGGCCTGTGAAGCCGAACGTGCCGTGTCGCGCGCGCTGGGCGGCAGCTGCAGCTTGCCGTTGGCTGCTCACGCCCACTGGGAGGGCGCGACGCTCTGTCTCGACGCGGCCATCGGCCATGCCGAGATCCATGCCTCGCCGTTGCTGCGGGCGAGCGTCACGGCCGATGTGGGCGACGTTACCGCGGCGCAAAGCCTTGGCCAGCAAGCCGCCACATGCCTGCGCGAGCTGGGCGCCAGCTCCTACCTGCCCGGATGAGCCCCATGCTGCTGGTCACGCGGCCGCGGCCGCAATGCGCCGCATGGCTGGCGCGGCTTGAAGCGCTCGGCGTCAATGCCGCCGCGCTGCCGCTGATCGAGATCCTGCCGGCGCGCGACCCCGGCCCGGTACGGGCCGCTTGGGCCAGCCTGCCGGCGGTGAACCTGGCCGTCTTCGTCAGCCCGAATGCGGTCGAGCAGTTTTTCGCCCACCGCGGCGACTGGCCGGCGCATACGCTTGCCGCCTGCGTCGGCCCCGGCAGTGCGCAGGCATTGGTCGAGCGAGGCGTGCCTGCTGCGCAGGTCGTCCAGCCGGCCGCTGACGCCGCCAGCCTGGATTCCGAACACCTTTGGGAGCGGCTGTCATCGCATCGTGACTGGGCCGGCGCACGCGTCCTGCTGCTGCGTGGTGACGGTGGTCGCGAGTGGCTGGCCGAGCGTTTGACCGAAGCCGGGGCCAGCGTCGAGGCGGTCACCGTCTATCACCGCAGCAGCCCGCGCTTCGACGCTGGAGAGCGTGCCCTGCTCACCCAGGCGCTGGCGGATCCGCAGGGCTTTGTCTGGCTGTTCAGCAGCGCCGAGGCGGTGAGTCATCTGCAGGGCATGGCGCTGAACGGCCAGCGCGCGGTGGCCACACACCCTCGCATCGCTGAGGCCGCACGTACCGCCGGCTTTGCGCCTGTGGTTTTGGCGCGACCGGACCCTGAAGCGGTGACTCGGGCCTTCCGGGCGCTCTGACAGAATCTGGCGCACTGTGATTGAGCCGCTTCCCGTCGTACCCGCCACCGAGCCTGCGGCCGCGCCGCCCCCTAACGCCCCCATCCTGCCGGCCTGGCTGCCGTGGCTGCTCGCCCTGCTGGGGGCGGCGGTACTGCTGTGCATCGTGCTGGCCTGGCAAAGCCTGTCGCGCCAGCAGTCTCTGGAGCAGGAACTGGTGCGCCGTCAGGAGGCCAGCCAGGCCGAGGCCACCGAAGCCCGACTGGCAGCCAAGCAGTCGACCGAGCTGGTGCGCGACACGGCCGCCAAGGTTTCGCTGCTGGAGGCCCGGCTTGCCGAGGTGGCTCTGCAGCGCGGCCAGTTGGAGGAGCTGATCCAGTCCATGTCCCGCTCGCGCGACGAGAACGTCGTCGGCGACATCGAGGCCGCCATCCGCGTGGCCATGCAGCAAACGCAGATCACCGGCAGCGCCGAGCCGCTGGTCGCGACGCTCAAGCAGGCCGACGAGCGCCTGCTGCGCTACAAGCAGCCGCGCATGGAAGGCGTGCGCCGCGCCGTGGCCCGCGATCTTGATCGCGTCAAGGCCGTCTCCGTCGTCGATGTGTCCACACTGACCATCAAGCTCGACGAAGTCGTGCGCATGGCGGACGAACTGCCGCTGGTGTCCAGCAGTGACGCTGCGCCCCGGCCGCGCGACGAGCGCCATGCTGACGCCGCGAAGGAGCGCGAGCGCGCGCTGAAACTGCAACGCGAGCAAGCCGCTGCGGCAGGCGATGGCAAGGTGTCGCTGTGGTGGTGGCAGGCTACGCAGCAACTGTCGAACTGGACGGGCGTGATCTGGGGCGAGGCCCGCACGCTGCTGCGTGTCACCCGCATCGAGCACCCTGAAGCCGCCCTGGTTTCGCCCGACCAGAGCTTCTTCCTGCGGGAGAACCTGAAGTTGCGGCTGCTCAACGCCCGCCTTGCGCTGCTGAGCCGCCAGTTCGACACCGTCCAGGCCGATCTGCGTGACTGCCAGGAGATGTTGAACCGCTACTTCGACACGCGCTCGCGCAAGGTCAGCAGCGTGACCGAACTGCTGCGCCAGGTCGCTGGCCAGGCGCGCCAGGTCAGTGTGCCGCGGCCGGATGACACGCTGGCTGCCTTGACTGCGGCCGCTGCCGGACGCTGATCATGCGCTTGGTGATCTGGCTGGTTCTGCTGTTCATCGCCGCGGTCGTCGCAGCGCTGACCCTGGGCAACAACGACGGCCTCGCCAGTTTCTACTGGGCCGGTTGGCGGGTCGACATCTCGCTCAACCTCTTCTTGCTGCTGCTGGTCGCCAGCTGCTTCGCCCTGGTCACGGCCATCCAGGCCATCGAGGCGCTGACCACCTTGCCCAAGCGCGCCCGCGAATGGCGGTTGTCCCAGCGTGAGCGCAGCGCTCAGTTGGCCCTGCGGGAAGCCTTGGCCGAGCTTTTCGGTGCGCGCTTCAGCCGCGCGCAGAAGGCGGCACAGAAGGCGCTCAACATTCAATCCGCGACGCCCGAGCTGGCGGCCGACCAGTCCTTCATGGCATTGGCTCATCTTCTTGCCGCGGCCAGCGCTCACCGGCTGCAGGACCGCCGCCATCGTGACGAACAGCTGACACGCGCGCTGGAGCTGGCCCGCCGCGCAGGGGGCGCCCGCGCCCAGGAGGACGGCGCCCGGCTGCTGGCGGCTGAATGGGCACTGGATGATCGCGATGCCGCGCGCGCGCTGAGTGTCCTGGGTGAACTCGCTCCCGGCGTCGCTCGTCGCACGCAGGCGCTGCGACTGCGCTTGCAGGCGTCGCGCCTCGCTCAGCAACCCCTGGATGCGCTGCGCACCGCCCGTCTGCTGGCCAAGCACCAGGCCTTCTCCAAAGTCGCCGCCCAGGGCCTGCTGCGCTCGTTGGCCTTCGAGGCGCTTGACGGCGCACGTGATGTCGACCAGCTGCGGTCGATCTGGCATCAGCTCGACCCGGCCGACCGCCGAGACCCGCTCGTCGCTGCCCGAGCTGCGCAGTGCGCCGGCCAGCTTGGTGCGCCTGATGATGGCCGCGGCTGGCTACGTCCGTTCTTCGATGATCTGGCCGAGCTCCAATCTGACGAGCGCGCCGCGCTGGCCACCGCCCTTGTGCCGGTGCTGGCCGGCTGCGGGCCGGACTGGCTACAACGACTGGAGTCTGCGCAGTCGCGCTTTCCGCGGGAGCGGTCGCTGGCCTATGCACTGGGCCATGGGTTGGCTGAACGTCAGCTCTGGGGCAAGGCAAGGCTGATGCTGGAAACGGTGGCTGAAGACGCCACGATGCCCAGCCCGCCGCGCCGGCGAAGCTGGTTGGCCCTGGCCGCACTGGCGGAGCAGGAGGGCGACGAAGTCCGGCGTGCGCGTTGCTACGAGGCCGCCGCCCGGCTGCCTTGACGTCGGCGCGATATTTTTTAGAAACCGTGCCAACTCTTGATGAAGGCTGAAAAAGCTGGTTATACTGTGAGGCTTCAGCGGCTGTAGCTCAGTTGGATAGAGTACTTGGCTACGAACCAAGGGGTCGTGGGTTCGAATCCTGCCAGCCGCACCAAAAATAAGAAGAGAAACAACGGGTTAGCACCGCATGGTGCTAACCCGTTTTCCTTTTGCGGTCGCGCCTACGCGATGTGCCACTCTTGGTGGTCTATGCGAGGCACTGTCGAGAGGCGCCTTCCAAGCTCGCTATTGCGGACGGCGTTGTCTGCACGACGGCAGGAAGCCCTCTGAGTCCAGCTCCGATGAGCCAGGCGTCACATGACGTCACTGCCTCGGGAGAACCGCGGTGCGGCAGCGGGTTGCCATTGGCCGTCTGCATTCTTGATAAAGCTGCCGCGCGCCTGGGCATGGGGATGCAGGGGGGCCTCCGCCAAGGTCAGCACCGGAGCGAAGCAGGCATTTGTGCCTTCCAACAGCGCTGTCCACTCATCGCGTGTCTTTTCACGCAGGCGTGCTGCGACACGCTCGCGCAGCGCCGGCCACAGCGCCTGGTCGTGCTGGCTGCCGGGCTCGACATCGCCCAGGCCGAGGCGCTGCAGCAGTTCGGCATAAAACTGCGGTTCTAGCGCCCCCAGCGACACGAACCGCCCATCGGCGCATTCGAAGCAGTCGTAGAACGGCGAGCTGTGCAGAAAGAAGTTCTGGGTCGGCGCGTCGCTCCAGCGGCCTGCCGCGCGCATGGAGTGCAGCAGGCTGGACAGCAGGCCGACGCCGTCGACCATCGCGGCGTCGACCACTTGGCCGCGCCCACTGCACCGCGCCTCCCACAACGCGGCCATGAGTCCGAAGGCCAGGAACATCGCGCCGCCGCCCATGTCGCCGATCAGCGTCGCCGGGATGCTGGGCACCACGCCCCCACGGCCGGCGACGGACAGCACGCCGGTCAGCGCGACATAGTTGATGTCATGGCCCGGCGCCTGCGCCAGCGGGCCGGTCTGGCCCCAGCCGGTGACGCGGCCGTAGACGAGACGAGGGTGGCTGGCTTCAAAGGTGTCGGGGCCGAGCCCCAGGCGCTCCATGACACCGGGGCGGAAGCCTTCGATCAGGGCGTCAGATGCCTCGATCAGCGCCCGCGCTTCGGCCAGGCCCTCGGGGCACTTGAGGTCAATGCAGACGCGCCGCTTCCGCCGGTCCAGTGCGGTGCCGGTGTCCAGGACCTGGCCGCCGGGGCGTTCGATGACGATGACCTCCGCGCCATGGTCGGCCAGCAGCATGCCGGCCAGCGGGCAGGGGCCGATGCCGTCCATTTCGACGACACGCAGTCCGGCCAAGGGGCCGATGGGGGAGGGGGCTTGCATCGCACAATGTTGGCATGAGCAAGGCCTTCACCAAGGAAACCGATGCGGCCGATGACGATGACGGCGACGGCCCCGCGCTGCCGGCCCTGCCGGCCGGCACGCGCAACTACATGACGCCGGCCGGCTATGCGCGGTTGCGCGCCGAGTTCATGGCGCTCATCGACGTCGAGCGGCCCAAGATGGTGGAGACGGTGTCCTGGGCGGCCAAAAACGGCGACCGCTCGGAGAACGGCGACTACCTCTACGGCAAAAAGCGGCTGCGCGAGATCGACCGCCGGCTGCGCTTGCTGACCAAGCGGCTGGACATCGCCGAGGTCGTCGACCCGAGCGTGCACCATGGCTCTGAGCAGGTCTTCTTTGGCGCGACGGTGACCTATGCCAACGCGCGCGGCGACGAGAAGACCATCACCATCATCGGCATCGACGAGGCCGACAGCCTGGCCGGCGAGGTCAGCTGGGTGTCGCCCATCGCGCGCACCCTGCTGAAGGCTCGCGTGGGTGACGAGCTGCAGCTCGTCACGCCGGTGGGCGTGGAGAAAATCGAGGTGGTGGAGGTGCAGTACCCCGCTCCGTCGTCGTCCAAAGACTGATCAGGACTTCTTCGGCGAGGGCTTGAGCATGGCGTCGGCACGGGCCTTCTCTTCGGGGCTCAGCTTGGCGGCCAGCACGGGCAGGGCGGCGGCGGCCTGCTCGTGGCCCTGGGCCTTGGCCAGCGTGCACCAGGCGTAGGCGGCGGCCATGTCCTTGTCGCCGCCCTGGCCCTGGGCCAGCATGACCGCCAGGTTGAACATCGCATCCGGCTGCCGGCCTCGGGCAGCGGCCTGGAAGAGCTGGCGCGCGGTGGCGTGGTTCTGCGGCACCACCTCGCCGCTGTAGAAGAAGGTGGCGAGCGCATTCTGCGCTTCGACGTGGCCCTTCACGGCAGCCTCCTTGTAAAGCACCACGGCCTTCTCGGGCGCCTTCGGGGTGCCTTCGCCCAGGTCCAGCATGCGGGCGAACGCGTAGGTGGCCTCCAGGTTGCCGGCGCGGGCCGCGGCGCCGTAGTAGGCGCCGGCCTTCTCCAGGTCCAGCGGAATCCCGGCCGGCTGCTTGGGAACGCGGTGGTGGTAGAGCTGACCCAGCAGCGTCATGGCCGGCGTGTGGCCGGCGGCGGCGGCGGCGGTGAGCGCCTCGACCGCCTTGGGACCATCCACAGGGGTTCCCACGCCACTGAGATAAGCCTGGCCGATGAGCGTGTTGGCGGGTTCGAAGCCGAAGTCCAGCGCCTTGCGCCACAGGCGCAGTGCTTCCTGGGGGTTGCGCTTCATGCCTTGGCCGCTCAGCTGTACGCGTGCCATGAGCAGCGTTGCCTCGATGCGGGTGTTGATCTGGTCGGGCTTCCTGGGGTCGTAGCGCAGCCGGTCATTGACCGGGTGATAGCGGGCGCCGATGACCTCGTTGAGCCACTCGATCGCCTTCGGCGTGTTGGCGGGCGTGCCCAGGCCCAGCAGGTGCAGGCGCCCGAGCATCAGGGCGGCCTCTTCGTAACCCAGCTTCTTCCAGCCTTCCTCAAAGCGGGCGCGAGCCTCGACGTAGTTGCCCGCCTCGTAGGCATCAAAGGCCTGCATCAGGGACTTGTCCTTGCGGGCGATCCAGTTGCGACCCGCCGCAAAGCGGCGGTCCGAGCCCGAGCAGGCGACCGAGGGTGTCGGCGAAAATTCCCCGGCCGCAGGGCTCGACGCAGATGCCGACGGCGTTGCGGCACCGCCGTCGGGCGACAGGTCGCTGAAGTCCTCATCGATCGAGCCAAAGTCGCGCAGGTAGGCCAGCGTCACGTCGTCATCGGCGGCGCTGTAGCCGCCCATGAAGCCGCAGGACGAGGCGAACTGGCTCGACAGCACCTTGTTCTTGGCCGCAATGACGGCGCTGGGATCGATGGAGCGGCGGCGTTGGCCGGTGACCTCGACCGCGCCCAGGGACTGCATCTCGGCGGGTGCCGGGGCGGGTGCGGGTGTCTGCTGGGCCTGCAATGGCGCGGCAGCGAGCGTTGAAGACAGAGCCAGGACGGCAAAAGCCGTCCGGCTCAAGGTTGAGCTGCGCCGGACGGCCTGCGTCATGGTGTCTCCCTGAATTAGCGCGGGCTGCGGTACGTCAGGCCCACATAGTAGGTACGGCCGTAGTAGTTGTCGGTGTAGATGCTCGGGATGCCGCCTTCATAGCTCTGGTAGCCGCCCGTGCTGGCCTGATTGCGCTCGCCGGTCAGGTTGCGTACGTCGGCAAACAGCTCGATGCCGCTCTTGAAGCGGTAGGACGCCTTGACATCCACGAACGCGGTGCGTTTGCTGAAGATGGGCGCGCCGGGGTTGTAGGGCACGCGCCAGCTTGAGATGCCTTCGCCGGGGAAGTTGTTGACGCCCACGTTCGTGTTCGTGTTCGGCGAGAAGGTCTGGTAGCGCGAGGACACCACCTGCTGCGCGAGCCGGACCTGCAGGGCGCCGTCGTCGTACCACAGCGAGGCGTTGTACGAGTACTTGGGCTGGCCGGACAGCGGCAGGGTCTCGCCGCTGATCTGGTCGATGGCCGGCGCGCCAGCCGAGTTGCGCAGGCGGCTGTAGTTGGCGTCGAAGCCGGTGTAGCGCAGCACGGACGGCAGGAAGGTGAAGGCCGTCTTGGAGCCGAACTCGACACCGCGTCGCTTGGACGGCGTGGTGTTGTCCCACTGGGCGAACGAGAACTCCAGGTCACGCAGCGGCAAGCCGGTCAGCGGGTCCAGCAGATTGCTGCCTTCGAACAGGCGGACGTCCGAGCGGCCGACGCGCAGGTTGGGTGCGCCCACGAGGTCACGCTGCAGGAAGGTCGAGACCGACAGCGAGGTGTCGCGGTTGACGTACCACTCCAGCGACAGGTTCTGGTTGATGCTGGTCTGCGGCTTCATGGCCGGGTTGCCGAAGATGCGGTTGCAGCCCTGGTCGGCGACCGAGCCGTCATCCTCGAGCGGGCGGTCTTCGATGATCTCGCTCAAGGTGCAGGTGATGGTGCCATCCGCAACCGGCGCGACCCGGCTCATCGGCAGGCGGGCGATCTGCTTGCTCCAGGAGTAGCGGGTCACCAGCTTGTCCGGCACCGGCCACAGGGCCAGGTTCAGCGAGGGGCTCACATCGGTCCGGCTGCCCTTGAAGTCGACGTTCTGGCTGACCTGGGCGGTCGTCACATTGGTCGTATCGCCGTTGCCATCGACCCAGTTGGCGTTCTTGCGAATGGAGCGGAACACCATGAAGCCCGTGCTGCTCATGTCGGTGCGCACCACGCGCACGCCGATGTTGCCGGCCAGCTCCAGGCCGAAGGGCAGGGGGCGGTCCGTGAACGGCAGCCGGTCGATCTCGAAGTCGGTCTGCAGGTAGCCCGCCGTCTGCTTGTCCTGCAGCCCGGTCCTGGGCTGCTCATAGACCTTGCCGTCGCTGGCTGTGCAGGAGCGGAAGCAGTCCAGCGGCACGTTGAAGCCGACCTGCTGGAACAGCTTGTCGATGTCAATCTGGCTCCAGCCATTCAGCAACGTGGCCGGCCGGTCCTTGGCGCCGCCGTAAAACTGGCTGCTCGGTGCAAGGGTCATGGTCTGGCGCACGAGCTCCTGGTACTGGACCGGGGTCAGTGTGGTGGTGCCGCCCACGACGGCGCCCACGCCAGCGTCGTAGCGCGGGTTCTTCACGACGCCGTAGGCGCAGGGCTGGCCGCCCGTGGCCAGGGAGCCTGCCGTGTCCTCGCAGCCGATCAGATTCCAGCGGCCGTTGACCGACGGCAGGTACACGCCGGGCTGGAAGCCCGGCTGGCCAGCCGTGCCCAGCGGCGACTTGATCTCGCCGCCGCCACCACTCCAGGTGGTGGCGCCGTAGTCGATCAATTGCAGGCCGGTCTTCAGCGCGGTCAGGAACGGCAGCTTGTCGACCACGTTGTAGGTCAGGTCGAGCTTCGCCTGCTTCTCGGTGTTCTCGTTGTCAAACGAGCGGATGACGTTGAGCTGGGTGTTGTTGGTGTACCGGGCGCGCTGCGCGGCCGTGTAGGCCGGCGTGAACACCGGGTTGAGGTTGTCGACGTTGATGGCCGTGCTGGCCACGGCAGGGTTCAGCGACGCGTAGCCGGCCAGGTTGCCCAGCTGGTCGATCGCCGCGCCGCCCGGCCGCGTGAAGTCCCAGAGCCCGTTGGGTTGCAGCTCGAAGTTGCCCACGCCGTAGGCAGAGCTGAACGACGCCCGGCGGTCATAGCGCAGGCCGGTGCCCTTGTTGTAGCTCGCCATGAACTTGGCACGCAGTCGGTCGTCGCGGTACTCGCCGCCGGCTTGCATGGTCTTGTTCGTGGTGTCGATGCTGGAGAAGATGGTGTCGGTGCCGAGGAAGTTGCCATCCGTCGAGTAGCTCGTCACGTGGTGGCTGCCGTCCACCTGGTAGCCCGGCAGGAGGTTGGTGGTGGCGCCCTGGATCAGCGGCTGGTTGTTGGCGCGAAAGGCATAGCTCGCAGGCAGCGCGGAGCCCGAGGCGCCGGGCGTCAGTGAGCGGGTGTTGGCGACCAGGTTGTCCGTGAATGTCCCGGCGCCGTTGAACACCGGGGCGCCGCCCATGCTCAGGAAGCCGACCGTGTCGTCCACATGGCGGCGGTTCTGAATCCACTTGCCGTAGACGGAGAGCTGGCTGTTGACCTTGAAGTCGAGGCGGATGTCACCGCCGGTGCGGGTGTCGTCGTTGGACCGGAAGTTGTAGCGCGGCCCGACCGTGTGCGACGGCGTGTAGTCGTTCCACTGGTTCAGGCAGGAGAGTTGCTCGTTCAGCCGTGCGCCATAAGCTGCCGTGCGGCTTGCGGACGGAATCGCTGCCACCTGCGCGGGGGTCAGCGTGGGGAAGGTCGCAAGGCACTCGGCCTTGGTGCTTGCCTTTGCGGCGCCTTCGAGGAGCTGCCTGTGCGTCAGCGACTGCCATGTGCCGTTGGTGGTGTGCGGCGTATCAGCCATGCTGGGCAGCAGTGCGGCCAGGCTGTTTGCGTAGGAGAAGGTCTTCTCCGGCGAGTTGTCGAAGTCGGCCAGGCGCACCAGGCCTTGCTGGCCGTTCGCGCCGCCCTGGCTGATCGAGTGGTTCTCGCGCAGAGTGCTGGCACGGTTGAGGTTGACCATGACGCCCAGCTTGTTGTCGAAGAACTTGTCCGTCCAGATCAGGTTGGCGTCCGGCGTCGTCTTCTTGGCCAGGTCGCTCTTGCTGGCGGCCAGCCTGAACGAGTAGTAGGGCTTGTCGAAGTCCAGGCCGTTGCGCGTCTCGATGATGACGCTGGCGCCCAGGGAGCCCTGGGTCATCGAGGCGGTGGCGCCCTTGACGATGTCCACGCTCTTGATCAGGTCGGACGACAGCTCACGGAACTCCGTGCCGCGGCCATCGCCACCGCCCAGCAGGTTGGTGCCGGCGCCCGAGGACACGCCCACGCCGTCCATTTCCACGCGGGTCGATTCGGGGCCGTTGCCGCGGATATTCACGCTCACGCCTTCGCCGTAATCGCCGCGGTCCAGTGCGACACCGGCGATGCGGGAGATGGCCTCGCCGATGTTGCGGTCCGGGAAGGCGCCAACATCTTCGGCCACGATGGAATCCTGGACCGTGGCGGCGTTCTTCTTGCGGCTGATGGCCGACTGCTGCGACTGCCTCGTGCCGACGACCAGGACGGTCTCGAGTTCCTGCACCGGCGCCTCGGGCTTGCGTGCGGCTGGCTGGGCGTCCTGGGGCTTGCCGGCGTCGGCCTGTTGGGCTTGGGCCGACTGCTGGGCCATCAAGGCCAGAGCCAGGGAAACGGCGGTCACCACCGCCGGTTTGCTGAACTTGTCCACGTCTGTCTCCGCGTTCCGGTCGAGGGCACCGGGCTTGTTGTTGGTCGTCTCGCCGAGCAAAGAAGGTCAGGCTGCTGGCCCTCTTTGCTGGCGGCGGCGCGACGTTAAGCAGCGGCCGTAACTCGGTGAAATTCGTTTTCCCCGGTTTGCTATCCCGAAAAGAAATACCGGGCCCAGAAACAATGGTTAACCCGGGGGCGCGAATGGAAACACTCACGGCCGTGATCGGCCGCAGCGTCCTCAAGGGGCGTGGTGGCTAGGGTTTGACGCGCCAAACACGCTGCACGGGCGAGGTGCGCCGCAGCACGCGCAGCACGTCAGCCAGGTGCAGGCGGTCGCGCACGGCGATGAGCAGCGTCATTTCCGCCGTCTCCCGCAGCGGCGCGTCATCGCTCATCGAGATGTGGGTGATGTCCGCCTCGGCCTGGGCGACCGCCTGGGCCACGCGGGCCAGCACACCCTTGCCGTTGCTCAATAGCAGCGTGATGGCCGCCTCGAAGCTGCGGCCCGGCTCCTCCGCCCACTCGACGCGAATCCAGTGTTCGCTGTCGCGCTGGAACAGGCGCTTGCCGACCTGGCAGTCGTGGGTGTGCACGACCAGGCCCTCGCCGCGTCCGAGATAGCCATGCACGGCGTCGCCCGGGATGGGGCGGCAGCAGTTGGCCAGCTGTACCGAGGCGCCTTCGCTGCCATCAATGGTCACGCTGCCCTGGTCGGCCGGCGCCTCGGTGAAGCGACCCAGCGTCAGCGACAGCGCATCGGGCCTTTGCCCCAGCTCGGCCATCAGACGGGCCATCTTCTTGGCGAGGATGGTGGCGATCTTGCGGCCGGCGCCGATGTCGACGAGCAGTTGCTCGGTGCCGGCGCTGCCGGCCCAGGCGGCCAGCTCGCGCCAGATCTTGGCCGCCGGGTCGTCCAGCTCCAGGCTGGGCAGGCCCAGGCCCTCAACGCGCATGGCCTGGGCGAGCATCTTTTCACCCAGCTCGCGTGACTCCTCATGCTCCAGGTCCTTGAGGTAGTGGCGGATCTTGGAGCGCGCCCGGCCGGTGCGCACGAAGCTCAGCCAGGCCGGGTTGGGGCTGGCGCCGGGGGCGGTGATGATCTCGACGATGTCGCCGCTGCGCAGCTCCGCGCGCAGCGGCACGGCCTCGCCGTTGACCTGGGCGGCCACGCAGTGGTCGCCAACGTCGGAGTGGATGGCGTAGGCGAAGTCCACCGGCGTCGCACCCTTGGGCAGGGCCATGATCTTGGACTTGGGCGTGAAGACGTAGATCGCGTCGGGGAAGAGGTCGATCTTGACGTGCTCCAGGAACTCGTTGGCGTCGCGCGTCTCGTCCTGGATGTCGATGAGGCTCTGCAGCCAGCGCGCATTGGCCTGCTGGGCCACCAGCGCCGAGGTCTGCTTGCCGCGGCTCTTGTAGATCCAGTGCGCCGCCACGCCTTGTTCAGCGATCTGGTGCATACCCTCGGTGCGCAGCTGGAACTCCAGCGGCGTGGCCAGCGGCCCCATCAGCGTCGTATGCAGGGACTGGTAGCCGTTGTCCTTGGGCGTGGCGATGTAGTCCTTGAAGCGCCCGGCCTGCGGCTTGTAGAGCTGGTGCAGCACGCCGACAGCCGTGTAGCACTGCAGTGGCTCCTCCGTGATGATGCGAAAGCCGAAAATGTCGCTGACCTGGGCGAAGGACAGGCCGCCCTTCTCGCGCATCTTCTTGTAGATCGAATACACGGTCTTCTCGCGGCCCTGCACCTGCACGCGCAGGCTGGCCTTGGCAAAGGCGGCGCGGATCTCGCCCTCGATGCGCGACACCAGGTCACGCCGGTTGCCGCGCGCCTTTCCTACCGCCTTGCTCAGCGCCGAATAGCGCCAGGGGTGGAAATACTGGAAGGACAGGTCCTGCAGCTCGCGGAAGGTCTGGTTCAGGCCCAGGCGATGGGCGATGGGCGCATAGATGTCGAAGGTCTCGCGCGCGATGCGCCGCGACTTCTGCGGCGCCATCGCGCCCATGGTGCGCATGTTGTGCAGGCGGTCGGCCAGCTTGATGAGGATGACGCGCAGGTCCCGCGCCATGGCCAGCAGCATCTTGCGGAAGGACTCGGCCTGCGATTCCTCCTTGGTGGAGAACTGCAGCTTGTCCAGCTTGGTCAGGCCATCGACCAGGTCGGCGGTCGTTGCGTCGAACTTCTCGATCAGCTCGGTCTTAGAGACGCCACAGTCTTCCACGACGTCGTGCATCAGCGCCGCCATCAACGCCTGGGCGTCCAGCCGCCACTCGGCGCAGATGCCCGCCACGGCGATGGGGTGGGTGATGTAGGGCTCGCCGGTGGCACGTTTCTGGCCCAGGTGGGCCTCATCGGCGAACTTGTAGGCCTCGCGCACGCGCTTGACCTCGGCCTTGCTCAAGTAGCCGAGCTTGGGCGCAAGGGCATCGAAGGAGGCGGCCTCCGCCGGCGTGGGAGGCGCTGGCTGGCGCAATCCAGGCAGCGTGAACCAGGCGGTGAGGGAGCGTTGAGCCATACGCCCGAATTTAGCCGAAGGAAAAATGGCAACGGGCGTCCAAGGACGCCCGTTTCATGTTCAGCAGAGGCCGAATTAGACCGGCACCTTGCGCAGCATCTCGATGCCGACTTCACCGGCGGCGATCTCGCGCAGCGCGGTCACGCCCGGCTTGTTCTTGCTCTCGATACGGGCGCTGTGGCCCTGGCTCAGCATGCGCGCGCGGTAGGTCGCGGCCAGCACGAGCTGGAAGCGGTTCGGGATCTTGGTCAGGCAGTCTTCGACGGTGATGCGGGCCATGGTGTTCCTAGGTATTTCGGTGATCAGGGCAGATCGAGCGCCTGAAAGACGGCCGAGCGGTTACGGCGCTGAGCCGCGTATTTTAGCCGCTGCGCGTGCACGATGGCCTTGAGGTCGAAGACGGCGGTGTCAAACACCGCGTTGACGACGACGAAATCGAAGTTTTGCGCCTGCGCCACCTCGACGCGCGCATTGGCCATGCGCCTGGCGATGACCTCGGGGTGGGTGTCGCCACGTCGGTTCAGGCGCGACTGCAGCTCGTCCCAGCTCGGCGGCAGGATGAAGATCAGCACGGCATAGGGGAACAGCTGCTTGATCTGCAGCGCGCCCTGGAAGTCGATCTCCAGCACGACATCGTCGCCATGCTGCATGCGCGCCTCGATGGCCGCGCGCGAGGTGCCGTAGAGGTTGCCGTGCACCTCGGCCCACTCAAAGAAGTCGCCGCGCTCGGCCATCGCGCGGAACTCATCCGGCGTGATGAACCAGTACTCGCGGCCATGCTGTTCCTGGCCTCGCGGTGCGCGCGAGGTGTGCGAGATGGAGACGGCCAGCTTGGCGTCCAGCTCCAGCAGTGCCTTGACGAGGCTGGACTTGCCCGCCCCGCTGGGTGCGGCGACGACGAAGAGATTGCCGGGATATTCCATGGGGACGCGAGGGTGGGCGAAGCGGCCGGACTTTATCTTGCGTCTTGGTGCAGCGGCCGTCGCAGCGGCTGCCGAAACTGCCCCGAACGTGACGCAGTTCAGCGCTGGGAGAGGCGGTGGGTCATGTCCGCCATCTGATGGGCCTTGATGTGTGCATCGTCGCGATGGCGCAGGCGTCGGTTTCGGTCGCGGGCTTCGGCGACATCCCCTTCGTCCGCTTCAGCACGCCCACGCTGACGACGGTGGACATGCAGAGCGGAGCCATTGAGCGAACAGGCGCTGGCGAGGCTGATCGCATGCTGGACGCCAGCGAGGAGATGCTCAAGCCGCGCCTGGTGCTGCCGCAGTCCACCTCCGCCGAGGGGCGGACGCGCGGCTACTGATCAGCGCTCGACGTCCAGCGGCGTCGACTGCACCAACCTGAATCTGCCTGTCCCCTCGTCCAGGTCCCAGCGCTCCACGACGGCGCCGGGGCCGGTGCGGATCACGTTGACCGAGTTGGAGATGCCGCCGCGCAGGCGGTGGCTGACGGCCGTGCCCGCCTGAATTGCCGACACGGCGCGCGGCAGGTCGGGCCAGGTCTGCTTGAGCGGCAGCACATAGGGCAGGTGGATGTGGCCGCCGATGACGGCGTCGACGCCGGCCACGGCCCAGCGGCGCACCGCGCGTTCATGGCCGCGCAGCAGGTTGTTGATGTCGGACTCTGTCGTCACGGCCACCGGCTGGTGAACGGCAACCAGGCGCAGCTGACCCGGTCTGGCACGGGACAGGCGTTCGGCCACACGGTCAATCTGTTCGGGCGACACCTCACCGTGTTTGTGCCGATACCGCCGCGTGGTGTTGATGGCGATGACGAGCAGGTCGTCGCGCTCGTACTCGCCTTCCAGCGCGTTGCCAAAGACCTCGGCAAAGCGGCCATAGGGGTGGAAGGCGCGGGCGAAGACGTTGAAGAGGGGGATGTCGTGGTTGCCCGGGATGATGAGCTGGGCCGGCACGCCGAGTTGGTCGAACACCACTTTGGCGCGCGCGAACTGCGCGGGGCGGGCGCGCTGCGTGATGTCGCCCGTCACCAGCAGCAGGTCGGGCCGCAGCTCGGCGCTGAGCCGCTGCAGCGCGACCACGGCGACTGGCCGCTCGGTGCCGAAGTGGGTGTCGGAGACCTGCAGCACCACCGTCATGCGCCCGCCTCAGCGGATGCCGCAGCGGCGGCCTGGGCCTCGCGCCGCTCCTGCGCCAGCCCGGCCGGGCGGATCAGCATCAGCGGATGTGCCGACACCTCAAAGCGCAATGGCATCGACATGCGCAGCACCTCGCCATCGGTGGCGACCTTGATGCGACGGGCGCCGAAGCTGCGCGCCGTCACCGTCAGGCGGCGGAATGCGAAGTTCTGCACCTGATCGGCCTCACCGAGCTGGCCGAAGGCGCCACGCGCCAGCAATGCCAGCAGGGTCCAGCGGCCCACCGGCTTGAGCATCACACCGGCCAGGCAGCCCGCGTCGATCGCTTGCGACTCGGGCAGGCCGACTTGTTCCATTTGCAGCGCGTTGTTGCCGACGAACAGCGTCGCCGTGCGAACCTGGCGCGCCTGGCCGCCCTGCTCGATGGTCAGCCGCAGGCTGCGATGGCCGCGCATGAGGGTGCGGATACCGGCGCCCAGGGCCACCAGCCGACTGCGGCCGAACTGCTGCTTCCACGCCTCGCGTTCCTCCAGCAGTTGCGGGTACAGGCCCAGGCTGGCATTGACGAGGAATACGCGTCCATTCACGAGCCCGACCTGCACCGCGACGGCGTCCTCGGTCAGCAGGACTTGCAGCGCGCCTTCCAGGTCGACCGGTATGCCATGCGTCCGCGCGAAGTAGTTGAAGGTGCCGCGCGGCAGCACACCGAAGCGGCAGCCGCTGCCCAGCACAGCCTGGGTCACGCCGTTGATCGTGCCGTCGCCGCCTGCGGCGACGACGATGCCGGCGGTCTCGCGCGCCCGCTGCACGGCCCGGCCTGCGGTTTCGGCCAGGCGGCCCGGCTTGTCGACAGGGAACAGCTCGCAAGGTCGGCCTGCCGCCGCACAGGCCGCCTCGACGGCCGGCCCGACCTCGTCGCGGTCGCCGCGCCCAGAGGCTCGGTTGAACACGACGAAGAGCGGCGCAGGCAGGTCTTTGTGAACTTCGCGTCTTTCCATGCACTCCCCGGCAAGCGGCCAACGGCGAGGCCGCATCTTCCACTACCTGCGCGGCTGCTGCTAACTCAGCGGTGCGGCGGCGCTGCTGCGCAGCGGATCAGGATCCCGCGCTGGATTCCGGCGGCGGCTCGCCAGGCTTCAGGTCGACGATCTCGGTCTTCCGCGGCGGGGCCGGGGTGGCTGCGGGTTGCTGCTGTCCGGAAGACGCAGGGGCAGGATTCTCGTTGGTGGTCTGAGGATGCTGAAGCGCCGGATTGCCCGCTGCACCGGAAGGCTTGTCGGGGTTTGCAGACGCTTCGGGGTGTGGGGTTTGTCCCACCTGGCTCAACGGGTTGCTCACGGCGGCTCCTTGGAAAGAAAAGACCCGGTGCGTTTCGCACCGGGTCCCATGTCGGTCTGCTTGTAGAGCACCTTCATCAGATGCCACTCGGCTCGCGACAGTTCCAATTTAAGCCCGGGGCACCGGGCGCGCCATGCCTCGACGCCGCGCGGTCAGGTAGGCGCAGCCCTACGCTTCAGGAGCCCCGCAGCAGGAAGGCGGCTAGCCCCGCCACGGCGCACAGTGCCAGCAGTGGCATGACGCCGAGCTTGAAGCGGAACAGCGCCACGCCGGCGGCCATGGCGATCAGCGCGGAGACCCAGTCGAAGCGTCCATTGAGGCCCTGCGGCCACATCACGTGATAGGCGAAGAACAGCGCCAGATTCAGGATGACGCCGACCACGGCGGCGGTAATGGCCGTCAACGGTGCAGTGAACTTCAGCTTGCCGTGGGTTGACTCGATCAGCGGCCCGCCGGCGAAGATCAGCACGAAGGACGGCAGGAAGGTGAAAAAGGTCACCGCGGCAGCGGCGGTGGCGCCGGCGAGGAAGAGGGCATCGGGGCCGAACAGTTGCTTCGTCCAGCCACCGACAAAGCCGACGAAGGCCACCACCATGATGAGCGGGCCGGGCGTCGTCTCGCCCAGGGCCAGGCCGTCGATCATCTGCGCGCCGCTCAGCCACTGATGCTGCTCGACGGCGCCCTGGTAGACATAGGGCAGCACGGCATAGGCGCCACCGAATGTCAGCAGCGCGGCCTTGGTGAAGAACCAGCCCATCTGTGCCAGCGCACTGTCCAGGCCCTGCGTCAGGACCAGGCCGGCCAGGGCCAGTCCCCACAGGCCCAGGCCGACGGCCAGCACGCGCGCCAGCCGCGCGCGGCTGAAGCGCGCATGCGGCGGTGTCGGCGTGTGGTCGTCGATCACCGCCGGGCCATGGCTGCGCGCCGCCGTGCCGTGGCCGCCCCCCAGGGCAAAGACCTGCGGCGCCCAGCGCCCGCCGAGGTGGCCGACGAGGGCGGCGGCCAGCACGATGACGGGGAAGGGCACGTCCAGCGCAAAGATGGCCACGAAGGCCGCAGCGGCGATGCCCCACAGCCAGCCGTTCTTCAGCGCCCGCGTGCCGATGCGATGGGCGGCGTGCACGACCAGGGCGGTCACCGCCGGCTTGAGGCCGTAGAACAGCCCGGCCACGACCGGCAGCGTGCCCCAGGCGAGATAGATCCAGGACAACGCGATGAGGATGAACAGCGAGGGCAGCACGAACAGCGCGCCAGCGACCAGGCCGCCGCGCGTGCGGTGCATCAGCCAGCCGATGTAGGTGGCGAGCTGCTGGGCCTCGGGGCCGGGCAGCAGCATGCAGTAGTTCAACGCGTGCAGGAAGCGCTTCTCGCTGATCCAGCGCCGCCGCTCGACCAGCTCGGCATGCATGATCGCGATCTGCCCGGCTGGGCCGCCAAAGCTGATGAAGCCCAGCTTGAGCCAGAAACGCACGGCGGCCCAGAAGCCGATGTCGGGCGTGCGCTGGGCGGGCGGTGTGGCAGCGTCGTTCAGAAG
Organism: Roseateles sp.; assembly: GCF_052436255.1. GTDB lineage: Bacteria > Pseudomonadota > Gammaproteobacteria > Burkholderiales > Burkholderiaceae_C > Pelomonas. Next base: position 8,708 of record NZ_JBQVNP010000014.1, on the reverse strand, counting down.
CGGTCCTGCATGGTGGATGGGCGCAGGCCGCAATGTAGTGGGCGCGTTGCGCAATTCAGCCTGAGCGGTGAGCGCTAAGTGGCCCCGCTGCCGCGATTCTGCGGCGCCAAGCCCGCCGCCAAGCCGCGCGGGTCGGCGGCGGCGGTCCAGCGCAGGGGTTCCGGCTGCTCGGCCGGTCGCGACCAGCGAGGTCGTTGCCTCATCCCGATTGGGGCGGTCTTGGCGCAGGGCCCGGTAGCGGCCGGCGCGGCGTGGGCTTTACCGCAGCTTATGGGCCTTGGCGATTTCCTCATCGTTTCAGTCGCCAAGTTGACTGCTTCGCGAGTGGCCGCCGCGCTAACGTCGAGCCCTTGTTTGTCTCCTCCACCCGCGTGGGTGGTTTCAGCCCTTCGAACCGCCCGCCGGCCGAGGGGCTTTTTCTTGGGGGCTCGCTTGCAGGCGCTTGCTGAGAAAGGCCGACCCCGCCACGGCAAAGCGCCACGGCTGCTCGGCGGCCTTGGTGATGCCGATGCGCGCGCCGCTGGCGACGTCGACAGGGCCCGCTGGCGGCCGAAGGTCGAAGGGTGGCCGGTCGAGCGGAAGGCCATCGAAGGACCGGTCGATGCCCAGCGCCTGGCCCACCCGCCCCGGCCCTGCGGCCAGCAAGCGCAGCGCCTCCACGCCGCGCCGTGCCCGCATCACGTCCAGTCCATGGGTGGGCTGCAGCGCACGGATCAGCACGGCCGCGCCATGGCCCGGCCCGCAGCAGACGAAGTTCAGGCACCAGTGCAGCCCGTAGCTCAGGTAGACATAGGCATGCCCGGGTGGCCCGAACATGGCGGCGTTGCGGACGGTGGGGCCGCGGTAACTGTGTGAGGCCGGGTCGTCGGCGTCGTAGGCCTCGGTCTCGACGATGACGCCGCCCACCCCGCCGACGAGTAGCGTCCAGCCGAGAAGCTGGCGGGCGACGTCGACGGGGCCGCCCTTGAAATCGATGCGCATATGCCAAGGCTAGGGCAATTTGCCATCCCGCTTTGAGCGCTGCGCTGGGATCTCGAATGGCGACGGTGGTTCGCTGACGCGCTTCGTCGAATCACTTCTCGGCACTCAAGGCGTCACTCCCGCCGCCTGCGCCGCGAGCGTGCCGAGCTCGCCATACAGCGGCAACACATTCGTCCCCAGCCCCGGGTGCACGCGGTTGGACAGCAGCACGAAGAAGCTGCGGCTGGTCGGGTCCAGCCAGAAGGCGCAGCCGGTGAAGCCGGTGTGGCCGAAGCTGGTAGGCGGATACAGGCTGCCGCGCGGCCTCGAGAAGGGCGAGGCGATGTCCCAGCCCATGCTGCGCTTCTCTGCCAACGCAGCGGGTGACTGGGGCGTCGTCAGCAACGCCACGCTCTCGGGCGACAACAGGCGGCGGCCACCCTCGGCCAAGCCACCGGCCAGCAGCATGCGCGCAAACCGGGCCAGGTCGGCCGTGGTCGTGAACAGGCCGGCATGGCCCGCCACACCGCCCATCTTGCGGGCGGTCGGGTCGTGCACCTCGCCGCGCAACAAGTGGCCGTCGGGCAGGCGCTCTGTGGGCGCGATGCGCGCCGCGTCGATGCGCTGCAGGGGCACGTAACCGCTGTCTTCCATCCCCAGCGGTTCGAACAAGGCCTGTGCCGCATACGGCGCCAACGGCATGCCACTGACGCGCTCGACGATGCGACCCAGCAGGATGAAGTTGACGTCGGAGTAGCGGAACAGCGTCCCCGGCACCGCGGTCAGCGGCAGGCCGCAGGCGATGCGCTCGGCGTCGTCGGGGCCCGCCCAGTCGCCAGCGCCATTGCCCGGCAGGCTGGCCGGCAGGCCGGAGCTGTGCGTCAGTAGGTGGCGCAGCGTGATGCCGGCCTTGTCGCCGCCGCCGCAGCCCGGTAGGTAGCGCTGCAGCGGTGCCTCCATGTCGAGCTGGCCGCGCTCGCGCAGCAGCTGCACCAGCGTGGCGGTGACGACTGGCTTGGTCAGTGACGCGGCGTCGAAGACGGTGGCCTCGTCCACTGGCTCCGGTTGCGGGTCGACGGCGCGCTGGCCATAGGCACGGTGATGGCTGCCGTGGCCGACGCGCTCGATCCAGACCGCTGCGCCCGGCAACTGGCGCAGCGCGATGAGGCGCTCGACGGCCTGGTCGGCCTGCGCCAGCGGCGCGGGTGCCAACGTAGGTCGGATGGCGCAGCCGCTCAGCAGGGCAGGGGCCAGCAGCCACAGGGCGACGGAGCTTCTCATCGGTAAATTCTCGGAGATGATGCACTGCAATAGCTTGCCTGGACCGCTGAGAAATGAGCGGGTGGCACTGTCGAGATCGCTGGAATAGGGATAAAAGATGACTCAGACCCTGTCCGTCATGCAGCGTTAGCGCCTAACGCGGCGATCAAGCGGTCGGGCCTCGCCATATGTGAGACCACTCAACGGAGGGAGACCACATGAAGCAGCTTGGTCAGGTCATTTCAGCCGCCAGCCTTGCTCTGCTGGCGCCCGCCGCGTTGTTGGCACAGAAGCTCGAACCCGTCGTCGTCGTGGGGGTGCGGGCCAGTGTCGAGTCCGCTGCCGAGCGCAAACGCAGCAGCGCCGACATCGTTGACGGCATCCTGGCCGAGGAGATCAACCGGCTGCCCGACCTGAGCGTGGCGGATGCGGTGCAGCGCATCACCGGCATGCAGATCACGCGCGACCGGGGTGAGGCCTCGGTGGCGACGGTGCGCGGACTGGGGCAGATCGAGACCACGCTGAACGGCCGCGAGCTGTTCACCGCGGGCTTCGGCCGGGCGCTGGACTATGCCGACCTGCCCAGCGACATGCTGGCCGGCATCGATGTCTACAAGACCTCGGCGGCCTCGCGCATCGAGGGCGGGCTGGGTGGCACGGTGGACCTGCGCACGCGCCGCCCCTTCGACTTCCGCAAGCCCATGCTGGCACTCACGGCACGTCATCTGCACGGCGATCTCGTCGGCAGGGGGGCCGGCCAGTTCGCGCTGCTCTACGGCGGCGGCGCTGCCACCGGTGTGGGCGAGGCGGCGCTGCTGGTGAACCTGGTGCTGCAGGACCGCGCCTACCGCGAGGACCAGAAGAGCACCAACTCGCCCATGCTGTGCAGCGCCCGCGCCACCTCGGGCTGCCGGCAGGACCTGGTGCCCGGCGAGGACACCGTCGTGCCCGCCGGCAGCAGCGAGAGCGCCAACCTCGGCCGTCGCCGCCGCAGTGCGGCCAGCCTGATGCTGGGCCTGCGGCCGGGCGCGGACCTGGACCTCTACGCCGAAGCCCACTTCGCGGAACTGAAGACGAGGCAGGACACGCAGCAGCTCAATATCGGCCCCAACTTCGCGGCCGGCAGCGGCTTCGACCCCGCCAGCGTCAGGCTCTTCGCCGGCACGCGGGACGTGCAGCGCATCACGTGGACGAATGCGCCTGTCTCCGTCCTCGGCTTCGCGCGCGACACCATCGACCGCACGCGCCAGTTGGCCGTCGGCGGTGCCTGGTCGGCCGGCGAGCTGCGCCTGAGCACCGACCTCAGCCACACGCGCAGCCTCAACCACCTGTTCTTTGCCGGCCCCACGCTGGCCGCCACGGCGGCGCGTTTCACGCACGATCTGGCGAGCGACGTGCCAGCCACGTCGGTCCTGGGCACGGACCTCGCCAACCCCGCCAACCTGCGCTATGTGTCCATGGCCTACCGGGTGAGGCCGCTGCGCGGCAGCCTGCTGGCCGGGCGCGTCGACGCCGAATGGCAGCTGGAGCGCGGCCTGCTGGAGCGCGTGGCCATCGGCTGGCGGCATGCGCGCCGCGAGGCCGACAACGCGCCCAACCTGATCTTTGGCGACATCGCGCTGCCGGGCACGCCCGCGGCCACGCAGGGCAGCCGCACCGCCGTCTACCCCTACTCGCCCATGCTCGATGCGCGCACCAGCAGCATCGAGGGGTACCTCACTGACACGCTGGCCGATGCCCGCGACCCGGTGGCGGCGCGCCAGGCCTTTGGCATCACGACACCACTGCCGACTGCGGGCGGCCCGCTGGGTGTGTGGCGCATCCGCGAAGCCACCGACGCGGCCTATGCCGAGGCGGGCTGGAAGCTGCCCGCACTGGCTCTTGATGCCCAGGCCGGCCTGCGCCTGGTGCGCACGCGGGCAACGCTGTCCGGCAATCAGAGCGTACCCTCCACCGGCATGATCGCGCCCCTGGCCATCGACACGACCACGACCGACTGGCTGCCCAATGCCAGCCTGCGCTGGCGTGCCAGCGGGCCCTGGCAGTGGCGTGCTGCGGCATCGCGCACGATCACCCGGCCCGACTTCAACCTGCTGTCGCCGTCGATCACGCTGACGCCCAACAGCATCAACCCGCAACTCAACCAGGGCACGGCCGGCAACCCGGCGCTGCGGCCGCTGCGGGCGATGAATGTCGACCTGGCCGCGGAAGGCGACTTCGGCGCCGGCCACGCCGCCTCACTGACGCTGTTCTGGAAACGTGTGGACGGCTTCGTCGCCACGCGCAGCGAGGCCGAGACGCATGATGGCCAGCTCTATCAGGTCAACCGGCCCTACAACGCCGATGCTGGCCGCATCCAGGGCGCGGAGCTGTCCTACCAGCGCTTCCTCGATTTCCTGCCGGGCGCCTGGCGTGGCCTGGGGCTGCAGGCCAATGCCACCTTCGTCGACAGCAGCACCTACGACCGCGTGCAGCGCGCCAATGTGGCGATGCAGAACCTGTCGCGCCGCAGCGCCAATCTCATCGGCCTGTATGAGCACGGCGCCTGGTCGGCGCGGCTGGCCTGGAACTGGCGCAGCAGCTTCCCCAGCGGCACGGTCAGCGTCGTGGGCCTGGGTGCGCTGCAGACCACCACGCGCGCCTATGGCTGGCTGGACGCCTCGCTGCGCTGGCGCATCACCGACCAGCTGACCTGGTCGCTCGACGGCGGCAACCTGCTCGGCACGCTGCGGCGCTCCCATTTCGGCGTCCAGACGCGGCCGCAGAACGCCTGGGTGAACGACCGCCAGGTCGGCACCAGCCTGAGCCTGCGCATATGAAGTTGCTCGGCTTGCGATGGGTGGGTGCCGCCGCAGCCTGGCTGCTGTGGCTGACACTCGCCGTGGCCGCGCCCATTGACGACTGGCGCCAGCGCGCCACCGCCGTGCGCAAGCTGGCCGACAACGACGCCCCGGCCGCCTATACGCAGGCGCAGCGCCTGCAGGCCGAGCTGCCACCAGACGCAACGGCGGCAGACCGCGCCCGCGCTCTGAACCTGTTGGCGCGTATCGAGATCCATCTCGGGCGGTCGGCGCAAGCCATTGCACGCGCCGAGCTGGCGATGCGCGAGGCCACGGCCGCCAACGATCGCCCCGGCCAGGCCGAGGCCGACATGAACCTGTCGCTGGGCGCGGTCAACCTCAACCATGTCGAGCGCTTGGTCGAGGTCACCTCGCACAGCATCGCCGTGCTTGATGGCGTCGACCGGCCGGACCTGCTCGCCGAGGCCCTGTTCCGCGGCGCGCTGGTGCTGCGCCGCGTCGGTCGGTTCGAGGAGTCGGCCACCATGGCACTGCAGTCCATGGACGCGGCCCAGCGCTCGGGCGACCCGCTGGCGCTGGCCTATGCCCACCATGGCCTGGCCGTGTCCTATATGCAGAGCGAGCGCTTCGTCGAGGCGGGCGAGCAGCTGGAGCAGATGCGCCGCCAGGCGCAGGCCGCGGGCTCCAAGCTGCAGGAAGGCTTCGCGCTGCTGGGCCTGTCCAACGAAGCCCACCGGCGCAAGGACCATGGCGAGGGTGAGAGGCTCGTCGCCGAGGCCATCGACGCCTTCACTGCGGTGGCGACACCGGTGAACCTCGCCAACGCCCTGCACAACCACGCCGAGCAATTGCTCAACCAGGGGCGGCTGCAGGAAGCGCTGGCCGAGAGCGAACGCGCGCGCGCCATCCTCGCAACGACACAGCTGCGCACCGGCCGCTTCCACGGCGCCCAGCAGCGCAGCCGCATCCAGGAGGCGCTGGGACATCCGGCGGCGGCGCTTGCAGAGGCCGAGGACGCCTATGCCGAGTCGCTCGCCCTTGGGCAGCCGCTCTACATTGCCAGCGCCGCGCGCCGGCTCGCGCAGCTGCAGGCGGCGGCCGGTGACTTCAAGCGCGCCTACCGGCTGGCCATCGACGCCGCCGACATGCAGGCGCGTGCCAGCACCGAGCGCAGCGCGGAACGCCTGCTGGAAGCCGCGCAGCGCCGCCGTGACGAGGCGCGCCGACGCGAGCTGGCCGAGCTGCAGCGCCGCGGCCAGCAGCAGACTGCCGAGCTGCAAGCCCGCGGGCTGCAGGAGCGCTGGCTGTGGACGGTGCTGGCGGGCAGCCTGTTCGCGCTGGGCGGCACTGTCGCCTTCCTCGTGCGGCTGCGCCGCTCGCGCGCCGAGGTGCGCCGCCTGGCCGACACGCTGGAGCAGCGCGTGCAAGAGCGCACCGGGCAGCTGGAGCGCGCCCAGCATGCCGCCGAGGCGGCCACCCAGGCCAAGAGCGAGTTCCTGGCGAACATGAGCCACGAGATCCGCACGCCGATGAGCGCCATCCTTGGCATGTCCTACCTGGCGTTGCAGACGGGCCTGGACGCCAAGCAGCGCAACTATGTCGAGAAGGTGCATCGCGCTGCCGAGTCGCTGTTGGGCATCATCAACGACATCCTGGACTTCTCGAAGATCGAGGCCGGTAAGCTGGAGATGGAGGCCATTCCCTTCCAGCTGGGCGACGTGTTCGATCAACTGGCCAACCTGGCGGGCATGCCGGCCGAGGAGAAGGGTCTGGAGTTGCTGTTCGTGCTGCCGGCCGAGCTGCCCACCGCGCTCGTCGGCGACCCCTCGCGGCTGGGCCAGATTCTGCTGAACCTGGTCAACAACGGCATCAAGTTCACCGAGCGCGGCGAGGTGACGGTGGCGGTGTCGCTGGGGGAGCGCGCCGGCCGCCCCGCGACGCTGGGCTTCGAGGTGCGCGACACCGGCATCGGCCTGAGCTCCGAGGCCTGCGAGCGCCTGTTTCAGCCCTTCACGCAGGCCGATGCCTCGACCAGCCGGCGCTTTGGTGGCACCGGCCTGGGCCTGGCGATCTGCCGTCACCTCGTCGAGCGCATGGGCGGCCGGATCTGGGTGGACAGCGAGCCCTGCCGCGGCAGCAGTTTCCACTTCACCTTGCCCTTTGAACTGCAGCCCGGTGCACAGCCGGTGCTCGACACGGCTGAACTGCGCGGCGCCCGGCTGCTCATCGTCGACGACCACCCGGCGGCGCGCGAGCTGCTGTGCGCCCTGGTGGCCTCGCTGGGTCTGAATGCCGAGGTGGCGGCCGATGGCGAGGCTGCCCTGGCGGCCGTGGCGAACGCCGATGCCTCAGACCGCCCCTTCAAGCTGGTGCTGCTGGACTGGCGCATGCCCGGCATGGATGGCGTGGAGTGCCTGGCGCGGCTGACCGCCATCATTGGCCGCCATGCGCCGCCGACGGTGCTGATGGTCACCGCCTTCAGCCGCGATCAGGCCGAGCACCAGCTGCAGGCGCGCGGCCTGCAGGTGGCGGCGCTGCTGCCAAAGCCCGTCACGCCGTCGGCGTTGCTCGACGCCTGCGTCACGGCCCTCGGCGTCAAGGCGGCGCTGCCACGGCGCAGCGAGCAGCGCCAGGAGAAGCTGCAGGCGCACCAGGCCAGCCTGGCGGGCGCGCGCATCCTGCTCGTTGAAGACAACGCGATCAATCAGGAGCTGGCCTGCAGCCTGATGGAACGCGCGGGCATCGTCGTCACCATCGCCGGCCACGGCCGCGAGGCGCTCGCGGCATTGGACATCGAGGGTTTCGATGCCGTGCTGATGGATTGCCAGATGCCGGTGATGGATGGCTACGAGGCCACACGCGCGCTGCGTCAGCGCCCCGCGCTCAAGGACCTGCCCGTGATCGCGATGACCGCCAACGCGATGGCTGGCGACCGCGAGAAGGTGATGGCAGCCGGCATGAACGATCATGTCGCCAAGCCCTTCCGCGTGGATGAGCTGTTCGAGACGCTGGCGTACTGGGTGCGCCCGGTGGTGGCACAGCCCGAAGCCCGGGCCTTGCCGTCGGTGTCGGGCCTGGACGTCAGCGCCGGCCTGGCGGCCGTGGACGGCAACGAGGCCTTGTACCGGCGGCTGCTGGGCATGTTCCGCGAGCGGGAGGTCGACTTCGCGGCGCGCGTGCGCGAGGCCTGCGCACGCGGCGATGCGGGAGCCGCGCTGCGCTGTGCCCACGATCTGAAGAGCGTCGCCGGCACGCTGGGCATGCAAGCCCTGCAGCAGGCAGCGGCGGCGCTTGAGGCAGCGTGCGCACAGGGTGTTGATGAGGCGGTCATCGCGCCGCTGCTGACCGACGTCAACCGGCTGCTTCAGCCGCTGCTGCGGGCGTTGTCGGAGCCCGGTCCCGGCGTGACCTAACTGTCGTTTCCCAAGAGGTTGTTCACCCGAGGCCGTGGAAGATGAGGGTTCTCACACCAACCCATCGCCACACGGGGAACCCTCGGATGAACAGCCATAAGAATGCCTCATTGACGCCGCGAGGTCGCGCACATTTGGTTAAGAACGTCGCCACTCAAGGCTGCAAGCTTGCTGCTGAGGCGGCAGGCGTGAGCCGGCGCACCGCTGCGCGCTGGCATCGGCGTCACGCGCTCGAAGGCCCCACTGGGCTGCTCGACCGCAGCTCCCGTCCTCA